>CAZQOI010000011.1:8332-56995 GCA_964594905.1 uncultured Granulosicoccaceae bacterium
AATTCGGTTTTCAGACTAGAGGTGCGACCAACCCTAGTCAGCATCGAAATGACACAGCTCAGCAAAGTCAGATGGTCACAGGTGATCTGAATGCTGCGCTTGTCGAATGGGTTGTGCAGTATCGTATTGAGGATCCACGTAAGTACAGTTTCGATGTGCGTAATCCGGGTGAGACTCTGCGTGATGTATCAGAGTCTGTCATGCGTGAAGTTGTCGGTGATCGAACTGTTGATGAAGTCATCACGATTGGCCGGCAAGAAATTGAAGCTGAAGCCTTGGCCAATATGCAGAGTTTGACGGCCAAATATGAAATGGGCGTCAGTATCGATCAAGTGCAGTTGAAAAATATCAATCCACCGCGCCCGGTTCAGGAATCATTTAATGAAGTAAACCAGGCGCAGCAGGAGAAGGAGAGTCTGATCAATGCTGCTCGTCGTCAATACAATAAGGACATCCCATTAGCGGAGGGTGAAAAAGATCAGAGCATTCGGGCCGCTGATGGTTATCGTTTGAAGCGTATCAATGAGGCTGAGGGTGATGCAGCTCGTTTTAATGCGGTATTGACTGAGTACGTCAAGGCACCGGATGTGACGCGCCGTCGAATATATATTGAAACCTTGCAAGAAGTATTGCCCACATTGGATAGCAAGATAATCGTTGATGAAAATTCACAACAGATCTTGCCGCTGATGCACTTACAAGGTGCTGGAAAAGGAGTAGCTCAATGAAGGCTTTTCTGACTGCACTTATTGTCGCTGTTGTCGCAGCTTTTTTTGTATTTGTTTCGGGCGCTGCTTATACAGTTGATGAGCGTGAGCAAGTCATCATCACGCAATTTGGTAAACCGGTTGGTGATCCCGTGACAACGGCGGGACTTAAATTCAAGATCCCCTTCATTCAGAACGTCAATCCAATTGATAAGCGTATTCTGGAGTGGGATGGGGCGCCTAGCAACATGCCGACGAAAGACAAGCTTTACATAGCGGTTGATCTATTTGCTCGATGGCGAATTGTTGAACCCTTGCAGTTTTTCCAGCGATTGCGTGATGAGCGTAGTGCGCAGTCTCGGCTTGATGACATCCTGGGTTCAGAAACTCGAAATGCTGTTGCGAAACACAAGTTGATTGAGATAGTTCGTACTACCAGAGACAGGACGCCCTTGCGAGATGTGACTCTTGGCGAATCGAGCCTGGACACACTCGGTGGCCTGGTTCCTATTTCCAAAGGGCGAAAGCTTATCGAAGAGGAGATTTTCTCAGCGGCAGCCGGAAAGGTTGGTGTGTTCGGCATCGAGCTATTGGATATTCGATTTAAACGAATCAACTACAACGAGAGTGTTCGCCCCAAGATTTATGATCGAATGATTTCTGAGCGACGTCAGATCGCTGAACGTTTTCGTTCTGAGGGTAATGGTGAAGCGGCGCGAATTACTGGTAACCGAGAGCGTGAACTAAACCGAATTCGTTCAGAAGCGTATCGAGAGGTTGAGGAAATTCGTGGAGATGCGGATGCAACCGCAACACAAATTTACGCAGATGCCTACGCACAAAGTGACGAGGCGGCTGACTTCTATGAGTTTCAGAAGACGATGGATATGTACAAATCTGTCGTCAACAACAATACAACGCTGATTTTATCAACCACCAGTGAAGCTTTTCAGTACCTCAAGTCTATGGAGCCAGGTCGTTAAGCTTGCCTGGCTCAATGGTTGATTCAGATGGAATAAGGTGTGCAATGGAGTTGGCATAGTAGCTGATTAGCTCTGTGTCTTTTGGGTTTGCACTTAACAAGCCATCGTTATTGAAGAGTATTCGGCGTAGCGTCAGCATACGTACGCCAACATTGACGGCATAGTCGTAATCACCGCGCGGAATATACGCGCGGTGCCCAAGTTCAGTCAATTGATCAAGCAGATCCAACACCTCTCGCTTAAGTTCAATTTCACTATAAACCCGCTTTGGGTTTTTCTGGAATAGATGTGTCACCAAGGCAACAGGCAGTATGGGTGTAATACTGCCAATGCGTTGCATCAGATCTTCGGCAAGCTCGCTTACGTCATCGAGTATCAAGGTGTCGGGATCAATGCCAACACCTGGGTGGTTTTTCATCCAAGCTTTCAGGGAAACTGGCGTACCAAAATTTACGCAGGCGTAGCCATTGCGATAGCGTTTGCCTAGCAACCTTTGCCAAACGCTTTTGACAAGATACTTGACTACGGTGCGGACGCTGAACAAGATATTTCGGCGGGGCAATTTGGCTGCAGCACGTAACTGTGTTCGATCTTCAAATACGCGGTCGTAGTTGATGCCGACAGGTATGAAGACAATGTCGCGAGAACTTTTGGGGTCGAAGCCACGAGTCAGATAACCCAGTAAACCGAGCTTTGGTGCCTGGAGTTTTCCGTCTCGGGTAAGTCGACCTTCTGGAAATACGGCTTGTGGTACACCACCTTCGGCGGCCATTTGTACATAGCACTCGAGCACTCGACGATAAAGAGGGTCGCCAGAGTCACGCCGTACAAAATACCCACCCATGGTCCGGATCAGTTGCTGTAATGGCCATACTCGCGCCCATTCACCAACAGCATAAGACAGTGCTGTTCTATCGGCTGCCAGATAAGTTGCCAGGATGTAGTCCATATTGCTGCGATGGTTCATCAGGAAAACAACACTGGAGTTCTCATCGAGCTGTCCAAGCATTTCATCATCGGCGAAGCCCAGTCGCACGCGGTACATGGCATGTACCACTCGCCTTGCTACCCAATAGGCGGCCTTGAAGTACATGAGCGCATTGAATGCTGGGACGATTTCGCGTGCGTATTCATTGACCTCCTTCATTAAGGCCTCGCGTGGCAGATCGCGTTCGCTGGATAATTCGTCGACTAATGTGACGACACGCGGGTGATACGTCAGCCGATCAATCAGCACTGTGCGACGTGTCAGTTTGAAAGAGGGGATGCGCAGGGCGAGTCGAGAGTTGACATCAGCGATTAGACGATTGGCCCTTCGTCTCAAGAACCAGCGGGCAGATGGCAACAGAAAGTGCTGAATCAGCCACAGTGCTGCCAGTCCGAGACTGAGAAAAACCATCCAAACAGGCAGTTCAATCGTTGATGTCACTTGGCTTGTTCCAATGGTTGATTGAGTGCTTTGCCGATTAACGTGATGTAGCGGACGAGTCGGCAATGGACCAGCTACAATTGAGGCTCTTCAGGTCATCATCGATGACCCTCGCTGGTACTTTACTGCACCCATGACAAATCCGATAGAGTTGAACGAGTGGCAGGCGCTTGAGCGGCATCAGCTTGCCAAGGCCCAAACTACCCTGAAACACCTTTTCGCGGACGATCCGTCGCGTTTTGAGCGCTTGCAGTTAAATGCAGCTGGCCTGTTTCTGGATTACTCCAAGAATCATATCGACAATGAGACTCGATCCCTGCTGGTATCGCTCGCAGAGCGTCAGGAGCTACCGCGAAAAATAAAGTCCATGTTCGATGGCGACAAGGTCAACTCGACTGAACAACGTGCGGCTTTGCACACTGCGCTGCGAAACCGCTCTGGAGACGCGGTCATGGTTGATGGTGAAGATGTCATGCCTGACGTGCTTGAGGTATTAAACCGTCTTCGAAGTTTTTCAGATTCGGTTCGTGACGGGCAATGGAAAGGGTTCACCGGCAAGGCTATTACCGATGTTGTCAATATTGGTATTGGTGGTTCGGACTTAGGGCCGCTGATGGCGGTTGAAGCGCTGGCACCTTTTTCCCACGAACGTTTGTCATTTCATTTTGTATCTAACGTTGATGATTCGCATCTGGTATCGGCGCTCAAAAAAATCAACCCAGAAACCACGCTGTTTATTATTGCCTCGAAAACCTTCACTACTCAAGAAACTCTAGCCAATGCTCACTCCGCTCGAGAGTGGTTTCTGGAGTCCGACGCCAAAGATAAAGACGTTGCAAAACATTTTGTTGCGCTATCGACCAATGGCGATGCCGTTGGTGAATTTGGTATCGATGTTCAGAATATGTTTGGCTTTTGGGATTGGGTAGGCGGGCGTTACTCTTTGTGGTCTGCAATTGGCTTACCCATCGTTCTTGCAATCGGCATGGATCGTTTTGAGCAATTCTTGCAGGGCGGGCATGACATGGACAAACATTTCAAAGATGTACCGCTTGCTGAAAACATGCCGGTGATGTTGGCATTGCTAACAATTTGGCACACCAATTTCCGTGGTTGTAGCAGCCACTTGATAGCACCTTATGATCAATATCTGCATCGTTTTCCAGCCTACCTTCAGCAATTGACCATGGAAAGCAATGGTAAGTCGGTGCATCACAGTGGAGGTGCTGTCAATCACGCGACCGGTCCGATTATATGGGGTGAACCAGGTACCAATGGCCAACACGCGTTCTTTCAGTTACTGCATCAGGGAACGCATATCATTCCCACCGATTTCATTATGCCGCTGGAATCGCTTAACCCGATCGGCAATCATCACGAACTCCTGATGGCCAATTGTTTCGCGCAGTCAGAAGCGCTAATGCTTGGTAAGAATCGTCAGGAATTAACCATTGAAATGTCTGCGGCTGGTTTTTCTGCTGATGAAATTGAACGTCTTCTGGGTCATCGCACATTCGATGGTAACCGTCCCAGTAACACGATTCTATTCCAGCGATTGGATGCCTACACACTTGGCGCATTGATCGCTCTCTACGAACACAAAGTGTTTGCAGAGGCCGCAATCTGGGATATCAATCCATTCGATCAATGGGGTGTTGAGTTGGGTAAGCAGCTCGCCAAATCGATAGTGACCGAAATGCAAACGCAAACGTCTGTCGATTCGCACGACGCATCGACCAATGGTTTGATTAATCGAGCATTAAAGCTCAAACATCTGCACGCCTGAAAACCTTATGGCCGCTCGAAAGAAAAAAACCAGTTCAAAAAAGAAAGCCGCAACCAGTCAGGTGGCGAAGAAAAAATCGACCAAAAAGGCTATCCGTGCAGATAACAAGGAACGTCAGCAATCGTTGGTATTGGGCGGTGCTGAGTTAGTCGGAGAATCTGTCGAGGAGCTATCGGTAAGTGCGTACACCGAGAAGGCTTACCTTGATTATTCGATGTACGTCATTCTTGATCGCGCCTTGCCGCATATCGGTGATGGTCTCAAGCCAGTGCAGCGTCGCATTATTTATGCGATGTCGGAGCTTGGTTTGTCGGCAGTGTCCAAGCACAAGAAGTCTGCACGAACGGTTGGCGATGTACTGGGTAAGTTTCATCCCCATGGTGATACTGCCTGTTATGAAGCGATGGTTCTGATGGCTCAGCCTTTCACCTATCGTTACCCTTTGGTGGACGGGCAGGGCAACTGGGGTTCTCAGGATGATCCAAAGTCCTTCGCTGCAATGCGCTACACGGAATCGCGCCTTGCGCGTTTCAGCAAAACCCTGTTGCAAGAGCTCGGACAAGGAACGGCAGATTTTGTACCAAATTTCGATGGAACCTTAAAAGAACCTTCACTGCTACCATCGCGCCTCCCGCATATCCTTCTCAACAGCACAACCGGTATTGCGGTTGGAATGGCGACAGACATCCCACCGCATAATGTCGTTGAAGTCGGTAATGCCTGTATTCACTTGCTCGACAAACCGCGAGCCACGCTTGACGATATGTTGGGTTATATCAAGGGGCCGGATTATCCGACAACGGCAGAGATAATTTCATCTCCCGAAGACCTTCGCGCTATTTACGAAACTGGCAACGGTGGTTTGCGTTGTCGAGCGATTTATGAACGCGAGGGACCAGACATCATCGTTACAGCATTGCCGTATCAAGTCTCGGGTGCGAAGGTTTTGATGCAAATCGACCAACAGATGCGGGCCAAGAAATTACCCATGGTAGAAGACTTGCGTGATGAGTCGGATCATGAGAACCCTACGCGCCTGGTCATAACACCTCGAAGTAACCGAGTCGATGTTAACGATTTGATGCAACACCTTTTTGCAACGACTGATCTTGAACGAACCTATCGCGTCAACATGAACGTGATAGGGCTTAACGGGCGACCACAGGTTAAAGCGTTGTTGCCGATGTTGAAAGAGTGGCTCAGCTATCGGATGGAAACTGTGCGCCGCCGCTTGCAGTGGCGACTCGACAAGGTCGAACGCCGCTTACACATTCTTGAAGGTTTGATGATTGCCTACCTCAATATCGATGAGGTCATCGCCATCATCCGAAACAATGATGAACCCAAGCCGGTTCTGATGAAGCGGTTCAAGATCAGTGATGATCAAGCCGAAGCTATTCTGGAACTCAAGCTAAGACATCTTGCGCAACTTGAAGAAATGAAAATTCAAGGCGAACAGGACAAGCTAATGGAGGAACGCGATAGCTTGCAGGCAACGCTTGGTTCTGATCGACGCATGAAAACGCTGGTCAAAAAAGAACTCAAGGAAGATATAGAAACCTACGGTGACGAACGAAGATCGGCTATTGTTGCACGCGATGCGGCACAGGCAATCTCTGAGGCTGATCTAATCCCGAGTGAAGCCATAACGGTCGTGCTGTCCGAGCGTGGTTGGGTGCGCGCCGGAAAGGGTCTTGAAGTTGATCCAAAAAGCTTGAATTACAAGGCCGGTGACAGTTTTCAAAGCGCTGCAAAAGGTCGGACTAATGGTACAGCCATGTTTCTCGATTCCACGGGTCGTGTGTATTGTGTACCTGCACATGGATTCCCTTCAGCGCGCGGTCTTGGCGAACCGATTAGTGGTCGATTAAAGCCACCCGATGGTTCTCGCTTTATCAGCGTCATGATGGGAAGTGATGAAGAGAGATACTTATTCTCGACCAGTGCGGGTTACGGTTTTGTTGCGTCGCTTGGAGATCTTGTCAGCAGGAATAAAAGTGGCAAGGCTGTGATCAGCGTACCCGCTGGTGCAGAAGTTTTACCAGCAGTTGCAGTGAACTCGCTGACAGATGATCTGGTAGCCGCGATCAGTAGCTCAGGGAGCATGCTCAGTTTTCCGGTTGGTGAACTACCGGAGATGTCAAAGGGTAAAGGCAACAAGATCTTCAATATTCCGGGCAAGAAATTCAAGTCGGGTGAGGAATCAATGGTTGCTCTGGCTGTTGTAGGCCCTGGTGCAAAACTCAAGATTAGCAGTGGCAAACGCCATACAGTCGTAAAGTTTCGTGAGCTTGATGATTATTCTGGTGCGCGCGGACAACGTGGGCGTAAGCTACCTAGAGGGTTTCAGACTGTTCAGAAGGTTGAAATCGACTCCTGATAGGCACCTTGTAAGTAGGGCTTGTATCCTTTAGGCGGTAGTTCTACGCTGCACGGGCACGACTTTCTAGTCGCTTGATTACGTCACTGGCACTGTCTGATTCCGGTGTTATCGTAAGCGTGCTGATTCTGATCGGTGATTCCCCATCGGTCAAAGCACCGAGTGATCCAAGTGCCTCGTGTACCTGGTCTGCTGTGTGACTGGTCGTATGATCGTCAGCCGGACTGACCATCAGTAGTGCGCTCTTGCTTGCACGCGCAAGCATAGTGTTGTCCGAGAAGCAGGACTTCAACGCATTGTTAGCTCGGCTCATCGACAATTCTTGTAGTGTTCGCTGAACGCCATCATTTGCCAATGTGGATTCTAGCCCGGGGAATTGCACAAGCATGGCAGTGTAGCGATTTGTAGATCGAGACGCGGTGAGATACGTCTGCAAGCGTTGCTCTAAAGATTCACGTACGGGTTGATGGTTGTTGTTTCCCTTTGCAGTCTCAACAGATTTAAAGGTTGATATGGATGTCGTATCAACACTTATCAGTTGCGCCACGTGATGTGGGAATTTAATCGGCTGAACATTAACCTTGTAGTGTGTGCCAGTGTGACTTGTGACGTTCAGAGTAGCTGCTTTATCGTGTGGCAAGTGCGCCATTGTAGTTCGAGATGCGGGAGACAGCCATCGTTCCCAATGGGTGTTCAGTTGTTCAAGGCTTTGAGAATTATGCGTTGCCTGGTCGGTACCAATCAATGATTGAATTTGTTCGTTAGCATCCAGAACAGTATCACCACAACGGAGCATTACTGCGTGCGGATGGCTGCCTAGCATTGAGTGGTGGATGCGTTGTTGCAGATCGATTTTTTCTCGCGCCTGATTAAGCTCTGTGACCAGACGACATTCATCGACCAAGCGGCTAAAGGCATGGCTCAGGTTTGCCGGCCTGCTAAGACTGACGACATCGTTCGCACCCTGTTGCAGCCATAAATCCAGCGGCCCGATTTTACGTCTTGGAACGACTACCAAAACGCGTAAATCAGGGTAACGGAGCAGGCAGGCTGGCAGGCGCTCGTCCATATCTTCGACCAACAGCACGACCAGATCGTGGTGATAAACGCTGAGTTCATGGCGTAGTGCGACCGAATCTCTGGCGTCAACGATGTGGGAAATTCGGCGACTAATACTTAGCTCTTCGGTCAGCGATGCACGTAAGGCGTCATCCCTTGCGACTACGATGGCTGAAAGCTTGACAGGTGCGGAGGATTGAAGGGTATTTATGCTCACAGGGACGAGAAAATTTGGCAACGCAATATCACATAAGTGTAGTAAGGCGTACCCGAATTGCTTTGTCTTTCTCCGCTATAATGCGAGGCGTCTTGCGACAGTCAGCTGATATCAGGGATCACAATGGCGAATTACGGCACCAATGAATTCAAAGGCGGGTTGAAAATCATGCTCGACGGCGATCCGCACAGTATCGTCAGCAATGAATTCGTCAAACCCGGCAAAGGTCAGGCATTCACGCGTACTCGGGTTCGTAATCTGAAAACCGGGCGCGTCGTCGAACGTACTTTCAAGTCAGGGGAGTCAGTTGAATCTGCTGACGTGGTTGATACCGAGTTGCAATACCTGTACTCCGATGGCGAGTACTGGCATTTCATGGACCCCGCAAGTTATGAGCAACTGGCTGCTGACAAAACCGCAGTTGGCGATGCGCATCTATGGCTGATGGATGAAGCGATGTGCGAGGTCACTTTGTACAACGGTCAGCCACTAGCGGTTACTCCTCCCAACTTTGTCGAAATGGTGATCAAACAAACTGACCCGGGCCTGCGAGGTGATACTGCAACGGGTGGTACCAAGCCTGCGTATATGGATACTGGAGCAGTGGTCAAAGTGCCTTTGTTCATCGAAGAAGGTGAGAAAATAAAAATCGATACCCGTAATGGTGAGTACGTTTCCAGAGTCAAGGCTTGACCGTAGCTAAGAGTCCGCTTTGGCATCCCACAGCAACACCGGAACATCTTGAAGCTGGTGCCTTGTTGCGGCGTTGTATCCGAGAGTGGATGCACACTGAGGAAGTGCTTGAAGTAATTACCCCGGTATTGTCACGCCACGCCGCTACCGATCCGCAGGTGCACAGTCTTGTCGCTAGTGATGGGACAGCGGATCCGTGGTACCTACAAACGTCGCCTGAGTTTCCGATGAAACGTTTGCTAAGTGCTTATGGTCGGGACATTTATCAGATAGCACAAGTGTTTCGTCGCGATGAATCCGGGCGTTACCATAATATTGAATTCAGTCTGCTTGAGTGGTACCGCACCAGCTATGATCATCGCGATCTCATGCAGGACGTGTCGTTGTTGTTACGGCGTGTATGGCAGGTTTTTGATCGAGAATGGCATGAGCCTGTGATTGTGTCCTATGGTGAGGTGGTACGTAGTCATCTTGGCGTCTGGCCTGAAGCGTTGACCACCGCTGTAATTAGCCGATATTTCAAACAGCATGATCGTTCTTACCCGGATGCCATCGCTGATGACATTGATGCGTCTCTTGATCTTTTCATTGATGAATTTGTGTTACCAGATTTTGATGTTCATGGCATTACCTTCCTGACTGATTATCCAAGTAGTCAGGCAGCCTTGGCACGTATCGGTCAAGATGCTCACGGCCGCAGCATCGCGGAAAGATTTGAAGTCTATGCAGGTCATGTGGAACTGGCGAATGCTTTTCATGAACTGCTTGATGCCGATACACAGACTGCGCGCTTCACTGAAGAAAACAAGCTTCGACAATGTGATACTGCTTCAGTACCGATGGATAAGCATCTGTTGGCGGCTCTTGAATCAGGTATGCCCGCTTGCGCGGGGATCGCACTGGGTCTCGAGCGATTGCTGATGGTGTTGACAGACTCTTCATCAATTGATGACGTTATCGCGTTTCCGGCAGCACGTGCCTGATGGATGTTATGCGACTTGAAGAGATCGGTTTCGAAGCGCTCGAAACATTGCTGTCTCCGTTTGGCCTTACGGTGTGTCCTGTTCAGGATGGCTGCGAGATACCAGGCAGTCACTGGGGTGACGAAGAAGCGGGATTGATAAAACGAAGTTTGTATGTTCGCAGCGATACACCTGTACATTCAGCCTTGCACGAAGCCTGTCATTGGTTATTGATGAACGAGCAGCGTCGTGATCAACTGCACACGGACGCAAAGGGTACTTCAACCGAGGAAAATGCGGTTTGTTACTTGCAGATTCTACTTAGTGATCGGATACCATGCATGGATCAGGAGCGAATGTTCAGTGACATGGACCGTTGGGGTTACTCGTTTCGCCTCGGCAGTGCCAAAGCCTGGTTTCGAAAAGATGCAGAAGATGCGCTCAGCTTTTTGCAGGCGCAGGATAACGTCCGAGATATTGTCCCATCCTGACGGCGTCCGCTGTTTGCATATCGACTCGCCAGGAAATGGGGTTTTCAGTCAGAACAATGATTGTTGAGCCCATATTAAAACGGCCCATTTCAGCACCTTTGGCAAGATGCACAGAGTCGTTTTCGGTGTAGTTGATAGTGCTGATCGATTTCCCTTTTGGCGGTGTGACGAGTCCATGCCACACGGTTTCTATGGCTGCGACATTTATTGCGCCGATTAACACCAAAGCCATCAAACCTGCATCGGTTTCAAACTGGGCAACGACTCGTTCATTTCGTGCAAAAAGATTTGGTAAGGCGCGCACAGTGTGTGGCCCCACACTAAATAGTCTGCCGGGTACATGTGTCTGCGACAACAAGGTACCTGCAATGGGCATATGCAGACGATGATAGTCACGGGGTGATAAATAAATAGTAGTGAAGCTTCCATTGGCAAGTCGTTTGGCTGCTTCGCTATCACCACCGATCAAAACCTCTAGCGAGTAGTCGCGCCGCTTTGCTTGATAGATACGTCCCGCCGTGATGTCACCAATTGCTGATACACGACCATCAGCTGGACAGCATATTGAATCCACTTCTTGATCAATTGGGCGTGCTGATGGCTTAAGAGAACGCGTAAAAAATTGGTTGAATGTTGGATAGCTATTGAGATCCTCTTCAACAGCATCGCCCATTTCGACATTGAATTTTTTTGCGAACCAACGAATGGCAGTTGGTGTAAAGAGTGACTCAAGGCGGGTTGCCTTGAGTATCATACGTGATAAGAAATGATGTGGTAGCGGGTAGAGGCTATATGTCTTTAACCAGTCCCACATTATTTAGGATCTATTGTGGTGTTAGTTTCTTGCTCACTTGCGCCTGTGGTGCCATGTTCTCCACCGTGCTCGCCGTGTTCGTTTTTCTTGTGGCCATGCTTGAGCATTTCGCCAGAGATTCCAACGGGTACGTCGATATGCAGATCACCGGCACTGGTCGTGATCATCAGTGGTATGACATCGCCATCTTTTAACTGCTCTGTCAATCCCATCAGCATGAAGTGATAACCCCCGTGTTTGAACGTGACTGTGCCTCCAGCAGGAACTTGCACGCTATCCTGCTTTTCCATCTTGGCAACATCGTTTTCAATTTTGCTGAGGTGTATCTCAACACGCTCGATTGCTGAACTATTTGCCGCCAAAAGCTCTATCGCTTCTGGTCCATTGTTGCGAAACGTCATGAAGGCTGCCGCAACCTTGGCACCTGGTGGAGTGGGGGCAATAAATGCATCCTGTACAACGGGTAGTTCCGCTTGGGCCGCAAGTGGCAAGATCGTAAGCAATACGAGTATTAGTTTTTTGAACATTATCTATGTGCCAAGAGTAATTTGAAATCAGAACAAACGCTAATCAGTTGATTGCGCCCATTAATGTTATGTAGTCTTCAACGATAGTTGCCGCCTCGTGTGGCGGCGTAAACTTTGCTCGAACCTTCAAGTTCGGATCAACCAGAAGCATAGAAGCTGTGTGATCAACAGTGTAGTTCTCTGGATCCTCCTTATTCGCGGTGAACGCTGCCACTATGCCAAGAGCTCGCGTCAGTTGATTGGTAGCGTTAAGGTCGCCGCTGATACCAACAAATTCTTCATTAAAATAGCCAACGTACTTTTTCATGATCTCAGGTGTATCGCGGACCGGATCGACGGTGAGGAATACAACCTGCATTGGAGGTGTTGAACTGGCTTCAAGTTTTGTGACCACCTCTTTCATGACATTCAAGGTGATAGGGCAAACATCTGGACAGTGAGTAAACCCGAAGAACATCAAACTCCACTGATTTTGCAGGGCCGCCTCGGTAATCTCGTTGCCGTCGACATCAAGCAAGCTGAAAGCCGGCACAGTCTTGAAATCGCTTGGCAGTATTTGAGTTGATTTCAGATTTGCCTGGATTCCTTGAAGAAAGGCGGTTTCTTCGGACCGCTGACTGGCGGCTTCTTGTTTCTGAGCCTGATTGGCGAATTCATCTGCGCGGACTCGGCCTTCTGATAGCCCGGTTTTGGAAGAGACATATATGCCCGCAAACAGGCCTAGTCCGGCGATGGCTAGAATCGGTAAAAAGCGAATTAGGCGGCTAGATTTTGCGGATTTCATGGCTAGGCATCGACGACTGGGACAGTTTCATTATACTCGCAGTACCACTGAGCCGATCACCTGGACATTCCCCCAAGTGCTGATTTTAGCTGACACAAATGCAAGCCTTGAAGACGTGATACGTTCAGCTGCCAATGCCTTAACGGCTAACGGTATTTATTTTGGCCATGGTACCTCGTCGGCAATTGCTGAGGCGAGTTGGTTGGTTTTGCACGCGATCGGTGTGTCTCCAGTCTTGGAACCGGACTATAACTATCGCTTGTCAGCTGTCGAAATTCAGTCCTGTAACGAAATTCTTGTAAAACGAATTGAGCAGCGGGTACCGACAGCGTATCTGACGGGTTCCGCGTGGTTTGCCGGACATCAGTTTAAAAGTGATCGCCGCGCACTGGTACCTCGTTCACCGCTTGCTGAATTTATTGTGTCCGATTTTTACGGTGTACTCGATGACAATACACAGCCGCGGATACTGGATCTGTGTACTGGCGGTGCCTGTATAGCGATCGCTTGCGCTTATGAACTCAGTGAGGCGTCTGTTGTGGCGAGTGATTTATCCACCGCCGCATTGGCCTTGGCCAAAGAAAATGTTGCGATGCACGGTATGGAATCAAGAGTGACCCTGGCGGCGGGAAACCTTTTTGAACCGATCAACGGTTTGTTTGATTTGATCATCTCAAACCCACCTTACGTAGATGCTGGTGACCTGGCTGCAATGCCTGCCGAGTTTCACCATGAGCCCGCCATGGGGCTAGCATCTGGGGAAGACGGTCTTGATCTCGTGCGCATCATGCTTGCACAGGCGGCAGATTTTCTTAGTAAAAAGGGTGTTTTGGTTGTAGAGGTGGGCAACAGCGCACAAGCCTTGGTCGATGCTTACCCTGACTTACCGTTTCGTTGGCTTGAATTTGAACGTGGTGGTGATGGTGTTTTTCTTCTTTATCGCGAAGAATTACTGTAATCCTTTTACTGAGCGTCCCCTATCTTTAAAGCGCGGCTGGCCTTAGCGGCCAGCCGAAAGGGGGTAATAAATAGTGTTCCTCCTGAACACAGGGGTGTTTGAGCGTTAGCCCAAATTCAGTTTCAGCTGAAAGAAAATCACAGCGTTGTTGTGGTGATCACCGTAGTCAATCTCTGGCGAGCCACTGATGTTCACTACCGCTTTGTCGGTCAGTCCGAGTTCAACGGCGGGTAAAGGTACGATCTTGGTACTCGGTTCTGCGTCTTGCGTGAATTGCTTGTGTAGAACGGTTGCGCCAAGCAGAAAGCGCACGCGTCCATTGAGTTTTGGTTGGCTCGCATAGTTGATTCCGCCATAGCTCGCCAGGTAACCGAAGCTGTCTGACAACGTGCCTACATGAAAGCCAAGCTTGCTGGAGGGTGAATACTCCCAACCAATGCCCGGCGTAAACGCGTTTCGCTCATCTGCATTTTCAAAATGCAGGGCAGCCGTGCTCAGTACCAAATAGCCATCAGCTGCTTGGGCGACGTTGCCTGTAGCGAATGCCATTGCTGCAGTAGCCGGCAATAGCAGTGTTTTGGCCAAAGTAAGTGGCCTTGTCATACAGCTCTCCGAAAAGACGTTGTCAAGGAATCGACGGAGACTGTACTAAGCGCGTAAGTTCACTGCAATAAGGTGGGGGGAGCTCGTAAAACTTAATAATATCAAGAACTTATCTTGATATGAGTACTATGCCGTGGGGTTGTCAGTTGCTCAGTAATTGAGCTAAGTGATTGTTTTTGAAGAGAATAGCCGCGCGAAAGACAAGCTTGCTTGCATCTACTCGAACTTTGAAGCACCGCGGATTTTGGATCGGCGTCGTGGGCCAGATGTGAATTGAATCAATGTGACCAGGTTAGTTGGGTGAATCGGTTGAACTTCAGAGCGACGATGTTAGAAGTGCTTCCGATTTTAAATCCTTAACGATCAGCTTAAACATCTGATCTGCAAACTGGTCCCACTCAGCACTCTTACGGTTGCTTTCGTTGTCAGGCATCGTGAAACGAATTTTCAGAAAGGTTCCTTCAAATTCAGTTTGGTACACCAGAGTGTAGGAAGCCAGATTCTGCTGTAAGTAGGTCGCCTGAACCCTTGCGACCGTTCTTACCCCTTGCGCTTTGGTCGCTGCGTCCACTAGGTTAAAATTTGCATAGTAGCCTTGCTTGACTGCCTCACCCAGTGCTTGCATTGTTGCTCGTGTTGACCCTAGAACCAGTTGATCGTGCTCTAGAGACTTGTTTTTCTCTGCAACCGGGTAGATATACACATTGGCCAAACGACGTTTACGAGGGTTGCTGTAACGCAGTTGTAAGCCTTCAACCCCATCCTCGAATTGGCGGTAGTTCTCATATTCAAATGTCTCGATGGTTTCCGGCAGGGCCTGAATCAGAGCGGGTTCCTCTTTGGGCTGTTCGGGTTTCACTGAACCTTCGAGCGACGGTTGAACCGAGGCGCAGGCAGCCAGAAAAGGCAGGGCGAAAACCACCAGGTAATGCCGCAAATTAACCATAAATCCACTCGAGAGTAGTCTTGTGTCAATGTTGAGGGAGCAAATTTCACTCCAGAGTTGTCAGTTAGTGTGTTGATCCACTCAGTGCCTGGTGACTTCGCGGCCTGTTAAGCCCATAATCAAAGGGTTACAGAGGGGTTATTGCATGTTGACTGACAAGCAACTGGCTGACTTTGATCGAGATGGTTATCTCGTCATTGACAACTTGTTGGACATTGAATCATTCGTGACGCCAGTTTGCGATGAATACTCGGCGAAACTAAATGAACTGTGTGAACAGTGGGTCGCTCAAGGTCTACTTGATTCTGACTGTATTGGTCAATCCTTTGAGCGACAGATTAAAGAAACCTATGCCGCGGGTCTCGATTATTTTCAGCCTCTGGATATCTCTTTGCCACCTGGTGACATCACCACTGAGACACCGTTTCATATTGGTCCTGCGATTTTTGATTTGATGACAGCGCCAGTGTTGCTTGATGCTGTTGAATCATTGATTGGTTCCGAGTTGACATCAAACCCGATACAACATGTGAGAATCAAACCACCTGCAGTATCTCTTGATGAGACCGAGGTACGAGCACATATCACTCAAACAGACTGGCATCAGGATCGCGCTGTTACGCTTGATGAAGCAGATACGACACAAATGGTCACTGTGTGGGTCGCAATTACTGATGCAACCGTGAGTAATGGTTGCTTGCAGGTTATCCCCGGTAGTCACCGTGGAGAGATGCTTCATCATTGTCCATACACGCAACTTGGGATTCCCAAAAACCTGTTTGATGCTGCGAAAGCGAAACCGTTACCAGTACCAGCTGGAGGTGCAGTTTTATTTCATCCTTTAACAGTGCACGGCTCGCTTGAAAACAAGACTGATGGAATTCGCTGGAGTTTTGATTTGCGATTCAACGTGACCGGGCAGGCTACTGGTCGGCCGATGTTTCCTGACTTTATTGCGCGAAGTCGCTTGAATCCTGAACTTGAACTGCATGATGCGGACAAGTATCGCAGTCTTTGGGAAGATTGCCGCGCAGCGCTTGCGGTTGATCAGCCCGTCAACATTCATCGATGGTCTGCTGATGCCGCACCCTGTGCCTGACAGACAATACCCAGCGTAGGACGCTTCAGCCCAAGCTAGTGCCTGATGTCTCTAGCAGAGAAAAACGTTCCACATCCTTACCGTCATGAATGGCAGCTTCATTCCACAGAGCCAGTGGTCTTAGCCAAATTCCGCGCTCAGCGTACAGGGCTTGATAAATCACCAGCCATTCCTCGGTTTCAGAGTGCTGGCCTATACCAAGTACCTGATATTCGGGCCCTTTGTAATGTTTATAGCGTCCAGGAACCGGTGCGTTTTGTGGAGTCTTGTTCATGATGCGTCAAGTTTAACTGACTACACTCGAGACATGGTTTTACACAGTCGTTTGGTCCTGATTCTGATTACTATGCTTGTCCTTGTGCAAGGTTGCGCCTCAGCGCCCCCTCGTAACCCAGACAATATCTGTTCGATTTTTGAAGAAAAACGTGGCTGGCACAAAGCGGCCAAACGAGCAGAGGCGAAATGGGGCAGCTCCATGCACATACCCATGGCATTTATGTATCAGGAATCTTCGTTTAAGAGAAAAGCGAAGCCACCAAGACGAAAAATATTAGGTTTCATTCCCTGGCGTCGATTGAGTTCAGCTTATGGCTACGCTCAGGCGATCAATGGAACCTGGCGTTCCTACCTTGATGCGACAGGTGAACATTGGCGAGAACGACATGATTTTGCAGATGCAACGGATTTTATTCATTGGTATATGCTATCCGCCGTTAAAACCAATGGTGTTTCCCGCAATGATGCTGCCAACCTTTACCTTAATTATCACGAAGGTCCAGCAGGGTATGCACGAGGTAGTCACAACAAAAAACCATGGTTGAACAGTGTGGCTGATAAGGTGCAGTCGAGGGCGAATCGTTACGCCATACAATATGATTCCTGCAAAGATTCTTTAAAGCCTGGTTTCTTTCGTCGCTTGATGGGTTGGTGACGATAATTACACTACGACAGGCTGTACGATACCTCAGCACTGATCATCAAAAGCGAATAGTTGTTGTTCACCACGCTCGTGTGACAGTAACCATTGTTTGGTTGCAAGGCCGCCAG
Organism: uncultured Granulosicoccaceae bacterium; assembly: GCA_964594905.1. Lineage (GTDB taxonomy): Bacteria > Pseudomonadota > Gammaproteobacteria > Granulosicoccales > Granulosicoccaceae > Granulosicoccus. The sequence goes on from CAZQOI010000011.1 coordinate 25,818, forward strand.
CGAAGCCCGTCAACTTTCCAGTAGCGCCAATAACCCGGTGACAAGGAATAACAATTGAAATAGGGTTAGCACCATTCGCAGCACCGACAGCGCGACTGGCGCTCGGTTTTCCAAGCTGCTTGGCGATGTCGCCGTAGCTGCAGGTTTTGGCATAACCGATTGTGGTCAGCGCGCGCCAGACAGACTGCTGAAATGCGGTACCCTCTGGCGCTAAGTCAAGATCGAAGTCTTGACGCTTGCCGTCAAAGTATTCGCCAAGCTGCGTTACGACTTTGTCAAAGTCGCCCAGACCTGGATCGTCGCTGCCGGGGGTAAAGTCGACGCGCTGCCAATCATCAGGTACTGAAAAACTGCGGTAGCGTTCTGGAAAACCAATGCGTTTCAAGCCATCGCCACCAAGCACGATGAGCAAGTTACCTACTGGTGATTCGTAACTGATGTAGCGGAGCATTCGGGTGATATCGAAAATTTAAGAGTACGTTGGAAGGTGCAGATTCCAGCCACGCATTATATGATGAGCACATAAGACTGGGGGTGAGCATGGGTATTGGTAATTTTCTAGGTAAATTATTTGGCGGCAACGGCGGTGGGAGTGGTTCTGACAACGCTGGCCAAGGTGAGGCGTCAGATCCGATAAGCCACGAAGGATATGTGATTGTCGCCAATCCAATCAAAGAGGGTGGGCAGTATCGAACGGCTGGAACAATCACGAAATTGATTGGTGATGATGAAAAATCTGCGATGTTCATTCGCGCTGATAATCACGCTGACAAACAAGCGGCTGTCGATCACTCTGTTCAAAAAGCGAAACAAATCATTCGCGAGCAAGGTGATCGAATGTTTGATCGAAGCAACGTTTGATTTTCTATGTTGTTTCAGTTTTACAAAACTGGGCTAACGTATTTGGTTTTTGGCGCCATAGTTATAGCGTGTTGCGCGTTCGTCACCGATGCGAAAGCGCAGGCGATTGATTACACATCACTGGGAGATAATCCATCGTTGCCAGAACTACTCCCTGGCGACAAACGTGTTCGTGTAGCGTTGGTTGATTCTGGGGTCAACTACCTTCTACCGGAAATTTCCAAGGGGCTAGCGCGAGATTCAGAGGGTAAGTTTATTGCGTATGATTTCTGGGACATGGATGACAAACCTTTTGACTCACACCCATTAGCTAATGGACGTGTTATTCGTCATGGTACAAAAACCGCGTCCCTCCTAATACGTGAAGCACCTGAGGCATCCTTGGTGGTATATCGATACCCACGGCCAGATATGACCCGTATGCGTCAGTTGGTTCAACATGCTGTTGACAACGATGTACGAGTTATTGGTTTGCCGCTAGGTAGCAATAAGCCGGAACCGTGGCATGTATTTGCTGAAGTAGCGGAACAACACCCCGACATTCTTTTTGTTGCATCGGCTGGTAACAACGCAAGAGATATTGATCAGGAACCTGTTTATCCCGCGGCCTTGGATCTTGCCAATCTTTTAGTCGTGACGTCAGCTGATGATTTTGCACGCCCGGCGGATGGTGTGAATTGGGGGCGTAATAGTGTGGATTACATGGTGCCGGCCGAAGACCGTGCGGTGCTTGAATTCGATGGGTCAGAGGGTAGGGCGTCTGGTTCCAGTTATGCGGTACCCAGAGTAGTCGCTCTTGCTGCGAGGCTTATCGAAGCTACTCCCGACTACACCAGTGTGGATATACTTAAATGGATCCGACAACGTTTTGCAGATGGTACTGCGCCGCGCCAGATTGGATCCGGTTACTTAGCGGATCCTTTAATAAATGTTCGCGCCGAACCAGAGGCTGAGCTGATTCGATCTTACGTTCCCCAGTTTGGTATGGGGAAAGCTGCTGACGCTGACAGTAGTTCCGCAGATAAGCTAAACGTTCCACTTGAATTGATTGTGCTCAATTCTGCCTTTGATGATCAACGTATCGATGCAATGCTGGATCAAGCCGCTGATATCTTTAGTCAATGTGCAATAGCAATACCAAATGTAGACGTTTATAAAGCTGACGTTGCAGCACATCAACAGTACCTCGCGACTGGACCTGCTAAAACTGTCATGCAATCGCTGCGATCCACAGGGCCAAAGCGAAAGCTTACGATAGTGCTGGCTCACGACACGCGGATGCAGATGGCTTTTGATGCCGAAGCATTCGGCAGGGCTAATACCCGCCAACGACCTTGGTTGACCGACTCAGTGTGGTTGACAGCTGGCCTTCGAGATGACGGTATAGCTCTAGCGCATGAGATGTTTCATGTCCTGGCGAACTCTGGTGATCATTCCTCTGACGATGATAATTTAATGTTGGTTCGAACAACCGGAGTAAACACATCATTGACGGCTGAGCAATGTATGGCCGCGAGTGAAACCGCGCTACAACAAGGTTTGATTCGTTAGACTCAGTAAGTCCATGGTTTTCCCGAGATCATCGAAAAGTCATATCGAGCTCATATCGTGGGGTCATCCCAAGCTCATCAAACAGCAAGTCTGGCGGTTATCGACTACAAGTAAGTCGTTAGGAGCGATCCTGACACGGTAACTTGACAGGTGCTTCTCAGATGACGAATTCGATGTTACACCGCTGGCCTTCGCTCTTGTTGAGCATCTCTTTGATAGGTGCGCTCTCAGCTTGTGCAGATGAGACCATCGACTTTAATCAACCAATCGATGAAACAACGGGTGCATTATCGCCAGTGACATTGGTTGATGCTGGTGTTTACTTCAGTACCAATCGCAGTGGCAATTACGAATTAGTCCGTTTGCATAACGGAAGTTTGGAATTTTTGACTAATGACAGTACCTACGATTCCTGGTGGCCAAGGCAATCTCCCGATGGGCGCACCATGCTGTTTTATCGTAGCCTGGTCAGCGCCAGACCATTAACCGGTGGACACAACAATAACTATACCCATGCGGCATTGTGGTCATTGAATCTGGAGACCTCTGAGCTTCGTGAGCTGATTCCCAGAGGTGGCAATGGCTGGTTAGCTCAAGGCGTTGTGGATTGGTCGCCAGATGGAACGCGATTAGTCATGGCAGGTATCGAAGGCGCTACCAATCGATGGCATCTTTTTATTACTTCCGCAGATGGCAGTAATCCAATAAAGATCTCTTCACGATCTTCTTTATTTCTTGATCCGAGTTGGTCGCCCAATGGAGCTGCGATTGTGTATGTTGCTTTCCCACCGGACTATGCTGGTACAGATCTCGACAGACTTGAAGTATACGTTGCTTCAGCAAATGGACAGAACGAAATTCGCTTGACCAATGATAATTTTCGAGACCATGATCCTTATTGGTCTCCAGATTCGACAACAATTGCGTTTGAGTCCGCCGTTGATCCATTTTTCGCAGGTGTTGGACGGTGGGCCATCAGGGCATATGATCTATCCATTGATAGTATTGTTACAGTGCTTGATGATGGCAACATCAATACCTTGCCGCGTTGGAGTCAGGATGGCACGCGTATTTTGTTTCACCGATTTGAATTTGGATCGGGGCATGGATTTATTGTTGCGTCAATGAATGCTGATGGTACCGCTTATGAAGCTATTACCAACGGTGGTGCCTATGACGACACCGATCTCGATTGGTTTCGACCTTTACCTTGAGCCTGTTGTTCAGGCGTCAAGATCTATAGGCGCTAAGGTGGAAAATAAATCACCCGGTCCGGGATTGTCTGGAGCTGTGTGACCATCGAAATGATTGACGATACCCCACACTGCGTTTAATGCGGTTTGTACAGCGCCCTCGGCCCATCCTGGCGTCCATGACACATCATCGCCGGCAATAAAGATACCTTTGTGTTCAGGAGCATAATTCTCCTGCATGAAGTGGGTATACATACGGCGGTTGTAACGATAGTGCCCAGGTAGTGCACCTTTGAATGCGCCGAGAAAATTTGGATCCGCTTCCCAGGAAATTGTGATGGGTTGTCCAATGATATGACTCTTGATATCAAGCTTTGGGTATATTTTGCCAAGTGCACTGAGTGCAAGTTCGACACGTTTTTCTACGGGTAGCGGCAACATCTTCAATGCATCTGCCATCCATGTATAGCTGAGACAGATAACCCCAGGCTTGTTATCACCATTGTCAAACAGATAGGTGCCACGGGTCAGTCTGTCGGTTAATGTCATACTCATTACCGGCTGCCCTGTCTCGGGATCGATATCTTTCCAGAACGGTCGGTCGACCATGACAAAGGTTTTTGATGATTGCATGTAGCTGGTTCTGTCGAGAGCCATCCAGTCATCTTGGGAGAATATTGATTCGTCGGTGTGTATGCTGGTTGTTAGAAGCCAGCTTTGGCAGGTGGCAAGTACAACGGGAAAGCTACGCGTGTTGCCAAATTGATCGGTGGTACAAAAATGATCTTTATCCAGACGATCGATCCGCGTAACTCCTGGTCGCGTTGCACCTTGATTGAGTGATTCAAGAGAAGTGCCTTTGGGCCAGTGTTTACATTCTGGTTGCGCTTTCCAAAGGTTACGCGGCAGTTGCTCAGCCCCATCGACGATGTAGCTCTGGTTGTCGTCACATTCAGTGAGCACCACACGCAGTATTTCGAGCATTGTGTTGCGAAAGTCTGAATCCCATCCGCCAGTCCCAAAGCCAACTTGTCCAAACATCTCCCGGTGTTTGAATTTCAGTTTTCTGAATGACTTGGCGGTCGCAATGAAATCGTAAAAGGTTCGATCGTCCCACTCTCTTACCAAGGTGTCCCAGTATTGCTTGACACCTTGTGCGTCCTTGTTACGCATTGCTTGTCGAATCGATTCAAAGTGTGCTTCAGATTCCAGTGCCTCTTGCCAGGCCCGCGCGACGAGTTTGAAGTCCTCCGGCAAATCTTCGATATTGCGTGCAATTCGAGTGACGCCCGCCAGATCGATAACAGTTGTTCCTGCAGCTTCAGTCAATGGATTTGGAAATGGCTTTAGGTTAAGGCCAGCAAGCTTTCGATAGTGATCAAAGGCAGTTGCCGATTCAGGAAAGCGCATTCCACCTAGTTCAGCGATGACGTTGTTACCATTTTCGAATCGCTGTGAGCGAAGGCGTCCACCCATACGTCCTTGTTCGAAAACGATTGGGTGTAGGCCGAGCTTCATGAGTTCGTATGCTGCGACGAGGCCCGACATTCCAGCACCTATGATCGCAACCGAAGTACCGTGTGCGGTCTCAGGTAGATGACCTAAGCCTGCAGAGTGAGCAAGCCAGTCATCATAAGCAAATGGGAAGTCAGGACCAAAAACGGTTGTGCCAGTACGCGACATGTTTATTAAGTCAGCTTATTTTGTGGTGATCGTCGCGCTGTCGATACAGCGAATCACGACGATCGTTGTGATAAGGCAATTTTTCACGTATGTCGAGAATAGCTTGCTTGCTCAATGTCGCATTGAGCATGACTTCACTTGTGTCAGCGCTGGCGATAGCCTCACCATCGGGGCTGGCAATACAACTCTTGCCGGCATATTCAAGCGTGTTTTCAGAGCCGCAATAATTTGCATAGGCGAGATAGACCTGATTTTCCGCTGCACGCACCCGTGTGACGTGTGTGGCGACGAAATCCCATGGGTGCATCAGTGCAGTTGGGATAAGAATGAGGTCGGCACCAGACAGGGCAAGATGGCGAACCGTTTCGGGGAATTCTACGTCGTAGCAAATCAGCAAACCAATTTTCCAGCCTTTGAACTCGATCAGTGGAGAAAAGGCGTCACCAGCTTTAAATAATTGTCGATCAAGGTCACCCCATAAATGAGTCTTGCGATAGTGACCAATCGACAAGCCTTCATCACTCACCATTTGAACACTGTTGTAAAGGGTGTCTCCATCGCGTTCGATATACCCGTAGGCGATGGCGATTCTGTAGTGCTGCGCTGTTTTTGCGATGCTGTTGAAAGCACTACCTTCTTTGTGCTCAGCCATCTCTTGTGCAGCGCTTAAGCTGATGTTGTAACCGGTGAGACTTGCCTCTGGTAGCAGCAGTAGATCATTGCCTGCGTCGGCAGCGATTGACGCCTGATGGGCGATGCGCGAAAGGCTGACCTTCAGTGCCTCGGGTGTTGGGCAATGCTGCAATAAAGCAATGTTTAACTTATCGTTCATGCAAGCTCTTGTGGTGACTAAGTGCTGTGAAGCAGGGCCTTGTTTGTCAGCGCCCGGTCCTGACGAGTGATCAGCCAGTTAAGCGTGCCAAGTGCAAGTTCGGGTAGGGGGGATTCATCTTCCTGTTCACCAGGGAATGCCCGGCGGCGTAGTTGGGTGCGCATGGGTCCTGGATTTAGCCCATTGATTGCAAGCTGTGGAAAACCATCACTGTCATCGATGATTTGATCGTTCTCGTGCGCTAGCATGTGCATCATCGACTGAATCGCTTGTTTGGAAACACCATAGCCTCCCCAGTAAGCACTGGGTTTATGATCCAGTAGAAACACCATGCTGGCAAGAGGCGATACTTTTAACAATGGCAGCACAGCTAATGATAAAAGCCGTGCACTGGTTAGATTCACCGACATGACGCGCATCCATTCCTGATGAGATATTCCTGTCATTGGCGTCGGTGTACCTAGATCGGCGGCTGTGTGTACCAATGCATCGAGGCCGCCAAACTCTGCGTAAATTAATGCGGCAAGTTCCTGGTAGGCTGCTTCGTTCGCTTTGTCTTGCTCTATGGGCACGATAGCTGGAGTAGCTGCGCCATCAGCAATCAATACATCGTAGAGTTTCTCCAGTTTCTTTTCATTTCGGGATATCAGAACAACGCTCGCGCCGGCACTTGCCAGTGATTTTGACAGTGCAGTACCCAAGCCACCGGTCGCGCCGGTTATGGCGATGGTCTTGCCACGTAGATCATCTTTTTGCAGCGTAAACTGTCGCTGTATTTCCGTTGCTTGTGTGTAGTTCGGATCAATCATAAGCTGAAGTGTACGCCACAGGCCTTAACTGCGCCGATGGCGCCAGGCGATATAGAATTTTTTTATGGGTGTCAGTGTTGCCCGTTCAAAGACTAGATTGGTGCTTTGGCGCTGCCAGAGTTTCAACTGCGCATGGCGCAGTTTCCCCAGACGCCAGAGTGGCATGATTTCTGGCGAACGAAAGGCTGCCTTAGCTACATCATCTTTGAACGTTTTGTTGAAATACGATAACGCTGTCGCCGTAGCTTCTTGAAGTAAAGGCGTTGAGCCTTGCTCGGTAAAAACTGATGGTGACAATTCATGCCTGGCATAGGTTTCGTCGCTAAACACTGCGAAGCCTCGGTGTAACAGGTATGGCAGTCGATACAAACTATCGAAACTGGCAAAGCCCGCCGCTAATAAATCAGATTGCAATGCCGGATCTGTTAATGATTGACGTTCTTTACGTGTTGGATCCGGACTTTGCAAGGCATCAGCCAGTAGTGCAAGACGTGCTTTGTAACTCGTTGTCAGCAATGCCTCGGCTTCTGCATCAGTTGCGCTCTGTGTGTAGCGAATAGTGGCGGCACTGGACAGAATTGACAGACAATGACGAATGGCGATCTGATTGCCACCGACAGATTGTTGATTTTCTACACAGGATGGGTGGCGAGGTGTCGACTTGGCCAGCCTTTCGAGTTCTTCGTGCCACCAGTGAATCTTCTTTTCTGCAACCGCTGGTTCCTGAACATCGTCGAGGCTATTGGACAAGGTATGGATCAGGCTTAGTCTGCGCAGGAAGGCATCCCGCGCATCAGGCTCGGTCCAGAGTAGGCAGTAGTACAGGCTTGAGCCATCCTTGGGGGTAATCACGCCTGGTGAGTGCCAGCCATGCTTTTTGTATCTATACGGGTTGCAGCGATCATGTAGTTGACGTCTACATCGTTCTCAAGTTTGTAGCGTTTGGTTAGTGGGTTGTAAGTTATGCCAATGATTTCGTCCACCTGCAAACCCGCTTGGCGACAATAACCGTCCAATTCAGATGGTTTGATGAATTTCTGCCATTCATGTGTGCCGCGTGGCAACAGACGAAGTACATATTCAGCGCCGATAATCGCAAAAAGGTAAGACTTTGGATTGCGATTGAGTGTTGAGAAGAACAATTTGCCACCCGGTTTGACGAGCGCACTACAGGCGGCAACCGTTGAGGCTGGATCAGGCACATGTTCGAGCATTTCCAGGCAAGTGACAACGTCGAAGCTGGCGGGCTCTCGAATTGCGCAATCCTCTGCCGAAATGGCTTCATAGTCGAGTGTTGCTCCTACGTCTAAAGCATGCAGACGGGCGACTGATAACGGTGCTTCGGCTAGATCAATGCCAAGAACCTTGGCACCTGCTGTCGCCATCGATTCGGCCAGAATGCCACCGCCACAGCCAACATCAAGTACGCGAGATTGTGCAAGATCAACACGATCCTGTATCCAGCCTAGGCGCAATGGATTGATTTCATGAAGTGGTCGGAACTCGCTATTCGGGTCCCACCATCGGCTCGCCAAATCTTGGAATTTGGCAAGCTCAGCGGGATCGACATTAGGTGTGTTTACATTTGTCATGGGGATAAATTTTACCAGTGTCCATCGCTCGATATCGATACAGTGAAAAGGACGCGAAATGACGCCCAAATCCGCGGTTTTCAGGCCTCTGTGTGGTAGAATTTCGAGGTTGATCTAATCCGATCGTAAACAATGATTGGCCCCCTAATTCATGTCTGATTTTGCCAAAGAAATACTGCCCATTAATCTCGAGGATGAGATGCGGCAGTCCTTCCTCGATTACGCGATGAGCGTCATCGTTTCGCGTGCCTTACCCGATGTACGCGATGGCTTGAAACCAGTGCATCGCCGCATTTTATATGCGATGCATGAGCAGAGCTATAACTGGAATCGGCCCTATAAGAAATCAGCGCGTGTTGTTGGTGAAGTCATGGGTAAATATCACCCGCATGGTGATTCAGCCATCTACGATTCGATGGTGCGTATGGCGCAACCGTTCAGCATGCGTTACATGATGGTCGATGGCCAGGGTAACTTCGGTTCTGTCGATGGTGATCCACCAGCTGCGATGCGTTACACCGAAGTGCGCATGGCTAAAATTACGCAAGAGTTACTTGCGGACATAGATCAGGAAACAGTTGACTTCGTTCCTAACTACGATGGTTCCGAGCGTGAACCTGCTGTTTTACCGTCACGTATTCCCAATCTATTGGTTAACGGTGGAACCGGTATCGCTGTTGGTATGGCAACCAACATTCCGCCGCATAATATTTCAGAAGTCATTAATGCCACGATAGCGATGCTCGATGATCCTTCCATCACAGTTGAAGGATTGATGGAGCACCTGCCAGGGCCGGATTTCCCAACCAAGGGCATCATCAATGGTGCGCGCGGTATACGTGAGGCATACAAAACTGGTCGCGGCAAGATTTATGTTCGCGCCAAGGCTGATGTTGAACACAACGAGAAAACTGGCAAAGACACCATTATCGTTACCGAGTTGCCTTATCAGGTTAACAAGGCGCGTTTGCTTGAGAAAGTTGCCGAGCTTGTCAAAGATAAAAAGATCGAAGGCGTCACTGAGCTACGCGATGAATCTGATAAGGACGGCATGCGTGTTGTCATTGAGCTGCGTCGTGGAGAATCTGGCGATGTCATGCTCAACCAGTTGTACAAGCAAACGCAACTGCAAGTGGTTTTCGGTATCAACATGGTGGCTCTCGATGAAGGGCAGCCAAAGCTGCTTAATCTCGTTAATGTTCTGCAAGCGTTTATCCGACATCGGCGTGAGGTTGTCACTCGGCGCACGGTTTATCTCTTGCGCAAGGCGCGTGAACGTGCACATGTTCTGGAAGGTCTCGCAGTCGCGCTGGCAAACATCGATCCCATCATTCAGCTGATCAAAGAGTCGCAAAACTCGCAAGAAGCCAAAGAAAAACTCGTTGCGCAGACGTGGGAGCCAGGCATTGTCAGTGGCATGCTGGAGCGGGCTGGTGCGGAATCATCAAAGCCCGATAATCTTGGTGATGAGTTCGGTTTGCATGATGGTCGATACCAACTGACCGAAGTGCAGGCTCAAGCAATTCTTGATCTTCGCCTGCACCGTCTGACTGGACTTGAGCAAGACAAAATCATCGAAGAGTATCGCGAGATACTCGAACAGATCGAAGACTACCTCGACATTCTTACTAACCCTGAGCGCCTGCGTCTGGTTATACGCGGTGAGCTGGTTGACGTTATTGACCAATACGGTGATCAACGTCAAACAGTTATCCAGATCGATCATTCCGAGATGACCGTTGAGGATCTCATTGCAGACGAAGCGGTTGTAGTGACCTTGTCACATGGTGGTTATGCCAAGGCGCAGCCATTGTCTGATTACCGCGCGCAACGCAGAGGTGGGCGCGGTAAGTCTGCAACCTCCATGAAGGATGAGGACTTTGTCGACAAACTCTTTGTCGCCAGCATGCATGACACCGTATTGTTTTTTACCAGTGTCGGTAAGGTTTACTGGAAGCGTGTTTATGAGCTGCCGGTTGCCAGTCGCAATTCGCGTGGTCGGCCTATCGTCAACCTCCTGCCTTTGGAGGAGAACGAACGTGTCAATGCGGTGCTCACGGTTCGTGAATACACTGATACCGAATTCGTTGTTTTTGCGACGAGTAAAGGTGTTGTTAAAAAGACTGCTTTGTCAGATTTCTCACGTCCGCGAGCCAATGGCATTATCGCCATCGATTTGCGGGTAGATGATTTTCTTATCGATGTTGCCCTGACCAACGGTAGCAATGACGTCATGTTGTTCTCAAGCGGCGGCCGTGCGATGCGTTTCAACGAAACGAATGTTCGCAAGATGGGAAGAACTGCAGCTGGTGTTCGTGGAATAAAAATGCCCGAGGAAGATACCGTCATCGGTCTGATTGTCGTAGGTGAAGGCAGTATTCTGAGTGCCACCAAGAACGGTTATGGAAAACGAACCAACCCTGACGATTACCCAACCAAGGGTCGTGGTGGTATGGGGGTCATTGACATCAAAACAACTGATCGCAACGGTCCAGTTATTGGTGCGGTGCAGGTGCGTGACGATGACGAAATCATGTTGATAACCGACGGCGGTACGCTGGTGCGTACGGCAGTTGCTGAAGTATCAACGGTAGGCCGAAACACTCAAGGTGTACGTTTGATACGCCTGACAGACGGTGAATCGCTGGTTGAATTAACGGCGATCGATGAAGAAGATGCCAACACAGATGAAGTCGGCGATGAGAACGATGAAGGCAACATCGATGCTAATGATGCAACTCCAACAGCATCTGCATCAGAGCAAGAGTCTCCGTCGGATGATGCTGAACAGTCATCACCAGATGCGTCGACTGACACCGATGACGATGACGACACTGATAACGCCTAGGTTCTGATCAGGCGCTGTGGCTTCGATGCGTCTGCCTAACTTCAATGCAGGCCCTGCGGCTATGCCGCAGGCCGTACTCGAACGTATACAAGGCGAATTGCTCGATTATCAGGGGCGAGGTTTATCGGTTCTTGAAATGAGTCATCGAAGCGATGAGTTTCGGGCGATTGCCGATCGGGCAGAGTCTCTGCTTCGATCCTTGTTGTCGATACCAGATGACTATCATGTTCTCTTTATGCAGGGCGGGGCGAACGCGCAGTTTTCTCTAGTCGTGAACAATCTGGATACCGATGGACATGTCGCCTATGCCAATACGGGTTATTGGTCGAGCAAAGCCATCGGTGATGCTACAAAGCTGACTACTGTCTCAACAGCTTGTGAGCTATTGCAGCAACCGCAACAACATATACCCCATATCGATCAATGGCAGATACCCCCGGCTGCCAGTTACCTGCACATAACGGATAACGAAACGATTGATGGTGTGGTGTTTGATGAGGTTCCAAAGACGCCTCTGCCTTTGGTTTGCGATATGTCATCGTCGATCCTGTCGCAGCCTATTGATGTCACTTCCTATGGAATGATTTACGCCGGTGCACAAAAAAATATTGGCCCGGCTGGCATCACCATCGTCATCATTCGTGAGGATTTACTCGCGCGTTCACGGCAGCAATCCACAATACCCCGTGTGTTCAACTACTCGGCTATGAGTGACAGCGGATCAATGCTCAATACACCACCCACCTTTGCCTGGTATGCAGCCTGTTGTGTATTCGAATGGATTTTGGAAGAAGGCGGGCTCGAGGTTATTGCACAGCGAAATCAGGCCCAGGCTGCGCGTGTCTATCAATGCATTGATGAAAATACCTGCTTTGACAATCAAGTGGCGACGGCTAATCGTTCAATCATGAATGTGCCTTTTGACCTTAAAAATCAGGCGATGGTCGAAAAATTTCTCAACGGTGCGACTGAGTTGGGCCTTATTGGGCTGAAGGGACATAAATCCCGTGGCGGTGTACGAGCTAGTTTGTACAATGGGGTGACTGATCAAGCGGTAGACGCCTTGATCGACTATATGTCCGACTTCTCGCGGAAACAGGCATGACAGATAAAAACAAGAATGAAACTGGCCTTGCAGATATTCGCAAGTCCATCGACGCCATCGACCTGAAGATTCAGGCGCTTTTAAACGAGCGTGCGGATGCTGCGTTGAAGGTTGCAGAGATCAAGCTTCGCGATGCCAAAGGGGCGCCGGTAGAATTTTACCGTCCCGAACGCGAAGCGCAGATACTCAATGAGGTTGCTTCACGTAATGAAGGTCCGATGAGCGGTCGGGCGGTGCAGCGAATATTTCGAGAGATCATCTCGGCAAGCCTTGCATTGGAAGAGCCAATGCGTATCGCCTATCTTGGACCAGAGGGTACCTATAGCCAAACAGCTGCTGAGCGATACTTTGGGCATGCTGTCATTACGCAACCTGAAATGGGTATCGGCGAGATCTTTGCCGCAGTAGAAAACGAGCGGGCTCGTTTCGGCGTGGTTCCAGTTGAGAATTCTACAGAGGGAGTTGTAAACGAGACGCTGGATATGCTGACGACTACCACACTGCGCGTATGTGGTGAATTGACCCTTCGAATACAACATCAATTGATGAGTCGCCAGGAATCAATTGCTGCGGTTGAAGCTGTACATGCGCATCCTCAGTCATTGGCGCAATGCCGACATTGGCTGGATGCCAATCTGCCTAATGTGCCGCGCATCAGCGAAAGCAGCAACGCTGCGGCGGCGCGTCTAGCTGTTGATGATCAAAGAATCGCCGCCATAGCTGGAGAAGCTGCTGCCAGTCACTATCAATTGAACACACTGAGTACCGGTATCGAGGACGTCAAAAACAATACCACTCGCTTCTATGTCGTTGGTAACCAACGTATCCCACCAAGTGGCAAGGACTCAACAGCATTACTTATCAGCGCACCTCATCGACCTGGGGGTTTACTCAAGTTGCTCGAACCTTTGGAAGCTGCGGGTATCAGCATGACGCGCATAGAATCACGTCCTGCAAGATCAGCCATGTGGGAGTATGTTTTCTTTATCGATGTTGATGGGCATGAAGACGACGGCAGTTTGAATTCTGTATTGAACGAACTGCGAGAATTAGCGCCAATGTTGCGAGTTCTTGGTTCTTTTCCACGCGCCTTATAAAGCACTGTGACAACCGAAAACGTATCAATTTGTATTGTCGGTCTTGGCATGATTGGCGGTTCTTTCGCGGGTGCTCTGAAGAAAGCTGAGTACAAGGGAAAGATCGGCGCTGTGGTTCGACGTGATGATGTTGGCAAGCGAGGTATAGAGCTTGGCTTGATCGATGACTACACAACAACCATTGATGAAAGTATTGCTATATACGATGTGATCATGCTTGCCGTACCGATGCTCAGCATGCGAGAGCAAATGTCGGCACTGAAACCATTTATTCGTCCGGATACGATCATTACCGATGCCGGTAGTGTCAAAGGGCAGTTTGTCAGAGACGCAACAGAGGTTTTTGACTCGACAACGCAACTGGTTCCAGGTCATCCAATCGCTGGAAGTGAGAGAACGGGTGTGGATGCGGCAGATGTTGCACTTTTCTACAATAAGCGAGTTTTGTTGACCCCACTGGATACAACGTCTCCAGAGGCAGTTACCGTCGTGACCGCATTGTGGGAGCTCACTGGTGCACTCGTCGAGAACATCGGTGTTGGGCAACATGATAGGGTGCTGGCTGCGACTAGTCATCTTCCTCATATATTGGCGTTTGCACTGGTCGATACCTTGTCTACTCAGCAGGAGGTTGAGGAGATTTTTCGTTATGCGGCTGGCGGCTTCAAGGACTTCACGCGAATTGCCTCCAGTGATGCAACCATGTGGCGGGATATCTGTCTGAGTAATCGCGAGTCGATCCTCGAGTCTATGGATCATCTCGATAAGCATCTCCAGAAGCTTCGTAATGCGATAGCAGAAAGTGACGCTGATCAAATTGAGCACATTTTTCAGCGTGCACGTGACGCGCGTGACTCTTACACCTGAGTCCTTTGTGACTTGGTAGGCAGTTTGTAATAGATGGCCCACAGCACAGTCGATAAACTTGGTTAATGAAATTTTCTCGTTTTGGTCAATGTCTGATTTTAGCCGCGTCCCTTGGCGCACTTGGCGCGTGCTCGTCTGGTAATAGCGGGATAACGCCTGTTGGCCAATCAACTGGTCTGTCAACCGGTCAGTCAACGGGTGGGGCGGGTACGCCAGGTGGTGACAACCCTCCATCAACGGGGGGCACTACCGGAGGTGGCGTTGATGTGCCAGTAACGTCGGGCGCGTTTGGTGGCATAAACGCTTTTCGTCGTGGTGGCCAGACCTTCCTGACATGGAATGAGGCGAATGCTCAAACGGGTTATCACGTTTACCGATCTTCACAACCTATAACCGACGCCACGCTCTCTTCAGCTACACGCTTGACAGAAAGATGGGGCGCTTTGGATGCAACAACATCGCTGCATAGAATGACTGGTGATGGTGCTCCAGCTAATTTTGTCATTAATGATCTTGGCGCTCCTCTGGCAGATGACAAAGGACTGTTTGTTTATACAACCCAGGAAGATGAAGCCGGCGCTAGCTATTACGCGGTAACAGAAGTCAGGGGTGGTTCAGAGATTCA
This sequence comes from uncultured Granulosicoccaceae bacterium, assembly GCA_964594905.1. Taxonomy (GTDB): domain Bacteria; phylum Pseudomonadota; class Gammaproteobacteria; order Granulosicoccales; family Granulosicoccaceae; genus Granulosicoccus. Next base: position 40,881 of record CAZQOI010000011.1, read on the forward strand.
GACGGTAGTGCCTGGCCAAACTGCTACCACTGAACCCATTGATGAACAATTCGGTGCGCCGCAACCAATATTGGTTTCATCAGTTAATAACGGACGTGGTCGAATCTATACACAGTTCATGGACTACGCGAACTGGAACCCAACCTTGAAAGGCTATGCGTTCAATTATGCAGTCGCATTGCCGGCGGGCTACAACCCATCAATTTCCTATCCACTTCGTGTTGAACTACACGCCTATGGTGGTCGCTATAGATTTGTCGAACAGACTGAATTTGATTGGCCTGTTATTCAGTTATTTCCAGACGATCCAGGCTCCAGTGTAGGCCTTTTACATACATGGTGGTTTGGCTTTGCTGCAGAACATGACTACCGCACCAGCGCAACTCCGCAAGGTGGCACTATCGCCAACTTCACTGAGCAACGGGTTATGCGTGCGATTGATGAAGTCATCAGGGATCCAGGATTAAACGTTGATACCAATTTGATTCATGCATTTGGGCATTCCATGGGGGCGTCTGGCGTTCTGTCTCTTGGCATGCGTTACGGAAATGTATTCTCGGGCATTTATGCGAGTGAACCGATGACCAACTTTCGCACCAGCCCGGTGTTTGAAAACGAGTTCATTTCTCTGTGGGGCAATAAAGCGCCCAATCTCATGATTGAAAACAGTGGTCCTTATTCTGAAAACATTCGTCAGTACGGTATTGGCGGCTCGTCACCAACACTCGTCTGGGACTGGATGGATCATCCTCGCCAACTTGCTCGGCGTGGTGGTGAGGATATGGCTTATCTTATGATTGACCATGGCAAACAGGATACGGTTATCGATTGGCAGACTCAGGGTCGGCCCTTTGTTCGTGCGCTCACCGATAGTAAACATGGATTTTCTGGTCGTTCCTTGGGTGATTTTTCGCACACATGGCTTGAGTTCCGTGGTGTTGTTTCCTCTGTGTTTGGCTTTGGTATTTCAGAAAATACTGGTTGGGTTTATGGTCGTGATTCCAGCTTTCCGGGTATCCACAACGCTAGCGGCTCCGGTGCTGTTGATGCGGGCTCTGCGGGCGATGATTCGTACAATATGAATATCGAATGGTCGACACCCTGGTTGATTTTTGATCAGTCCATCGTGGATCAGGCTAATCGTTATGAAATTTCGATGCGATCCACGTCTGGTGGTGATCAAACGGCGGACATCACACCGCGGCGTACGAGTGCATTTAAACCTTCCGTGGGTCAAACCTGTAGTTGGACGGCGGTGTCCATCAATTCTGGCAACTCTGTTGGGCAGGGCAGTGGCTTTGTCGATTCCATGGGGCTGTTTACTGCTCTACAAGCACCGATTCTCAGCGGAAGTGGTTCACGCTTGCGAATTTCTTGCTGATAACTCACACATTGTGTGAACCTCAGCAAAGCAGACTTTCACCAATGTCACATTAAGCGTTCAGCGCTTAAAGACGGCAGTTTCGCCAACCGCCAACAAACAGAACCTCTAGGTGTTCTGGATTTGGTGGATGGACAAAACAAAGACAATCTTTTTAAGCGGCCTACTGTCTGTAAGCACTTGGGCATCCGCTGCCGGTCTTGATGAAGCAGCTGATGCTGAATTGTTGAAGCACTCTGATCCGCGTCTTTATTCTCTGATCGAGAACGCTGCACCAATTTCCAGCGGTAATCATGTGCGCATTGAGCGTTGGTATGATCATCCTGGAATTGATACACCGACTTTTGTTATTACTGAGACCGCGTCCAATACTGACGACGCTTATGAAATCAGCGAATCGAGTCGATTACTGCATGAATTGATCATGCCGTCGTTTGATGATGATCCCTATTCGTTAGATATGTATCCGAGTGATGCGGGTACACAGCTTGTGATGCGTGCAAAGATAGATGAATCATCAGAGAGTCAAAATGACAAGCCTTATGCCAGAGCGTATGAGCGTACCTATGAAACAGCACTGAATAAATTTGAATCCAATATTATTGATATTGGTCGGCAAGTTGCGCGAATCGATTCATACGAAGCAGGGCGGCTCCGTTTTAAACAAAGTTGGGTCTCTGACAGTTTTCGCATTTCGCGTAGCGAACCACCAAAGCATCTGATTGCAGCTGACCAGATTGACAATGAATTTTTCAGCTTGCGTATGACACGTTGGTGGAACGCTGAAGAGTATGCCTTGCATGTTGACTACTATCTGATGGTGCGCGATGTCGAGGTGTTACCTGCCGATGAGCATAAATTCCATGATGCGGTAGTACACGCACAGAACCTACTCAAGTTTACGGTCGCAGATCAGAACGAAGTAGTGATCGCTGAAGTGGATCAAATGTAGGCTTTTTTGCGCCAGCTTGCTTGTGCCGTAGCTGGATCGGCCAGACCCCGTATTCGGGGTACTGGAGCCCGAATCGTTTCGTGAACTCCTAGCACTTGTGGACAAAAAGAGGCTTCTCTGACCACCGTGTATAGAATCAGGCACTTGAGAGCGCCTTAGGTCCGGTAGAATCGGGGAGAGTTACTTTGATTATCAAGACACCACGTGCTCAACTTCTCAAGTCTATACACCCTATTGTCTCGCCGCCTTGGCGTTACCGTGATGCTGTTTGTCAGCGTATCACTGAGTGCCTGTGGTGGTTCGGATAACAGCGCCGGTCCGGGCGTCGTTGTTGTTGGTCCGAATGGTTTACCACCTTTACCTTCACCAGCATTAACCAGTGCACCTTCTCAGGATGATGAACCCTTAGCCGAGTCTGCCGAGTTCAATACTGTGGAAGGCTTTACGCTTGTCAGAGATGCGGGCGAACCTTTACCTGAAGTTGTCGTGGTAGAGCTGACGATTGATGATTTTAATGCCGGTACACCAGAACCTGTTATTGAGATACCACCGACCGTTGACCCTGCTATCAATGCGGCACCCTTTTTCGAAGGTTTGCAGAATGTAGAGTTGTTTGCTGGTGAAGAACTTGAGATTGTTTACCGTCCGCTTGATCCTGATGGCGACTTGCCAGGTATGTTCCCAAACAACTTACCCAAAGGTGCAACGTTTGATGACAACTTCGATGGATCAAAAACCTTTCGTTGGCAACCATTGCAACGTGATGTTGGTATCCGCGAGTTTGCGGTTACTGCCGTCGATGCTGCTAATTCGGCGTATCGTTATACACAGAACATTCGCTTGAAGATAGATCTACCGGATGACCAATCCAGTATTCCCAATGTCGCACCGACGCTTGATCGACTTCCGGACTTCGAATACACCGTGCGTGTTGGAGACCCTGTTGTAGTTGAGCTTAAAGGCATAGACTTGAATGGCACAACACCTATCATTGAATTGCCGGAACCTCCGGTTGGGGCTAGTTTCAACGCCCATCCGTTTCGCGAAGGTGTATTTGTACTGAAATTTGTACCAACAACCATTGGAGCTTTTGATCTGAGCGTCCTGGTACGTGATTCGGTTGATGCAAGCTTAAGCACACTTGAATCTTTTGCCTTTACCGTTGAGTCGGAGAACTACCCAGCGCGAAGTGGTCAGCGTTTAAAATCGCTTGCAGCGGGGCGTTCGATCTTGTTTGGTTATGCTTCGTCGGAAAATTATTACCATCGTCCTGATGGTGCCTTGTACGCTGATATCGCCGCTGCTGAGTTCGACTTCGTAACACCCGAGGGTGGTATGAAGATGAGTGTGATCAATCCCTTGCCTGGTCGCTATGATTTCGCAAGAGCCGATAACCTTATTCAGTTTGCCCGCCAGAACAACATGCAGGTGCATGGCCATACACTTGTCTGGTACCGCTTGGTCCCTGAATGGATTTTCAACGCACCGATTACTGATATCGAAGGTCATATGCGAGAACATATTGACCGTCTGATGACTCGCTACATTAATGACATCAATGTTTGGGATGTGGTCAATGAACCAATTGCTGAATTTGGAGGCTATCGTGATTCAGTTTGGTTTTCGGCCATGGGCGAATCCTATGTACCCACGGCCTTGCGACAGGCGCGCGAATCCGCACCAAACGCGACTTTGTTGATCAACGAATTTGATGTGGAAATTCCAGGTCCGAAGCAGGATACATTCTTCGAAATGCTTGATGATCTGATAACCGCTGGTGAGCCACTTGATGGCATTGGATTTCAATTGCACGTGTTTTCGAATTTTGATCAATTCGATGATGTACGCAATGCTTTCCAACGGGTGGCTGATCTTGATCTTGATATTTATGTAACGGAACTTGATGTGGCCTTGTCCGATGGCGCAACTAATGAGCAGCAAGCTAATGTCTATCGCCAGTTAGTGTCGATATGTCTCGAACAGACCCGCTGCAAGGCGGTTCAGACTTGGGGCTTTACTGATCAATATTCGTTTCGACGTATGTTTAATCCCTTGATATTCGATCGAACTTATCAGGAGAAGCCTGCCTACAATGCCGTTCAGGAAGCTTTGGGCGGATAGGCTGACGATAGCAGAAATCAGCACTGTACGTCTGTTGATTCACTAGTGAGTTCCAGTGCTTTGCTTGCAGCCTCTGCCACCGCATGAGATTATGGGCTACCTAGTGCGCATTCGCACCCTTACCCAACAGCTACTCTCTTGAGCACCTCAAAACTGACATTCACAGCCCACCCGGCCAAGCAACTCTCGGGTCGCCTTCGCGTTCCTGGTGATAAATCCATGTCTCATCGCTCGATCATGTTCGGTGCGATTGCTAACGGCATCACAGAGGTTACCGGCTTTCTTGAAGGTGAGGACAGCCTGCATACGCTTGATGCGTTTCGCGCCATGGGTGTGACCGTTGAACGTGGCGGACCCGGAGAAGTGACCTTGCATGGGAGAGGGCCTGCTGGTCTGTCGCCTGCAGCCGAACCTATTTATCTTGGTAACAGCGGAACTGGCATGCGCTTGTTGAGCGGATTATTAGCCGGCTTGAACTTGCCAACAACATTAAAGGGTGACGAATCCTTGAGCGGCAGACCAATGCGCCGTGTGGTTGATCCGTTGAATTCAATGGGAGCTTCGATAGACACAAAAGAGAATGGCACCCCTCCGCTTGTTATCAAGGCTGCAGAACAATTGCACGGAATTGAGTACACCTGTCCGATTGCGAGCGCTCAAGTGAAATCGGCCATCTTGCTGGCTGGCCTTTCTGCAAAGGGAAAAACAACAGTTCATGAGCCTGCTGTCACACGTGATCACACCGAACGAATGTTGCGGGGGTTTGGCGTTGATGTTCACACTGATGGATTGACTGCAAGTATTGAAGGAGGTCAATCGCTCAAGGCCACATCGTTAACTGTGCCAGGTGATATTTCTTCTTCCGCGTTTTATCTCGTTGGCGCAAGTATGTCACCTGGGTCTGATGTGCTTATCGAAGGCGTTGGAATGAATCCATCACGCACAGGCGTTATCGATATTCTGCGATTGATGGGAGCGAAGATCGATATACGTAATGCTCGTGACACAGGCGGTGAACCGGTTGCCGATCTTCACGTCACTGGCACTCAATTGCGGGGTATTGAAGTGCCTGAGAAACTGGTCTCTCTTGCGATAGATGAATTTCCTGCTTTGTTTGTCGCTGCTCTCGGAGCAAGTGGACAAACCGTGGTGACCGGCGCCGAAGAGCTTCGCGTCAAGGAAACCGACCGTATACAAGTCATGACCGATGGACTCAGAGCACTTGGCGCATCGATTGAAGACACCCCCGATGGTGCCCGGATTCAGGGTGGCTCCGGTAATGGCGCTGCAAGACTGAGCGGTGGCATTGCAGATAGTGTTGGTGATCATCGTACGGCGATGGCATTTTCAATGGCATCCCTGATCAGCGACGCGCCGATCACGATTCTCGACTGTGCGAATGTGAATACGTCTTTCCCCGGGTATGCGGAATTAGCCAATTCCACCGGATTGCAAATTGACGTCGCCTGAGTAAATGAGCGTTCCGGTTATAACGATCGACGGGCCATCGGGTGCAGGTAAGGGCACAGTCGCCCAGGAACTCGCCAATCGTCTAGGTTATCGTCTGCTCGATAGTGGCGCCGTTTATCGTGCGGCGGCTATCCACGCGTATCGTTGTGGCTGCGATCTGGATGATGAAGACTCGGTTATGACTGCAATGAACACCTTGCAAGCGCGCTTTGAACCGGGTAGCTCTGGTGTTCAGGTATTTCTGGCAGATGAGGACGTCAGTGCTGAATTGCGCTCTGAAACCACTGCTGCCGGGGCTTCCAGAGTCGCGGTCATGCCCAGAGTGCGTGAATCTCTGTTGGACGAACAGCGTAGTTTTCGAACCTCGCCTGGGCTGGTGGCAGATGGCCGAGATATGGGAACTGTTGTGTTTCCGGATGCCTCACTGAAGGTTTTTCTATCAGCGTCGGTTGCTGTTCGTGCTGAGAGGCGCGCTAAGCAGTTGAAAGACAAAGGAATTGAGACTACAATGCCCGGCTTGCTGCAGGAGATAGAAGCGCGGGATCAACGAGACTCTACCCGAACGCACGCGCCGCTGATAGCAGCGGACGACGCGCTCATCATTGATTCCAGCTACCTGACAATCGACGACGTTCTCGCTGAGATCATCGTAGCTTTGCCAGCTGAATAGTCTTTAACCTGTTGTTACAGGTTGTAGGCATACATAGGCATGGTGTGACTGTCTGGAGTGTCCCTTGCATCATACAGTTGTAAGTAACGTTACCACCGTATCATGAGGGTACGGTGTCCATTTAACTATTCATCGCCTTGCCAAGATGGCATTGCGTCATTCACTAACAGGTTACATTCCTACATGTCAGAATCTTTTGCGGAGCTTTTTGAAGAGAGTATCTCCCAAGCTCAAATGAAAACCGGGTCAATCCTGACCGGAACAGTTGTTGATATCACTGGTGACTACGTCATCGTCAATGCGGGCCTCAAATCTGAAGGCGCCGTTCCAATCGAAGAATTTGTAACTGAATCAGGCGAAGCAGGTGTTCGCATTGGTGACACTGTAGAAGTGGCACTTGATTCAGTTGAAGACGGCTTCGGTGAAACCAAGTTGTCTCATGAAAAAGCACGTCGTGCGCGTAGCTGGACGGTTCTTGAAAAAGCTCAGGAAGACGATGAGATAATCAAAGGCAATATCACTGGTAAAGTCAAAGGTGGCTTCACTGTTGAAGTGTGCGATATTCGCGCCTTCTTGCCAGGCTCTCTGGTTGATGTCCGTCCAGTACGTGACACCAGCTACCTTGAAGGTAAGGAACTCGAATTCAAGGTTATCAAGCTTGATCAGCGACGCAACAATGTTGTTGTTTCTCGCCGTGCAGTAGTTGAATCCGAATACAGTGCAGAGCGTGAGCAGTTGCTCGAAAATCTGCAGGAAGGACAGGAAATCACCGGTATCGTTAAAAACCTCACCGACTACGGTGCGTTTCTTGACCTTGGTGGAATAGACGGACTTCTGCACATCACTGACATGGCGTGGAAGCGCGTCAAGCATCCTTCTGAAGTGGTTGAAGTCGGTCAGGAAATGCGTGTCAAGGTCCTCAAGTTTGATCGCGAGCGTAACCGCGTATCACTTGGCTTGAAGCAGCTTGGCGAAGATCCTTGGGTCGATCTCACTCGTCGTTATCCTGAAGGTTCGCGTCTGTTTGGCAAGGTTACCAACATTGCTGACTACGGTTGCTTTGTCGAGATAGAAGAAGGCGTTGAAGGTCTTGTTCATGTCTCTGAAATGGATTGGACCAACCGCAACGTCAACCCGAACAAGGTTGTAGCACTTGGTGATGAAGTCGAAGTCATGATTCTCGACATCGATCAGGAACGTCGTCGCATCTCACTCGGCATCAAGCAGTGCAAGCCGAATCCGTGGGAAGACTTCTCCGAATCGTTTAATAAGGGCGATAAGGTTTCAGGCACGATCAAGTCGATTACTGACTTCGGAATCTTCATTGGTCTTGAAGGCGGCATTGATGGTCTTATTCACTTGTCTGATCTGTCCTGGAACGAGACGGGCGAAGAAGCAGTACACAACTACAAGAAAGGCGACGAACTCGAAGCTGTTGTTCTCGCGGTTGACCCTGAGCGTGAGCGCATTTCACTTGGCGTTAAGCAGATTGAACGTGATCCGTTTGGTCAATGGGTAGCGGATAATCCTAAAGGCAGCATCGTCAAGGGCACCATCAAGGAAGTTGATCAAAAATCAGCGGTTGTTGATCTTGGTGATGGCGTTGAAGGTGTATTGCGAGCTAGCGAAATCGCTCGTGACCGTGTCGAAGATGTTCGTCAGCACCTAAAAGAAGGTGAAGAAGTCGAAGCCAAGTTTATTGGTACCGACCGCAAGTCTCGCATGCTTAGCCTGTCGATCAAGGCGAAGGATTACGCTGAAGAAGCTGAAGCCATGCAGGACTACAACGATACTTCTGGTGAATCCGGTGGTGGCGCTACACTGGGTGATCTGATGAAAGAACAGCTCGGCGACCTCGACAAGGACAAGTAAGAGGTTCGGGCATATTGTGTCTTAATTAAGGGGCGGGGTAGCAATGCCTCGCCCTTTTTTGCAAAAGACTAACGAGGTCTCATGAGCGATAGTTCACGCATCGATAACAGCTTGACCAAATCGGATCTAATCGATTCCTTGTCACGCAATCAGAATCATCTAGCGCAAAAGGATGTCGAGCTGGCAGTAAAAAGCTTGCTTGAGAAAATGAGTCACGAACTGGCTAATGGGGATCGTATAGAAATACGCGGCTTCGGCAGTTTCAGTCTGCATTTTCGTGGCGCAAGAATGGGACGAAATCCCAAATCTGGTGATGCGGTTGCTCTTCGAGGTAAACATGTGCCGCATTTCAAACCTGGCAAAGAACTTCGCGAGCGGGTAAATCAACTCAATGAAGCGGGTTCTGATAGTTCTGGAACCAGTTCAGGGGTTACAGGTGATGGCTCGACCCACAACATGTCAAGCCGCAAAAACTGACCTCGGGAATGTACAACCTTCTCTGGTTCTTGTTACCGGTTGCCGCGGCTGCCGGCTGGTTTGCTGCTCGTCGTAGTGGTGCGACAAGGCCAGACGCTTTTTGGGACTACACCAGTAATTTTCACGAAGGGCTAAACGTTCTCCTCAATGAACGTCATGGCAGTCCAAGCGATCTATTCGACACCTTGTCTGATACTGATCGCGACACAGCGGATACCCATATTGCACTTGGTAACCTTTATCGACGTCGAGGTGATGTTGAACGAGCGATTTTATTGCATGAAAGTCTCCTGGAAAAAACTGAGCTTGGCGAAGAAGTACATGCAGCAGCCAGGCTGGCGCTAGCCCATGATTATAGTTCTGCGGGTTTGCTTGATCGATCAGAGAAAGCGCTTAGGGATTTAATTGCAACAGGACACCGCAAGGCTGATGCATATAAGAGTCTGTTGCAGTTGCACGAAAGGGAACGTGATTGGGGGCAGGCGATCAGCGTTGCTGAGCAATACCAGAGCGAAACAGGTGAGGGTGATCCTACTTTGGTTGCCCATTATTATTGCGAGCTGTCCGCCAAGGCTAGTACTGATGGTTACGCTGACGAGGCCCGTGCACTTCTCGACAAAGCCCTGCAAAGTGATCCGGTTAGTGCACGTGCAAACATCATGATTGCAGAGTTGGCGCTTACCTCTGGTGATCCTCAAACAGCCATCGAGCGGTATGCCCTGGTTGAAGAACAGCGACCCGAGCTCATGCCTGAAATCATTGAACGACGATTCGAAGCCTTAAGTGCTACTGAGGATTCAGCGCAGCTTTATTCGTTTGTCGACCATGTGCGTAGCCAGCGAAACGCCTACTCGGTTGTACGCAAGACTCGCGATGTTATCGAACATATTCACAGCGCTGAGGCGGCTGACAAATTCTTCAAGGCGCAAGTACTCAAACGTCCATCACTTAGAGGCTTGCGAGATTGGGTGTCTGATCAGTTACCCTTGAGTCGACCTGGTGAGCGTGAAAAGGTGCAAGTTATTCTGGACCTGCTTGATCAGGTCACTGAAGACAAAGCGGCCTATCAGTGTAGTCATTGCGGTTTTCAGGGAAATGTCCTGCATTGGCGTTGTCCGAGTTGCGGAACCTGGGACAGTGTAAAAACCATTATCGGAGTGGAAGGGGAGTAACTGAGTGACCCATATAATTACGGCCCTTGATGTTCCCAGTGCGAAAGATGCCGAGGTACTAGTGGCTAAACTTGACCCGACATTGACGCGGGTGAAGATTGGCAACGAATTATTCACAGTGGGTGGTCCAGCTTTAGTCGAGCATTGTCAGTCACAAGGTTTTGATGTGTTTCTGGATTTGAAGTATCACGATATCCCTAACACAGTCGCCAAAGCTGTCGCTGCCGCATGCTCACTAGGCGTCTGGATGGTTAATATCCATGCCGGTGGTGGATTGCGCATGATGCAAGCGGCCAGAGAAGCTGTTACCCCGTATTCAGCAGATTCGGGTACGCGACTGATTGCAGTCACGGTTTTAACTAGCCTTGATGCTGACGAACTGCGCGACATTGGTTTTGACGCAACGCCAGCTGCACAGGCTGCTCGGTTCGCTGAACAGGCGAGCGAAGCTGAACTGGATGGCATTGTTTGCTCAGCTCACGAGGCAGGTGTAATCAAATCGGCGCATGGAGTAGACTTTCTAACGGTGACGCCCGGAGTTCGCCCATCGGGGAGCGCGGTGACTTCTGCTGGAAGCCAGGTTGATGATCAACGTCGCGTCATGACTCCGGCCGACGCAATCCAGGCAGGTAGCGACTATCTTGTTATTGGTCGACCGATTACGCAGTCAGACAATCCAATCAAAGCGCTTGAAGCAATTCATCTGGAGCTGCAAGCTTCAGAAGCTGGCAAACTTAAAAACCTTGATGGAGAAATCGCCTGATGTCAGTGGATCGCAAGATCTATATTTCTGCGCAGCAACTGCTTGAAGATTCGCTGGAGTTGGGACGACAGATTCTACTCAGTGACTTCCGCCCAGATTTCATCGTAGGCGTGTGGCGTGGTGGAACTCCGGTGGGCATTATGGTTCAGGAGTTATTGGATTTTTATGGTGTTGAGACAGATCATATAGCTATCCGTACTTCCTCTTATTCGGGTATGAGCCGACAGGAAGCTCCTGTGCGAGTGCATGGTCTAGGTTACTTGACACAAAAAGTTAATGCCGAGCATTCGCTGTTAATTGTTGATGACGTATTCGATACTGGTCTCAGCGTCAAATCGATCATCGATAAGCTCAAGCGTCGTTGTCGCCGTAATCTCCCCCATGAGCTTCGTGTCGCAACGGCATACTACAAACCCAGCAAGAATCAAACTGATTTCGAGCCTGATTTCTGTGCGCATAAAACTGACGAATGGTTGGTTTTTCCTCACGAGATGGAGGGTTTGTCTCGCGAGGAGATACGCGCCAACAAACCGTATCTCATCCCTGTCATGGAATCACTTGAAAGCAGGATTGCGCCCGTTAAGCTGCGGGATGGCTGATCGAGCTCCCGACGCTTGTCGTTTTGCTTGAAAATCCCTAAACTCCCTGCGTGCGCCGGAGTGGTGGAATTGGTAGACACGCCGGATTCAAAATCCGGTTCTGGAAACAGAGTGCGAGTTCAAGTCTCGCCTCCGGCACCACTCTTAGCGGCATTCCTATTTAGTTCCGTTAATGCGTCGAGCTTTCGTGTTTTTTAGCGACGTAATTCCCCCGCCTAGGTACCTTTCACAGTATTTTTAACTTCCCGCTCGTCACTCGACCTTATTTCCGGTATTTTTTGGATAAGTATCTAATGATTTGGTAGCTTTATTTGGCTACAGTTGCTGATCCACATACAATTAAATCGGAATCCAGGCGGAGCTGAATAAAAGGAAAGATGCAGCGCGCGAACACAACAATAATTAATACCCGTTCATTAGTACTCCTCGTGCTGTTGTTTCTGGTCGGCTGTGGCGGGAGTTCCGATTCATCAAATGTGTTACCAGTTAACGATGATCTGTCTGTCAGAGAGGATGCTGATCTCGAATTCGCTGATCCCGTGTATTTCCTACATGGTTATGTACGAAGCGATAACGTTGGTATTCAGTTGTTGCCGGTTGATGAAACTTTCGAGATGCAATTCACTGAAGCCACGTTTTCGGCGACTTCGGGTGTGCTACGGGTCAGTGGTTTATGTTCTGACATCCTGATCGATACCGAGAGGCAAGACAATGGACTGATGCTGGATGGATTCCGTGATACTCGTTCAATTGGATGTATGCCCTCTTTCGTCAATGAAACACTGACTGATACTTCCCGTACTGTTCTTAGTGTTTTGCAATCAGATTTCGTTGAGCTTGAATCCACGGAAGATTTCCTTTTGTTTCGTCTCCTCTCGGGAGAGTTACTGGCTTTCAGCACGCAACCCCTTAGGCTTGCTGATCGAGAGCTCGATGACGAGGTAAATTTGTCAAACATGCTTTGGACACTTGAATCTGTTCGGACGCTTGACTCTGGCATTGCGGCCGTACCCCTCAGCATTAAAGCAAGTATGCGCTTTGGCACCGAGGGTGATCTCAGTATCGATCTCGGTTGTTTGGCAGGCAGTGGAGGCGCCCTTGTATCGGCGGGCATCATTTCTGTAATAGATTTTTCCTTTGCCGAATCGTTTTGCACAATCAATGAAGCATCATTGATCGAATCCACACCGAGCTTTCCTGTTGAACTTGTTGAGAATTTTTTTACGTTTGCCAATGCGAGGCCACTGGCGTATTCGCTGAAAAATAATCTGCTGACACTATTCAATGGCCGCAATACCGCTTTGGTATTTTCTGGACGCATAGTCAGCGACGAAGAATTTTTACCTGAAATACTCGTGGTCGAAAGAGGAAACCTCGTATTGGGTGGGCTGGATGCGACGGATGCGATGAGACGGGCCGATATCATCCGCGATCAGATTGGGCTTGATGCAGCTTATACCGCGCTAGCAATGCGTTATGGGCTTACAGAGCTTCAGCCTCCTGTTGTTGACTTCAATCGTTACACGGTGATTGCAGCATTTTTTGGGTTTCAAGATCAATCTGGTTTTGAAATCGCTGTTCGCGATGCTGTTGAAACAGAAAGAGGGCTTGATGTGTACCTGACCAGTCGCGATCCTGATGAAGCCGCGTTGAGCCCTGATTGTGTCGCCCGCGACGCTGAGTCTGCGTCGTTTTCGTTTGTTCTTATTGATAGTCGGCAAACACCGGTGACGACAAGAATTCAGGAAACGTCTTTTTGCACTGGTTTGTAGCGGGATAACGGTTAATAGCCTTGGCTAGCTTGGAAACTATTGTTCTGCCAAACTTTACAGATCTGTAAAAATTCGGAAAAAATACGTTAAATTATTCGTCAGTCACAGGCACAGCGATTGCCACTTTTTACCCCATAGCAATTCAGCTTACTGGGGTCTCTAATGAAATGGCTTAATTCGTCGCCGGTCGCAAGGCTTAATGCTTTGGCACTCTTTCTTTTTGTTATCGTCTTGCTTCTTATTCGACCTGTCTTGCTTGCAGTCGATATGCAGCTAGAGGAGCAGCAGTCGGTACTGTTGAACGCAGTTACGATTGCATCATTGACGGGTTTATTCGTCAGGCAGATCTTGTTAGAGAAAATTCGGATAGGTAGCGCGGTATCCAGAAGAACCCATTTTCTCGAAAAGCTTGCCTATCGAGATAGCTTGACCACGCTGCCAAATCGACGTTCGTTTCTGGAATCCTTGCAGAGATTGATTGTAAATGGTGAAACAACTGGGCTGAATCAGCAAGTGCTTCTTTTGGATCTTGATGATTTTAAATATATTAATGACACTTACGGGCATGATGTTGGTGACGCATTGTTACAGGAGGTATCTCGGAGATTTTCTAGTGTGCTCTCTGGCGATACATTGTTGGCGCGGCTTGGTGGTGATGAGTTCGTCATGTCTGTTGCAACCACTGGTAACGATTTAGCCGCCTGTCATCTTGCCTCTGCAGTTAAACACTCTTTGCATGCACCTGTATGCATTGATTCATTGATACTTGATGTCTCGGCCAGCATTGGGATCTCATCTGTGTCAACCCCAGATATGCAAACGCAGGAACTGTTGAAAAGTGCTGATGAGGAGATGTACCGTGCTAAACGATTATCAAAAGGCAATTCTGGTCATCAGTCCACCAGTATTGCGAGTGGCCGAACCCAACAATACTTCGTACTTCGTTCCTTAAGGCGTGCAGGAAATCAATGTTGTGCCTGATTGCACAGGATATATCGAATAAGACGGGTCAATCTTTTCATGTAACCCGCTATTATTGTGCGTGCCCACCATACCAAGCGCGGATTTTCAGTTGAAACGAAGTGATTTCAATTTTGATTTACCCAAAGAGCTCATCGCTCAAGAAGCATTGGAGTCGCGAAGTGCCAGCAGGCTATTGAGCCTCGAGAGCTCAGTTGTAGCTCATAAGCAGTTTTCTGAATTGCCTTTACTGCTGCGAAAAGGTGATCGACTGGTGTTTAACAATACTCAAGTAATACGAGCCCGTATTCATGGTCAGAAAGTCACCGGTGGCCGACTCGAATTAATGCTTGAGCGAGCGCTGGCGAATGGTCATATTCTGGCGAAGATTCGAAGCAGTAAATCTCCTAAGCCTGGATCGCACATTGTGTTGCAAAGTGCGCGTGATTCTCAGCAGCTTATAAATGCACAACTTATCGCGAGGCACGATGACTTGTTTGAGCTCATGGCAAGCGATTCTAATGACTCCTTATACGACTTTATACAGTTGCATGGTGAGGTGCCACTGCCGCCTTACATTGAAAGGGCGGCCAGTGACTATGATGCCCATCGTTACCAAACTGTTTACGCATCAGTCCCTGGGGCTGTGGCAGCGCCAACCGCAGGTTTACATTTTGATGATGCGATGTTCGAAGCGCTAAAACAGCGAGGTATCGACACGAGCCACGTTACCTTGCATGTTGGTGCGGGAACCTTTCAACCTATGCGAGTTGACGACCCTGCAGATCACATAATGCATCCAGAACGAATTCATATCGATGCCGAAACAGTCTCGGCTATCGCACATACACAAAGCCATGGCGGGCGAATTATCGCGGTTGGAACAACCAGCGTCAGAACGCTTGAAGCGGTAGCGGCTGCAAATCACGGACTGCTCAAACCGTATGATGGTGAAACCCGACTATTCCTGACACCCGGCTCACGCTTTCATGTAGTGGATGCGATGATTACAAACTTTCACTTGCCTGAGTCGACGTTGTTAATGCTGGTTGCAGCGTTTGCCGGTTTTGACAATATGATGGCCGCCTACACAGAAGCTATAAAAGAGAAATATCGCTTTTTCAGTTATGGAGATGCGATGCTCGTCTGGCCACAACCCGGAATTAGAAACGCGTGAGCATGCGCTTTACCAAGATAGCCAACGATGGAGTAGCTCGCCGCGGCCAGCTTGAATTTGAGCGTGGTAGTGTGCAAACACCTGCGTTTATGCCAGTGGGCACCTATGGCACGGTTAAATCAGTCACGCCAGAAGAGGTGCAGAGTACTGGTGCCGAAATTTTACTTGGCAATACTTTTCATCTGTGGCTGAGACCGGGAACCGAGATCATTCAGAGCCACGGAGATCTCCACGATTTCATGCATTGGCCAGGACCGATACTGACCGATTCGGGTGGTTTCCAGGTATTCAGCCTCGCCAAGCTCAGAAAGATTGACGAATCGGGGGTTAAGTTTCGCTCACCGATCGATGGATCGGAAGTGTTCTTGAGCCCTGAAGAGTCCATGCGAATTCAAGCCGCGCTTGGTTCTGACATTGTCATGGCCTTTGATGAGTGTACCCCTTACCCGGCGACACGTGATGAGGCAGCTACCTCAATGGAGTTGTCGATGCGCTGGGCACAGCGTTGCCGCGATTCTCACGAAGATCTGGGCAATTCCAATGCACTATTTGGCATCGTGCAGGGCGGTATGTATGCGGACCTGCGTAAGGCATCAAGCGAAGCTTTGGTTGATATCGGGTTTCCCGGCTATGCGGTCGGTGGGCTGGCGGTTGGCGAGGAAAAAAGCCTGCGTGATCAAGTGCTTGAAGATACCGTGCCGTATCTACCTGAGGACCGCCCTCGCTATT
>CAZQOI010000012.1:0-56148 GCA_964594905.1 uncultured Granulosicoccaceae bacterium
GTAAAACAGCGATGGATCTCAATTTTTCTCTAGCAGACTGGGAGATTGAAGCCGGTTTCACCCTAGCTTGTCAAACCCGACCAACAACAGACAATGTAGTACTTGACTTCGACAACACATAGCTTTAATAACTCGTAATTGCTTTAGGTTCTGAATAATTGACAGTGGTTTCTCTTGTGGTTGGAAGCAACTACATATGACATGATATGGATATCCAGGTAGATAAAAATGCCACAAAATCAAAAGACCCCACAAGAAATTGCAGAATCATGTGCCGATGTTTTATGGAGCAACGATTCTACATCAAAAAAACTGGGAATCCGCATTAAAAATATATCCCCTGGCACAGCGGAAACGACTATGTCTGTAGCGGAGGACATGACCAATGGACATGGCATGTGTCACGGCGGATTTTTATTTACGTTGGCAGATTCGACATTTGCATTTGCGTGTAATACATACAACCAGCGCTGTGTAGCACAACATTGTTCTATCAGCTACTTGGCACCAGCCTTCGTTGGAGAAAAACTCAACGCATTCGCAACCGAAACCTCACGTCGCGGAAAAAACGGTATTTACGATATCCGCATAGTTAATGAAAAGCAGGAAACGATTGTGGAATTCCGTGGCTATTCCCGCACGATCAAAGGAACTCTACTCTCTCAAGACAACAAAGTGGTTGAATAGCTAATGGAAAATCTTCATCCAAAACCCGGTGATTTATCTCCGATTGAAATAGCATCGAGAGATGAAATATCAGCGCTACAGCTCGAGCGTATGAAAAAGACGCTACTGCATGCCTATAACAATTCCCCGTTTTATCAGCAGCAATTTAAACAACACGGCGTACACCCGGATGACTTAAATACACTGGCTGATCTCGCGAAGTTTCCGTACACCACCAAACAGGATCTACGCGACAATTATCCGTTTAACATGTTTGCGGTAGAGCACAAACAACTAAGACGCATACACGCTTCTTCCGGAACCACAGGCAAACCAACAGTCGTTGGCTACACACAGAATGACTTGGACGTTTGGGCCGAAGTTGTGTCTCGTTCGATTACCGCTGCAGGTGGACGTGCGGGCGACATGATCCACAATGCATATGGCTATGGCCTTTTTACTGGAGGCCTCGGCATTCACGATGGTGCAGAGCGAATGGGCTGCATAGTTGTACCAGTTTCCGGCGGCATGACAGATCGGCAAGTCACACTGATAAACGATTTTAAACCACGACTAATTACCGTGACACCGTCCTATATGCTCTCAGTGCTCGACGAATTCAACGCACGAGGCATCGACCCGCGAGACACTTCTCTGGCGGTGGGTATTTTCGGTGCGGAGCCGTGGACTAATGCAATGCGCAAGGAAATCGAACAAGCGTTTGATATGCATGCTGTCGATATTTACGGCTTGTCAGAAGTGATTGGACCGGGTGTATCAATGGAGTGCGTGGAGAGTAAAGATGGACTACATATATGGGAAGATCATTTCTATCCTGAAATCATCAACCCGGAAACAGGTGAAGTGCTTGCCGAGGGGGAAATGGGCGAATTGGTGTTCACTTCTTTAACCAAGGAGGCTATGCCGATAATTCGTTACCGCACACGAGACTTGACCCGTTTGTTACCTGGCACCGCTCGCAGCATGCGCCGTATGGAGAAAGTCACCGGCAGGAGCGATGACATGATAATTCTTCGAGGTGTAAATGTATTTCCGACGCAGATAGAAGAACAACTTTTCAAATGTGAGGCACTGTCGCCGCATTTTCAAATTGAATTAACTCGCGATGAAAGACTTGACGTAATGACAGTACATGTGGAACCGGCTTCAAGTTCCATCGACAACACAGTCCGTGAAATCGCTGCAAAAGAACTTTCTGAGCACATCAAGAACGTCGTTGGTGTAAGCACTAAGGTTGTGGTTTCGGAATCTGGTGGTATCGAACGATCCTTAGGCAAAGCCCGAAGAGTTGTTGATAATCGACCACAAATATAACTACTGTCTACGCAAGTATTGTTTTTGCAGATATCGCGTTAGTTTCTACAGAATAACCTTGAGCTGTGCATGACGCCGGCGTTTTATTGAATGATTTATCGTGTATGTAAATCATATTTAAAGCTAATCTCCGCCTCCCAATCAGACCAGGATTCGACTGCCATAAAGGGCGCCGCTCCTGTTTGATATATCGTGATGGAAAACGTCTCGATATCACCCGTGTCCGCGTCAAGCCACAGAGTATTTCCACTACCAGCATCGATAACCAGTAATCCGCTTCTAAAGTAATTAAATATGGAAAAATCAATCACCTGAGTTCTGCTAGGCCCAACGATCAACGGGTCAGCGATGGACACTGAAATCAGCTGGTCTTCAGTCAGTTGACTTCGGTATGTCAGGTTGCCATGTAGATTAGACGAGAATGGCGGTATGTAGGTGTAGTTCGTCGTCGCATCGAATAACTCGATAGAATCATCTAATTTCAAAGATTGATAATGATCAGCATCCAGAGAAACATGTACAGAAGGCCCACCGTCTATGTCCACTTGGTGTTTGTAAGATAGCGAACCTGTGAACATTGCTGTTTCATCCTGGCTTACCACTGAAAACCCAGAACCCGTGTAGTTAAAATTTCCAAAATTGCGGGTGTGGAACTCACCGTTGTACTGTTTATCACTCGATTGGCAGTCGGTAAATTCAGAACGCCAACCCGAAATAATTTGACGAATTCCACGCTTATAAGGTGTTTGCACAACAGAACCACCGTTGGAACAATCTTGAAAAACTGGCTCACCAAAGCCATTAGGAGCGTTCTGACTTAAGAACCCATTGGGAAACTCAGGCGTTGGATAATCAGGCATATCGAGTATCTCTGGACCAACTCGTTCACCGGTGAGTAAATCAAACACCTCTTTTAGCAATGGTTTATACGAGTCCCCTCTTATCAGGCGGCCATCGGATGCAGGCAATAATGTAGGTGATTGCTGCTGAATTGTGGGAGTTTGATACGCTAAAGCATCGTGCCAAGATGACCAATCACCGGTACTGGTCTCGACTTCGCCTAGGGAATTGGTCACTGAGACTGTCACAGTATTTCTATCACCTGTATTTGCATCGACTGTGATCTGGCTATCCTCGGCCACAATCTGCATGAACCCGCGCTCGTAAGTAAGTTGACTAACATGGTCAGTATTTTCGAAATCACTGACCACATTAACCGAAACTGATGCGCCATCAAGCATGCCGGGAGACATTGAAAATGAACCTGACATAACACTTGATTGATCATCGGTAATCCCGTATCCCGTCACGTTGAAATCACGATCTGTATTGGCATTCTCAATAAGAAGTTCGCCATTTGGATACATAAAACGGTAAGTGAAATTAGAAAACGACACACTTCTTTGAAATGCAATCGAGTTTCTGAAGACGTAGTTGCCAGAGGCTTCCATTATTCCATTGGGTTGAAATGTGACGGAGAAATCCACAGAGAATTCTCTTTCAAACTCACAGCAAAAATTCCCGCCTTTCGTTACCACTTGACCAGTCAGTGTGTCTGAGTTAATCGTGCAATCCGAATAGACGCTCGTTAGCAAATGCTGGCCAGATGTCGAGGTAGTTTCAGATATGGAACCTTGGTTCTGACATTCGCGTGATCTAACCGACGTCTGATCATTTGTTTCGTCGAATGTCAGATAAGGAAATCCCATCAACCGCCAATCGTAGGCGCGGCCGGTCAACACATCGAAGGCTTGTAAAATGACTGCTTGCGCATTCTCTGTTGACAAGACATCTGAATTGACTTGATCTGGAACCACAACAGTTGGGACGCCGGATTCTCCATTTTCACGGCCGGGGACTTCCAGTGAATCATTGCTCCCAACTAAAGAATTATTCGCCGCCTCTGTTTCTGAGTCATTACTGGGGGTGGGATTATTGTTCGAGCCAGAACAACCGGCAAGAATTACACAGAGTGTTAACAGCAAGGTTCCATTGCTAATGTACATAGTCCTTTTCCAAACACCGCACGATTGGATTGTAGCGCGTATTCTGTTCTTTCAATCTAGGTAATATTCCCGGTTATTTAGACACCGCCATATTCCTTATTCTCATCTCCAATCCATCGGCGAATCAAGCCTTGAACGTTCTCAGGCTTTGATTGCAGTAGCGTATCGGCAATATCACTGACCTCATCGAGTAGATCATCATCGCGGCCGAGCTCGGCAATCCGAAACTCTGCCAGACCTGTTTGACGAGTACCCAATACCTCACCCGCTCCTCGTAGATCCAGATCTTTTTGCGCAATGATAAAACCATCGTTCGTCTCTCGCATGATACCAAGTCGCTCGCGAGCATTGTTTGACAAAGGACCCTGATAAAGCAATATGCAACTTGACTGAGCACTTCCCCGCCCTACTCGTCCGCGCAGCTGATGTAGTTGCGACAATCCAAGACGCTCAGCATTTTCGATGATCATCAACGAAGCGTTAGGTACATCAACCCCAACCTCAATAACTGTTGTGGCAACCAGCAAATCAATTTCTCGATCCTTGAACGCTTGCATGATGGCTTCTTTATCACGGGGCTTTAGCCTTCCATGCACCAGACCAATACGATGCTCTGGCAAGATAGACTGCAAGGTAGCTACAGTGTCCTCAGCAGCCTCTGCTTGCAAAGATTCTGATTCTTCAATCAGTGTACATACCCAATAGACTTGCCGACCCTCAGAAATGGCCGTACCAACACGTTGTATAACCTCACCTCGTCGAACATTATCTACAGCAACTGTTGTGACAGGCTTTCTGCCAGGCGGTAGTTCATCAATAACTGACACGTCAAGATCAGCATAGGCGGTCATCGCCAAGGTACGCGGTATTGGGGTTGCTGTCATGATCAGCTGATGTGGAAGGGTATTACTAGTTGCGCCTTTGTTACGCAACGCCATTCGCTGATGCACACCAAAGCGGTGTTGCTCATCAATGATGGCCAAGCCTAAATTCTCAAATTCCACATCATTTTGAAACAGTGCATGCGTGCCCACCACAATCCTTTGGCGACCCATCGCCACTGACTCGATAGCACTGCGACGCTGAGCGACACGTAGCTTTCCAGATAACCAACCAACATCAACACCTAAAGGCTCAAACCAATCAGTGAAATTAAGCATATGTTGCTCAGCCAGTATTTCGGTTGGTGCCATCAAGGCAACCTGATATCCGGCTTCGACAACTTGTGCCGCAGCCAACGCTGCTACGATTGTTTTACCGCTGCCGACATCACCTTGTATCAAACGCAGCATGGGCTCTTCTGTTCCCATGTCATTAATTACATCCAGCAACACACGATCTTGCGCAGCTGTGAGTTTGAAATTCAAAGATTGACGAAGCTTCGCACTCAATTCACCTGCGGGCCGCATCAATGGCGCGTGTTGTTTCTGAGTGTTAACACGCAATAATCGCAAACCCAAACGATGCGCAACCAGCTCCTCAAGCGCTAGACGACGATGCGCGGGATGCAGGCCATCGAGCAGCGCTCGCACATCAGCATTTGGTGGTGGTCTATGAACTATACGTAGAGCTGTTTTCAGATCTGGTAACTCCGTACTTTGCAGCAACGATGAGGGGATCCAATCTTTAAGCTCATGGGTGTCGAGCGCCGCAAGTGCCTGATCGGTAAGGCGTCGCAATGTGGTTTGTTGTACACCTTCAGTAGCTGGATAGAACGGCGTTAGCGTGTCGTCCAGCGTTGTACTTGGCCTACCCTCACGCAAAACACGGTATTCAGGATGAACCATCTCGAGCATGCCAGGGCCACGACGCGCTTCGCCAAAACACTGTACCCAGGCACCACGTTCAAACTGCGCTACTTGTGCCTTGCTGAAGTGAAAGAAGCGCAGTGTTATTGAACCTGTGCCATCGTTAATACGCACCAACAATGATCGGCGCTTTCTGATAACAACATCCGCAATCGCAACTTCGCCTGAAATGACCGCCTCTCTACCAGGCTGCAGACGACCAATCTCAACCAACTGGGTGCGATCTTGATAACGAAAGGGCAGATGAAACAGCACATCTTGCAAGTGATGGATGCCAAGGCCCTTGAGCTTTTCAGCCATAGCCGCACCCACACCTTTTAGCGTCGTGACATCGACGGTATCAAGTCTTGCAGGTGCGGAGCTCACTGCCATAGAGGGCGCGTGCTAGCCAAGATACATAATGCCTTCGACCTCGACAGCCACATCCTTTGGCAACGAGGCGACTCCTATAGCTGCTCGCGCAGGGTAAGGCTCTTCGAAATGCTTCGCCATGACTTCATTGACGATAGGGAAGTGGGTAAGGTCGGTTAGAAACACGTTCAGTTTAACCACGTCGGCGAAACTGCCTCCGGCGGCGGTACACACAGCTTCGAGATTCTTGAACACTTGTTCGATCTGAACTCGCACGTCATCACTGACGAGCTCCATCGTTTCGGGCACCAGCGGTATTTGACCTGATAAATAGACGGTGTCGCCAGCAATGGCTGCTTGAGAGTATGCGCCAATAGCGCCAGGGGCTTTGTCGGTACTGACTATCTTGCGGGGCATGGCATTTCTAACCCTTGTAATGGATGGGGCCAGTATAACCGTATCGCTTCACGCTTCGCGTTTGACGCTCCGAACCACAGTGAGATTACGCAAGCGACGTACGATACGAGCAAGTTGCACACGATCTTCAACGGCCAGTACAAAGCGGATGTTGATGTCATCACCACCGCGATTATTGAAATCCATATTTTCAATATTGACGTTCATCAAGGACATCGTCGAGGTAATTCGCGCTAGCGCACCCGGCTGATTGGCGAGGTGCACAACCACAACCACGTCAAAGCTATCACTCATTTCTGGTGCCCAGTCGACTGCTACCCACTCTTTTGGGCGACGACGAAAGCGACGCACATTGCGGCATCCTGCCCGGTGAACCGCAACACCTTTACCTGCTGTAAAGAATCCTTGCACATTATCCCCTGGAATCGGGTGGCAGCAATGCGACATGTACAAGGCAGGATTGTTTTTTGAATCAATAATGACTGGCGCAGTTTCACGCACTGGCAACTGCGGCTCTTGCAGATCACCACCTTTCTCTTTGCCTATCAGCCTCGCGGCGATTTGACTTGGAAGATGTACGCCAAGCCCAACCGACTCGTAGAGTTCAACTTTTGATGCAAAGTGGAATTCGGCGATCAATGACTGCATGGCTTTGTCGGAAATGCCATCAAGTGATTGTTCATAACGGCCAAGTGCACGACGTATCAAGCGCTCGCCAAACTCGACTGCCTTGCTCTTGTCAAGGTCGCGCAAATGGTGACGGATCGCTGTACGCGCTTTTGCGGTTACCACAGAGTTCAACCACATCGGGCTGGGCTCTTCGTTCGCACCGGTAATGATCTCTACTGTTTGCCCATTTTCCAAAGGAGAACTTAAAGACACGAGTCTTCGATCTACTTTAGCAGCTACGCATGTGTTTCCAATCTGCGAATGAACCGCATAGGCAAAATCAACTGGCGTGGCATCACGTGGCAGCTGGATTATTTTGCCCTTAGGCGTTAGGACATAGATCTCACCTGGGAAGAGATCGACTTTCACATTCTCGACAAACTCGAGTGTATCAACGCTGGATTGCTGTAAGTCGATTAACTGCGTTAACCATGGGCCCGTGTGTTGTTTTGCAGTGGCTTCATGATTTTCCTTATAAGCCCAATGCGCGGCGATTCCACTTTCGGCAAGCTGATCCATTTCGTTCGTTCGTATCTGAACTTCGACAGGCGTTCCTTCTGCTCCATGGTTCAACACAGTATGCAGAGACTGGTAGCCGTTTTGTTTGGGTATCGCGATATAGTCTTTAAAGCGAGAAAAAATCGGTGTGTAAAGTTGATGTACAAGACCAAGCACCTGGTAACACTCATCCACTGAATTAACCACAACACGTAACGCGGACATATCAAAAACACGTTGAAATGGCAGCTGTTTTTTCAACATCTTGATATAAAGACTGTAAAGGTGTTTTTCGCGCCCCGTCACAATCGCTTCTATACCTTTTTCTTCAAGTGACGCCTTTATCCGACTCTCTACTTGATCAATCACTTGCTCACGATTGCGATGTGCTTGCTCAACCGTTGCTTCGAGTACGCGACTGCGCATAGGGTAACTCGCACGAAATCCTAAATCTTCAAGTTCATTTTTTATCGTATACATGCCAAGACGCGCAGCAATCGGGGCATATACTTCGAGTGTTTCCTTGCCAATTCGATGCTGCTTTTCAGGTCTCAAGGAGTCAATCGTACGCATGTTGTGCAAGCGATCAGCAAGTTTGATCAGAATCACTCGAATGTCACTGGCCATAGCCAACATCATTTTTCTGAAACTCTCCGCCTGCGCTTCAGCCTTGGAGCGAAACTTCAGATGGTTCAACTTACTCAGACCATCAACAATTTGGGCAAGTTCTTCACTGAAGGTTGATGCCAATTCATCATGCGTTACTGGTGTGTCTTCAAGTACATCGTGGAGCAATGCTGCCATGACGCTGTCATGGTCAAGACCCATCTTGAAGACGATGCCCGCAACTGCAATCGGGTGAGTTATGTAGGGTTCACCGGAGCTACGTGTTTGCCCTTCATGAGCATCCCGCGCCACGATATAAGCACGCGAAACTTCGGCAATTTGTTCGGTGTTGAAACGCGACTGCAATTGATCTTGCAAAGCCGAGTAGGCTTGCCACTCAACTGGTGTGGCATTGACCGTCACATTGGTGGCTGACGGTGTCATCACCCTATTCTGAATGCCCTTTTCCAAGGACGACAGGGACGATGAAAATAGACGTTGCCAGCCACAATTTTGGCTGGCAAGTCATGCTGACATTCGAGCGTGACGTCAGAGGCTCAGATGTCTTCGCGAATTTGAGGAGGTTGTTGCTCATAAAGAACTGGTTCAGCCTGGGCTGGTGGCGGCGGCGCAGCTTCCTTCAGGATATCTTCAGTGACCATACCTTCAGCGATTTCGCGAAGTGCGATGACCGTCGGCTTGTCGTTATCGGCAGGCAGCATCGGCTCAGCCCCCATGGAAATATTGCGGGCGCGCTTGGCAGCAATCAACACCAGATCAAATCGGTTGTTGACCATCGACAGGCTGTCTTCAACGGTTACTCGGGCCATTATCGGTCCTGGAAATTGCGGAACCTTCTATTTTAGTGTTTTCTGCACGCAAACACCACTCCAAAAGTGGATATTTGACTTTAACTAGTGCGTAAGACTTGTGATCAACCCGGCATGCACCAGTGACTGGCGAGATTTGAG
Organism: uncultured Granulosicoccaceae bacterium; assembly: GCA_964594905.1. Classification (GTDB taxonomy): domain Bacteria; phylum Pseudomonadota; class Gammaproteobacteria; order Granulosicoccales; family Granulosicoccaceae; genus Granulosicoccus. The sequence continues at coordinate 9,328 of CAZQOI010000012.1, forward strand.
CACCCGATGACTCAGCACAACGGCCTTCAACTCAGCCAGAGCCTCGTCAAAATTGTCATTGATAATCAGGTAATCAGCCTCGTGGTATTGCTGCATCTCGAGCACCGCCTCAGCAGTGCGGCGTTCAATGACCTCATCTGAATCTTGAGCCCGACTTTTCAGGCGTTCAATCAAGGTTGCCCTGGAGGGAGGCAGAATGAAAATCGAGACGGCATCTTCAAGTTTGCGCCGCACTTGGGCAGCACCCTGCCAGTCGATCTCCAGAATCACATCCTGGCCTTGGCCAAGCGCCTCCTGCACAGTGCCGACACTGGTGCCGTAGTAGTTGCCGAAAACCTCGGCATATTCGAGAAATTGGTCCTGATCGATCATGCTCTCGAAGTCATCGCGGCTGACAAAGTAATAATCGCCACCATCAGTCTCGCCCGGGCGTGCCCCTCGAGTCGTGTGAGAAACAGCGACGGTGAGTTTTTCGAGTTCAGAGATTGCTCTTCTGACAAGGCTGGTTTTGCCGGCGCCTGATGGAGCCGAGACAATGAACATTCGGGCCTGTGTGTTCTGCATGGGATTAATCCAGCGGCGCGTGCTATCAGCCTTCGACTCCAGATACTATAGACGGAAACGACAACACAGGAATTGAGTGATGGTGCTTACTGAATCAACAAACATGCCGGTCGGCAGCCCAGCCGTAGATTTCACGCTAACCGACACACGAAATGGTGATTCTGTAAGCCTGTCCGCCATCGATGGGCCAGTGTTGCTGGTATTCATGTGCAATCACTGTCCGTATGTCGTACATATTGTTGATCCGTTAGTCGCGCTTGCTGCTGATTTGAAAGAACGCGGTATCTCAACCGTCGCGATTAGTGCAAATGATGTTGTCAGTCATCCCGCTGATGGTCCGGAAAAGATGGCAGCCTTGGCCGCCGCCAAGGGGTTCGATTTTCCGTATTGCTTTGACGAATCTCAGGAAGTCGCCAAGTCGTTTGGGGCAGTTTGCACACCGGATATCTTTCTTTTTGATGCTGAACACAAGCTTTATTATCGCGGCCAGTTTGATGACACAAGACCTGGTCAGAGCATTGCCCATGGCAAGGATTTGCGTGACGCTGCTTCACTTATGCTTGACGGCAAATCGGCACCTACTGATACACGGCCCAGTGTTGGATGCAGTATCAAGTGGAAGGCTGCCTGATCATTGTCACCAACGCTATCCGTCCTGTTACCTGTTCGCGAATGGCGTAACACAACAAAGCTTGCAGTAGAAAGTCTGCTTGATCAAACGTTTGAGGATTTTGAACTTCTGCTGATTGGCAATGCTGACGTTGAGGAGATTGTTCAACGCTTACCCAGCGACAAACGAATCAAAGCGCTCACTAGAGACGGTTCGGGTATTGTCTCTGCGTTGAACACAGGTCTTGGCGAATCCCAAGGCGCATTCATCGCCCGCATGGATGACGATGACATCGCTTACCCTGAACGCTTTGACAGCCAGCTTCGTTATCTGAAGGCACACCCAGATATTGGATTGTGCGGTACGTTGATTCGATTTGTTGACGAGCAAGGTTCCACCGAGAGTATCGGTAAAGGAAATCAACGGTACGCTTCGTGGCTAAATAGCCTCACAACACCTGCAGATATTTCTAACGCCTGTTTTATTGAATGTCCACTGCCTCACCCAAGCTGGATGGCACCACGAGCAACGTTCGAAAAGCTCAAGGGATATCGACAGTTCGATGGGCCAGAAGATTATGACTTCGTTTTAAGAGCCTGGCTTGCGGACATCCGTATGGGAAAGCCAGATGACGTGTTGCTTGACTGGCGTGTCCACGATTCACGGTTAACGTTCCGCGACTCTCGCTACAGGCGTGAAGCATTTACACGTTGTCGAGCTCGGGCGCTGTGTGATGAAGGCTCAGGGCGACAACTTGTTAACCAGCGAGGTATCTGGATTTGCGGTACCGGTCGTAATGCTAGGTACTGGTTCGACGCATTGATTGCCGAGGGTTGTGATGTATTGGGATTTGTTGATCTGGACCGAGCAGGTGCTCGGCAGCGAAAGCGGCATCGACCAGTGATTACTTATGAAACCTTGTGGGCTTGCAGGGAAGACAACCTAGTGGTAACAGCCATTACTGATTCCGAAGCAAGGCAGAATCTGATAGATACATTTGAGTCACATGGATGGCTTGCAAACAAGGACTTTGTTATTGGCGGCTAGCATTTTCAACACTACTATTCTGTTCAATTATTGTTGCTATCCATCAGAATCAAATCACTAGCGCGTTCACCAACCATGATTGCTGGCGCATTGGTGTTTCCAGTTGGGATTGTTGGGAATACTGAGGCGTCAGCAACTCTCAATCCTGTTAAACCATGCACACGCAATTTACTATCGACAACTGATGTTTTTAAATCATTACCCATCCTGCAGGTGCCACAGGGGTGGAATACAGTCCAGGCATTGTCTTTAACGAAATCCATTAGTGATTCATCAGATTCAACGCTGTTACCCGGGTAGACTTCATCAACTACCACTGACCTGAAAGCCGGCGTATCGAGTAATGCTCGGCACAGTCTCATACCTTTAAGCATCAGATCATTGTCGTGATCGGTCGATAGATAGTTGGGGTGAATCTCAGGTGCAGTATCCGGATCACTACTGTTGATGTTCAGATGCCCTTCGCTACTTGGTTTGCATGGGTTAAATCCAATCAGAAATCCGGGAAACGGGTCCGGGTTGATTAGTGGCCTGGTACCAACAGGTGCACGCGTGTAACTCACAGGCGAAAAGTACAATTGCAAATCAGGGTATTTTACGTCGCTGCTCGAACGTACAAATCCACCTGCTTGATTAAGACTGAGTGTCAATGGGCCACTGCGTTTGAACATAAACTCAAGCCCAGCCCGAAGTTTTCCATACCATGGGCGTAAGGACTGGTTCAAAGTCGGAACGTTGGTTTTACAAACAAGGTCAGCGCCAAGATGATCTGTAAGATGTCGTCCTACCGCGCTGAGATCATGGTGAATCTTTACTCCAGCCTGGTTTAACACTTCGCTTGGTCCGATTCCTGACAGTTGCATTAGCTGCGGTGAATTAATCGCACCACCACACAAAATGACTTCACGCGAAGACTGCACATTGTGTATCTTGCCGCCTCGCTTATAGTCCACACCCCTTACGTGTTGACCTTCTAGGTTCAGCTTTACAACATGTGCCTGGGTTCGAACTGTAAGATTTGCACGACCCCTTGCGGGACGCAAATAACAACGCGCAGTTGATGCTCTTAAACCATTATCTGTGGTTATCTGATACAGGCTTGCGCCTTCCATATCAGGTCCATTGTAATCGTGGACCACTGGAAGCTGAGCTTGCTCTGCTGCTTGCAAATAGGTCTTACACAGGGGGTGAGCTTCGTTTGATATATCAGTTACTGGGAGCAATCCATCACTGCCACGATGCTCACTGGGTTGACCCTTCCAGCGTTCCATCTTTTTGAAATACGGCTCAACATCTGACCAAGACCAACCATCTGCAACTGATTGCCACTCTGCGTAATCGTTCGGGTGACCGCGCACGTAAACCATCGCGTTTATAGAACTTGAGCCACCCAATACCTTGCCTCTTGGCCAGTAGCTAGGTCGGTCGCCAAGCCCCGCAACCGGCTCGGTGGTGTATTTCCAGTTGACGCGCTCATCATAATAAACCTTGCCGTAACCGATTGGCATCTGAACATAGAGTCGTTTATCGCTGACTCCGGCCTCAAGCAACAGTACAGTGTGTTTTCCTGATTCACTGAGTCGATTGGCGATCACAGAACCTGCAGAACCCGCTCCAACAATGATGTAGTCGTAGGTTTCCGTCACACGGGTGATCCGGATGCAGTAGCGCTGATCGTCGTGTTAAGAAACAGATCGCCATCGATATCGTGATTTACATGATCAGCTGAAGAGTCAATATTCACTTTTATATTGTAAGCCCCTGCAGCATCCGCACGATCATAAGCACTGCTTTTTGCAAGACTAGTTGCATGCGTGATGGCTTCATCCAGAACCTTGAAATGACTCGGTTGATCTTGATGGAAAACAATGAAACTACCATGCACCGGTTGCGTGACAGTTACGGATACAGATTGACTTACCTTACCTAGTACAGCGCCCACGGCACCCGCAGTACTGGCATGTTTAGGTAGAACAAAAGGTATTCCAAGCAATTTTGCTACATCCGGAAAGAAATCTTTTGCTGGTCCACCAACGGCAACCAGCGGCATATTGTCGGAAAATCGAAGCCCAAACACAGGAGTATTGCCTGCATCAGTGATGTTGCGTAACAGCATGTCGGCCAACAGTGGTGTCATATTCCGCGCCTTGGCTTCACTGAGCAAACCGCGATGATTGAGTCCTGCTTCAAGCAGGCGACGTGCTAGTTCATGCGTTACCAAATCAAAAACAGATTCACTAGGTGCCGTTGCATCACCCAACTTCCAGTCACCGCAGCCGTAGAGATAACGCATCTGACGCGACCAGATGCGAGCAGCGATTGTGGCAGCATCCCGGTTCCAATGTTCACTGATACCAAGCACATGAGTAGCGTCACTTGGTGTAAACCCACTGAAAATAACCAGTCCTTGTCTTTCAAGACGGGCGATGCTTCGCATCAAAGGTTTGTTAGTATCAGCTAAGGAGTCAATCTCAACCGGACCTGCTTCCAAATACTCCCAAGCTTTGCGTTGCGGCTTGTCTAGTTGATTGATCAACTCAGGATTTTCGTACAGACGTAAGGCGAATCGATTTTGCCTTGGATTAGGCATCGAATCCCATTGACGCTCAAGCTGTGTCATCAGCTGTGGATGTTCATCAACCAGCAGGCTTATTGGTATAACTCGTCGGGATGCAAGAAACAATTTACCGTTAAAACGAACTTCACTGTCACCACCCAGACCAACAGACACCACTCTGACGGCATTGATCATAGGTTGCCAGTCACCTATACGCGCACCGTCGTCACATAACTCTGCACGACGATTGTTTACAACCGCTATATCAGTTGTAGTGCCACCCATATCAGCAATCAAAGCATTGTCATGGCCACCTAGCTCGGCAGCACCAGCAACACTTGCAGCGGGTCCAGACAGTATGGTCATGAGCGGATGACGTCTTGCGGTCTCTACATTCACCAAAGACCCATCGCCCGTAACAATCATCAACGGTGCATTAATCCTGTGATCGAGCAAGATCGATTCAACAGAGCTAATCAACTCGTGAATAAAGGGAAGCATTCGTGCATTCAATGTGGCGGTCAGTGCTCGACGCGGCGCACCAAGTTGAGAGGCCAGCTCATGACCAGTAGTTACTGGTTTATCCGTGTGTTGAGAAAGCAGCTCTACGATCTCACGCTCATGCTCGGAATTTCGCGTCGCGAATAGTGACGATACGGCGAAGGCTGCAACCTTGGGTTCCTGCTCTTTAATGATTTTTTCTATTTCAGCTCTATCAAGAGGCTGGGATGCTTCACCGGTGGCGTTGTGCCCACCATCAAGCTTATGCACATACTCCTTGCCTAACAGCTCATACAGACCAGAATCATTAATTTGTTTTTCGTTATAACCAGGCAGCAAAACACAGACTGCAGCGCCTCGACTTTCAACAACAGAATTTGTCGTTAATGTTGTTGATAGAGAAACCAGCTCTAGATCAGTGATCAAGTCTGTTGGCAGAGCCTGCAAGGCGTTGCGTATGCCAATGCACAGATCTTGAGGTGTTGTCAGGCGCTTGGCAGAGGCCAATACATTTCGTTCACTATCGACAACAACGGCATCGGTAAAGGTGCCACCTGTATCGATTCCAAGACGATGTGTCATTACGTATCGTAACGCCGATGCAATGCTTTATAAAATTGGCGCATATGAAAGACTACCTGCTCATTGGGGTAGCGTTGTCCTGCACCTTCTGGACAAGCATTACGCGCAATGCATCCAGTTGAATGGCAAGCAGCTTCCGGTGTGTCTCGTAAGTATTGATAACAAGTATGTACATCATATTGCTCACCATCAAAGGCTGAAACAGGACAGCTGTGAAGACACGGTGTATCTCGACATGTGTCACAAGCAGGCTTTATATCCGTGGGTGGGTCCGCATGGTCTATCTCGTAGGGTAAAACAAGTGCGAATCTGAAGGCATGCCATAGGCCAAATCGTCGATCTAACGATAGTCCGAGTCGTGATGAGTAAACCGACCCAGATTCGCTTGCCCAGCTGATGAAAGGATGAAACGGAGGTCCATCAAAAGGAAATAGCGCAAGACCACCGAGTTCGCTGGCTAAGACAGACCCAATTCGCCGACTCCAGCGATCCAGCGGATCAGCCTGCTCGTCGTGATACTCAGGTGAGTTGCTGAAAGTTGGCCATATGGAGCCGCCTTCTGCACCGAACAAGACAAGGCTACGAGATGAGCCTCCATCTAACTGAGATGGCAGGGTTCGACCAACACTGTTGAGCGTGCCACGAACTCGAAGGCCATGTTCGTTCGCTAATTCAGCAATATTGGTGAGCGATGGTCGCCCCTCATCACTTACCGGTGGGTTTTTCATGGGCTCAAACCAGATATAAGGTGTCAATACCCGCCTATTTATGCGGGTATTGCAGCTGAATCAAGCACTTGGCTTGGTCCGACCCTCTTACTTTTTGCGATTGCCGATGTGGATGGCTCGGCCGTCGGCGCTTAGGGCGGCTTCGTGCATGACTTCGGACAGGGTTGGGTGTGCGTGAATCGTGTGGGCTATGTCTTCGATGGTGGCATCGAATTCCATGGCAAGTACTGATTGCCCGAGTAGTTCTGATGCACTGGGACCAATCAGATGTGCGCCAAGCATGCGATCGCTTTGTTTGTCGCGAATGATTTTGACGAGCCCGCTGGTATCGCCTTTGGCCTTGGCCCGGCCACTCGCAGCGAAAGGAAAACTGCCGACTTGATAGTCAACACCTTCACTCTTCAGCTGCTCTTCGGTCTTTCCAACCCATGCGACTTCAGGGTGAGTGTAAATAACGTTCGGCATGACATCGTAATTGACAGATCCATGTTCACCCGCAATGCGTTCTGCAGCCATGACACCTTCTTCTGATCCCTTGTGTGCGAGCATTGGGCCGCGCACAACGTCACCGATGGCATAGACACCCGGAACATTGGTTTCGCAGTAATCATTGACATGAAAAAGCCCGCGTTCATCCTTTTCGATTTTGGCTTCATCAGCACAGACGTTGTCGGTATAAGCACGGCGGCCTACAGCCACGATCAATTTGTCGAAAACTTCCTCATGATCACCATCTTTGTCGCTGAACCCAACCGTGACCTTGCCTTTCTTGACAACGCTACCAGTCACCCGAGTGGACAAACGAATATCCAGACCTTGCTTGTTAAAAGTGCGTTGAGCTTCACGCGCAATCGCCTTGTCAACCATCGGCAGGAAGGTGTCCTGAGCTTCCAGCAGCACAACTTCAGAACCAAGACGACGCCAGACGCTGCCAAGCTCCAGACCAATAACACCCGCACCAATGACACAAACACGGCCAGGGACTGATTCCCAGTCAAGCGCTCCTGCTGAATCGACAACAATATCGCCCTCCAACGGCGTGGCCGCCAAATCAATGGGTACAGACCCTGTTGCGATAATGACATTGCCAGCCTGATAGTCGGTATCCGAACCGTCGTGGGACGTAACCCGGACCTTTTTATCGCCCAGTAATTGGCCGCGCCCCTGCAACCAATCAATACTGTTCTGTTTGAACAGCATTTCGATACCGCCAGTAAGTTCCTGTACAACCTTGTCTTTGCGCCCGATCATCTTGGGTACATCGAGCGAGACTTTGCCGACGTTGATACCGAGATCCGCAAAGTTGTTGCACGCCTCATCGTATAGCTCAGTGCTTTCAAGCAGAGCTTTGGATGGAATGCAGCCCACGTTCAAACAAGTACCGCCCAAGGCCGGTTTCTCTTGCTTGTTTATCCACTGCTCAACGCAGGCCGTGCTGAGCCCCAGCTGGGCAGCTCGAATCGCAGCGACATAACCAGCAGGGCCGCCACCGATAACGATGACATCATAGGAATCAGGCATAGGGTTCTCAAAATGCGTCGGCGAAAAGCCCAACATTATATCTCGATGATGATCTCTTCCGGGGATCAGGAAATCTCCCGAGCGGATTCCGGATTGCGACTTCTACACCGATAATAGGTTCGCCAATATTGTTTTGGATTTCTGTTACTTTGTATCATAAAGCGTTTATGCACCATTTTGGGTCTCTCATAAACGGGCATGCCAACTTGATGGCGCACGGATTATCAATATAATTAGTTTTCCAAAAACCTATAAGATATATGAGGTATCAAACTCTCTCGAAGTACGTATATTAACTGTTGCATGAAACTGCAGTCTCCCTCGCCTGCAACGGAATGCGGAAATTCGGTAACCAAAGGAATGAAACGCAAGTTTCATTCGCAGTGCCGCATTACTGAAAAGCTCCGAAGGTTGTAAGTATCGGAATATTTATATCACCCTGATATAGACAGGACGATAACCTCTTATGTTTTTCGAAATCGCCGAACATTTTCACAGCTGCACAACTCGCGACGAGGTTCTGCGCGAATGTGAGCAAACGACAACCGCGCTGGGCTTTGACAATTATCAGATTGGTGCGTTCTTCCCTGCCGTTGGCGAGCTACTGATACTCAGTAACTTTCCCAAGGAGTGGCGGCAACGCTATGACGATAAGGACTATCTCTCCAAAGACCCAACAGTCAAACATTGCTGGACACACTCCTCGCCGCTGATGTGGGATGAAATCGAGTTCTCCAAAGGACGTGCATGCTCCGAGGAACAGCGGATCATGTCAGAAGCTAGGAACTACAAATTGGTCAGCGGAATCTCACTACCTGTGCATGGTGCTGGCTCTGAAGGCACCATGCTGTCTTTTTGCTCGGCAGAGCGAAATCTGAAAATCAGTCATGAAACTAAGATTGGCCTGCAAGTCATTGCACAAGCTATTCACGCGTGTGTGAAACGAGTAGTGGCGGAAGCAGAGAATATTCCATTTATGAAAAAGGAACTCACTTCACGAGAAAAGGAATGTTTGAGCTGGACAGCAGCTGGTAAAACCTCCTGGGAAATCTCTCAGATACTGCGCCTGTCAGAGAGCACAATCACTTTCCACCTGAAGAACGCCATCCAAAAGATGGATGTAACCAATCGTTCGCAAGCCGTCGCGAAAGCGCTTACACACTCGCAAATCAGGCCATTTTAAGCGCCTGGGCTTTAATCACTTGATCGTTTGATAGCAGCGGAACTCGACGCAGAAATCGAGCGCAGATTATTACCTCGGTTAAATCTAAATATCGAAAACGATACGCGCGGGATCTTCAACAAGCTCCTTGATGGTCTTGAGAAAACCTACAGCGCCTTTACCATCAACAATACGGTGATCGTACGACAAGGCAACGTACATCATTGGTCGTATCACCACCTCTCCATTGATAGCAACGGGACGATCCTGCGTGGCATGCATGCCGAGAATAGCGCTTTGTGGCGGATTGAGAATCGGAGTGGACAACAGTGAGCCGAATACGCCACCGTTCGATACGGTGAAAGTGCCGCCAGACATTTCTTCGATAGATAACTTGCCATTTCTGGCCTTCTCTGCATAGTCAGCGATACTCGCTTCCATGTTGGCCAAAGACATGAATTCTGTGTTGCGCAGTACCGGAACCACCAATCCTCGCTCAGACGAAACAGCTACGCCAATGTCGCAATAGCCGTGATAAACCACATCGTCGCCATCAATTGACGCATTAACATCGGGGTAACGCTTCAAGGCTTCGGTGGCAGCCTTTAAGAAAATCGACATAAAGCCAAGCTTGATGCCATGGCCCTTTTCGAAACGATCCTTATACTGCTTACGTAACTCGATAAAGGCATGCATGTCGACTTCGTTGAACGTCGTCAGCATGGCTGTGTTTTGCGTCGCCGAAAGCAGGCGTTCTGCAATTCGCGAACGCAAACGACTCATTGGCACGCGTTTCTCGGTGCGTTCACCATCACCAATTGGCAGCGGAAGCACTGGAGCTGCACTGGTCGAGGCTGGCTTTGCTGCTGCTGGAACCGAGGCAGGGGCTGTGGGAGCCTTGTTGCCCATTGAGCTCACATGCTGTTCCACATCTTCTTTACTGATACGTCCGTTCTTACCACTACCCTTGACGTCACTTGCCTCAAGACCATGTGCCGTCAAGAGTTTTCGCACGGACGGACTCGTTTGACCAGCGCTTGAGGAGTCATCGTCGCTTGACCCAGTCTCCGCAGCAGAAGCTGATGCAGTGGCCGCTGCAGGCGCGGCGCTCGCCGCTGCTCCCACTTCAATAGAGCCGATAACCTGATGAGCAGTTACTGTGGTGCCTTCGTCCTCGATTATCTTGCCGAGAACTCCGTCTTCAGCTGCCGGAACCTCCAGCACTACCTTGTCGGTCTCGATATCCACCAGTACTTCGTCTCGTTTGACCGGGTCACCTTCTTTCTTGTGCCAGGTGACGACAAGAGCATCGGCGATGGATTCCGGAAGAGTAGGAACTTTAATATCGGACATCAGCTTGGGCCTTTATGCTTCAAGTGTTTTAAGTCGGGGCTATTGTAGATCAGCTCGTCTGACTATTCGGGATAAGCCCGATAGCTTCTTCAACGAGTTGTTTCTGTTCAATAAGGTGCTGGTTCATATAACCACCGGCAGGTGAAGCCGATGGCATTCGGCCAATGAACTCAACTTTGTTGACGGTCGATGGCAATACGCGCTCGATACGGTGTCGATTGGAACGCCAGGAACCTTGATTACGCGGCTCTTCCTGACACCAGACTATCGATTTCGCGTTCGGGTAGCGCTTTACCGCCGCCGTCATCTCGTCATACGGGAATGGATAAAGTTGTTCGAGACGAACCAGCGCAACGTTGCTGATTTCTGCCTTGCGCCGTGCCTCGAGAAGGTCGTAGTACACCTTGCCGCTGCAAAAAACGAGTCGCTCAACGCCTTTAGGATCAAGATCATCGATCTCATCGATCACTGGCTGGTAATGACCATCGCTCAGATCCTCAAGCGAGGATGTCGCAAGGCGATGACGTAGAAGACTTTTAGGCGTCATGACAATCAGTGGTCGCCGCATCGGGCGAAGCATCTGGCGTCTTAGCAAGTGATAGGCCTGTGCTGGTGTGCTCGGCACCAGAACCTGCATATTGTCTTCAGCACACAATTGCAAAAAACGCTCGATACGCGCAGACGAGTGTTCAGGACCTTGTCCCTCATAACCGTGCGGCAACAATAATGTCAAACCACACAGACGCCCCCATTTGGTTTCCCCGGAGCTGATGAACTGATCGATAACTACCTGTGCACCGTTCGCAAAGTCACCAAATTGTGCTTCCCAGATAACCAGGGTCATCGGGTCAGCTGTGGCGTAACCATATTCAAAGGCAAGTACTGCTTCTTCTGATAAGACTGAGTCAATAACCAGAAAGTTTGCCTTGTCGGTCACCTCACGCAATGGCACATAGGCTCCCTCTTGAGTTTGGTTATGCAAGACGGCATGGCGATGAGAGAAGGTGCCACGACCACAGTCCTGACCGGACAAACGCACCGCATAGCCATCATTAAGCAAACTCGCGTAGGCGAGTGTTTCTGCGTAACCCCAATCAAGCGGCAAGGCACCCGCTGTCATCTTGCGTCGGTCCTCGACAATTTTTTTAACCCGCGAGTGCAAGGTCAGCCCATCAGGCAGCTCATTAAGTTTATTGGCCAGTGACTGCAAAGTTGTCAGCGGCACTTTTGAATCGTAAGGAGTGCGCCAGTCGTCAGCAACAAAGCGACTCCAGTCAACGGCAAGTTCAGGAGCTTCGGCCTGCCCTTCGAGTATATCGAGCGCAACTGTCTTGCCATCATCGAGATCCTGACGGTAATCCTGTACCCATTGATCAGCCTGCTCAGCGGTTACCACACCTTCGTTGGCAAGAAAATCAGCGTAGAGTTTGCGCGTTGTAGGCAGTGCCTTGATGGTCTTGTACATCAACGGTTGAGTCACTGATGGCTCATCCGTTTCGTTATGGCCGTGTCGGCGATAACAAACGAGATCGATAACAACATCTTTCTTGAACGCCATTCGAAAATCGAGCGCCAGCTGAGTCACGAAGTACACTGCCTCAGGATCGTCGCCATTGACATGAAAAATCGGCGCATTGATCATTTTCGCAACATCACTTGCGTACAAGGTAGATCGCGCATCAGCGGCGTTACTGGTAGTAAAACCAATCTGGTTGTTGACGATGATATGCACCGTTCCCTTGGTCGAGAAACCACGGGAGTCCGCCATGTTGAAAGTCTCCATGACGACACCCTGACCTGCAAAGGCGGCATCGCCATGAATGGCAATTGGCAGAACCAGATCCCCTTCCTTGTCGCCATAGCGATCTTGACGGGAGCGCACTGAACCTTCAACAACCGGTGACGCTATTTCCAGATGCGATGGATTAAACGCCAGGGCCAAGTGCATATGTCCTGACGCCGTTTTAATGTCTGAGCTGAAGCCTTGATGGTATTTGACATCTCCAGCTGAGAGATTCTCATTTTGCTTGCCTTCAAATTCCTGAAATAGCTCAGCAGGGTTCTTACCGAGAATGTTGACCAGCACATTCAGACGACCTCGGTGGGCCATGCCGATAACCATGTCTTTAACACCGGCAGCGCCAGAGCGTCTGACCAGCTCACTCATGATGACGATCAGGCTTTCTCCACCTTCAAGAGAGAAACGCTTTTGACCAACATAACGAGAACCGAGATGACGCTCCATACTCTCGGCTGCTGTCACTCGCTGCAATATCCAGCGCCGAGTGTCCTCATTCAACTTCGGCGATGAAGCGACACTTTCGACCCGTTGTTGCAGCCAATCTTTCTGCGGCGTGTAATCGATGTACATGAACTCGTAACCGATGGCCGAACAATAGCAACGTTCAAGGTGCTCGATGATGTCTCGCAGTGGCGCACGATCAATACCCTCGAGTGACGGGGTCGGGAACACAGTATCCAGATCCGCTTCTGACAAACCGTTTTCACGAAGGCGCAACTCACGCACCATCGCATCAGTCTCAACACCAAGCGGGTCAGTCTTTGCTAATTGGTGCCCTCGTACTCTGTAGGCATTGATGAGCTGCGTGACATAAATCTGCTTGAGTTCTGCAGCTGATCCACCCCCAACCGGCGCACTAGGTCGAGTCCCACCGCCCTGTTTGGCAAGTTCAACAAACTGCTGTCGAATTTCTGAATGCGGCACGTCACGCGCGTTTTCAGCGACCATCGGCAACGAGGCAAAGTAATCCCGCCAGGTTTCATCAAGTGAATTGGGATCGGCAATGTATTGCTCGTAAAGACTTTCAAGCCACAGCGAATTGGCACCGCCCAATAATGATGTGTCCCACTGATCCTGCATCGAGGGGCTGGGGCTTGCAGATTTCGGATTTGCACTCATTCGGATTGTCCCTGGCGGCTGATCTACAAATTCGCCGGATCGTTCAGCTACAAATGTGCCGGTATATTATCAATGACTACCTGGGTAAACTCATCGGTATTGAGTTTTCCACCAAGATCCCGTGTGCTTTGACCCGATTCGATTGCGCCAAGCAGGCTCAGTCGAAGCGCGTGACCGAGATCGTAACGGTCAACATGATCGAGCAACATGCCAAAAGACAACAATACCGCAGCAGGGTTCGCAACATTTTTCCCGGCAATATCAGGAGCTGTGCCACCCGCTGGATCGAACATCGCGATATCCACCTCATTGTTCTCATCAAATGAGTAATTGCCACTCGAGCCGGTGCCAAGACTGCCTACCAGTCCTGATGCCATATCAGATAGAAAATCTCCATACTCATTGAGCACCAGGACAACCTCGAAGGCAGATGGATCAAGAATGATCTTCGCCAGCAAGGCATCAAAAAGCTCAACATGATGTTCCACGTCCGGAAACTGATCGTGAACCTCTGCAACGATTTTTTCGAAGAGGCCATCGGTCACGCGTTGGATAGTGTGTTTTGACGAACTGGTCATCGAATAATGACTATCGCCGTACCGCATACCCTTTCTTTGAGCCAGCCTGAAGGCAAACTTGGCGGCTTGCTCGCATGGCTTGCGCTCAACCATACGCAAAGAAACTGCCGCATCCTTGCCGATCAGCTGTCCGGGATCGTCGTAAGTACCACCCGTCGCGATTCTGACGATATGAAGATTCACATCTTCCTTGAAGTTCGAGTGAATACCTTTGATAGAGATCGCTGGACGGTAGATAACACTGAATTCACAGCGTCTTCGAATCAAGGCATTGGGCGAGCGTTTATTCGTGACAGTCGGGTATTTGACAGCTAACTTGGTGCGCCGCATTGACTCCTCTGCCTCGTCGATAACCTCATCGCCGCGCTTTTCACGATTCGCCAGGCTCCAGTCAACAGGGATAAAATTGAACTCGGCGGGCATGGATTCGGCCACTTTATGGACTGATTCCGCAAGCTCGGGGCCGATTCCGTCGCCCTGCAATTCGGTTATGTCTATCGCACTCATTGACTATTCCTGTTTGTTTTTTCGGTATTTAACGACGATTGTTATGGACTGTCTTGACGAATACGGGCCAATGACCCTGACAGCTTCAAGATGAGTGCCCATAGATTAGTCAAATTCTTCATCAAAGGTTTCATCTGATGTTTCATCAAAGGCACCCGTCAGATCGCTGAACTCATCTGGATCATCAATTTCAGCAAAGCGCTCGGGATTTGCCCAGTATCGTGCATTCAGCCAGGCAGGCGGGGCCTTATATTCACTGAGGCGGAACTCAAACACGGCTGATTCACCCGGTGACTCCACGCGGCGTAGGCCAAATGCATACAAGGGATCTGGTGACCAGTTAGGCGGTAGCGCCTGCAGTTGCACCAGAAGTTGGTGCGGAAACAATCGACAAGCGTCACCGAGCGTTTGCTCCAGGTCCTGACGCTGGACCTGATTTCTAGCCACGCCAGCTGCCAGTGAGCTGCCATCGAGAAACAAATAACCCGTAGTGTTTGACGAATTTACCTGCCGTGAACAGCGTTCAATGGTATCCACAGCAATGACATCTAGCGCTGGAGGCACATCACCTGTCAGCGCCTCAACCGGCAAAGCCGCGCCTTGCTCATCAAGCGGCGCACCCACCAAAACCAATTTCTCGCTGCCGGGCTCGAGAAAATGTTGCCACGGAATCGCCAACATATTTTCAGCCGTCAGTCGTGTGGGGGATGCGATGCCTTATAGGCAGCTTGCTGCTCGGCCGTCGCTTCTTTTTGGTACTTCTGCTTCCAGCTTGAGTACGGTTCACCATAAACACGGGTTCGGGCGTCTTCGTACTCAAGTTCGATTCCACGCTCTTTTGCGGCGGCAACATAGTATTTCGACAGGCAATTTCGGCAAAAACCTGCCAAATTCATCAGATCGATGTTCTGTACATCATTGCGCTCGCGCAGATGCTCAACCAGCGTGCGAAACGCAGCAGCTTCCAGTTCAATCTGGGTCGTGGCTTCCAGGGCGTTTATGTCAGACATAGGCTTTCCTTGAGTTGCCCCCTATTATAACGCCCATGACTGGTAATCCCTTTTTCGATCTGTTGACGCTCGCCGTGCCGGTGGCGATCATCGCATTCTGGTGGACGAGTTCTCGGGCACGTGAACTGGCGGTACATCATGCTCGTCAGGCCTGTCTGGGCCAACAGCTTCAACTTCTTGACCAGACGGTGTCGCTCGAGAAACTCAAGCTCAGCCGAAGTGCGGGCGGTGGAAGCTGCTTCCGCCGCGAATATGGCTTCGAATTCACCGATTCGGGCACACACCGCGATCGAGGCACGGTCACGATGCGCGGGCATGTACTTCTCGGTGTGCTGATTCCTTTCACTCGCGATGATGAGGGTAATCGCATCTACATTCATTAACGGGTTTAAGGTTGGCGGCTGAGGTTTACGCTAAACTCCCCGCAATCCTACTTTTGAACAGGAAACTGCATGACCGCTTGTCCCTGTGGTTCCGGTCGATCACTGACGGAATGCTGCCGTCCAATAATCGACGGCGAGCAAAAAGCCCGTACCGCCGATATACTAATGCGCGCTCGATATACGGCACACACAACCGGTGACATGGCGTTCATTCTCGCAACGCATCATCCATCCACACGCAATGATATCGATGAAGCGGCCACATCCAAATGGGCACGCGAGTCCGAATGGCAAGGCCTCGAAATTATCGATACAGAGGGTGGTACCGAGGACGACTCTACAGGACGGGTTGAATTCATCGCGCGTTACCGTGATCCGAGTCGCAACCGGCATACTCACCATGAACGGGCAGTTTTCGAGAAATACCATGGACAGTGGTATTTCCGTGACGCGGAAATCCCTGATGTGAACCAATATCGTCGTGAGACACCAAAACAAGGGCGGAACGATCCTTGCGCCTGTGGTAGTGGCAAAAAATACAAGAAGTGTTGCGGTAAAGCCTGACAAATTTTAGCCGCTGATCTATTCAATCAGCGGAACAACCAACTGGAGAGCGACATGGAAAAACCATGGATCAATTCTTACCCGCAAGGTGTACCTGCGGAAATTGATGTTAACTCTTACCAATCAGTGGTTGAGATATTTACCGAAGCAACGGGGCGGTTCTCCGACAAGCCTTCGTTTCATAACCTAGGCAAGACGATAAGTTATGGCGAGCTCGATGCACTAACCCGTCAATTCGCCTCCTGGTGCCAACACGAAGCTGGTCTGGTAAAAGGCGATCGCATAGCGATCATGATGCCGAACCTGCTGCAATACCCGGTTGCTGTTTTTGGCGCACTGCGAGCTGGCCTTGTCGTCGTCAACACGAATCCTCTGTACACCGATCGCGAACTCGAACATCAACTCACTGACTCAGGCGCCAAAGCAATCGTAGTTGTTGAAGCCTTCGCTCATACACTTGCCGACGTAATCGATAAAACTGACGTCAAGGTTGTCGTCACCACACGCTTTGGCGACATGCTCGGTTTTCCAAAGTCCATGTTGGTGAATTTCGTATTGAAATACATCAAGAAGATGGTTCCACCATTCAGCCTGCCTGGCTCACACTCATTTAAAGATGTTCTCGCAAAAGGTGCGAGCTTGCCGGAGAGCACTGTAACAGTGGGCCATGACGATATCGCTTTTCTGCAATACACCGGAGGAACAACAGGCGTTGCCAAGGGCGCGATGCTCACACACCGCAATATGGTCGCAAATATCGTTCAGGCATGGACGTGGATCAATGCTGTCGAACTTACCGAAGGCAAAGAGATCATCGTCACCGCTTTGCCGCTTTATCACATCTTCGCATTGACAGCGAACTGCCTGACGTTCATGAAACTCGGCGCATTGAATCTACTCATCACCAACCCGCGAGACATGCCAGGATTTGTCAAGGAGCTGAAGAAGTTTCGCTTTACAGCCTTTACCGGTGTTAACACTTTGTTCAATGCATTGATGAATACTGATGGTTTCAAAGACCTGGACTTTTCCGGCTTGAAGATGACGCTTGGTGGAGGTATGGCGGTGCAGAAAGTCGTTGCCGATGAATGGAAGGACATCACAGGCTCACCGCTCATCGAAGCGTATGGTTTGACCGAAACCAGCCCCGCTGCATGCATCAACCCGATGACTTTACAAGACTACAACGATTCTATTGGTCTGCCAATTTCATCGACGGACGGATCAGTTCGCGATGAAGATAACAAGCCGCTACCGATCGGTGAAGCAGGTGAGCTGTGCATTCGCGGGCCACAAGTGATGAAGGGCTATTGGCAACGACCTGAAGAAACAGCCAAGACTATTGATAGTGATGGTTGGCTGCACACAGGCGATGTCGCCATCATGAATGCAGAAGGTTACTTCAAGATTGTTGATCGGCTTAAAGACATGATTCTGGTTTCAGGCTTCAACGTCTACCCAAATGAAGTGGAGAGCGTTGTCGCCATGATGCCAGAGGTGCTGGAAGTCGGTGCCATCGGCGTACCTGATGATCACTCCGGTGAAGTCGTCAAGGTTGTTATCGTCAAGAAAGATCCTTCTCTGACGGAAGCTGCGGTCAAGGCCCATTGCAAAGAAGAGCTCACCGGTTACAAACGTCCCAAGGTCATCCAATTTGTAGATGAATTGCCGAAGACGAATGTCGGTAAGATCTTGCGCCGGGAACTGCGAGAGCTATAAGTTTTCCTGAGTTAAAGCTCATTGAACTGCTTGGGTGTTGATGGCAACACCCAAGTCATCCCGTTGGATGACGTTGAATCTCTAGCGGCGCACCGGGGCGACTGAAAATATCTGCCGAGTAAACTCGCTTATCGCGTTCCCTGCGCATTTCGTAATAGCGAGTTAGTGTTTCAACAACCACGGGAAAAGCAAGCTCCGACCAGGGAATATCGTCTTCGTCGAACAGACCCACTTCCAATGTCTCTTCATTGGCGCGGGCAAATCCATCTTTGAGTTTGCCAAAAAACATCAGGTACACCTGACTGATGCGTGGTAGGTTATAAACTGCAAACAGTCTTAGCTCTTCACACTCTGCAGTTGCCTCTTCATAGGCCTCACGAGCAGCGCCCGCAATTGTGCTCTCCTTGTTTTCCATAAACCCCGCTGGCAGAGTCCAGTATCCATAACGCGGCTCGATAGCGCGTTTGCATAGCAGTACCTTGCCTTGCCATTCCAGCAGGCAACCAACTACATTCTTCGGATTTTCGTAGTGAATATATCCGCACTCAGCATTTGTGCAGACAAGTCGATCACGATTATCTCCAGTTGGGATCTGGTGACGTGCAACACTTCCGCAGTGCAGACAATAACCATCAGCCATGTTGATCAGTTTCCGGAAGAGCACAAAAGAATTGGATACATCCTACCAACGTTCGCCACGCAAGTCGGCAACCGTTGATTGAAGAATGTCCAGATTCACCTCTTTCGCAGGAATCGGTTTGCCGACCACCATACCCAGACGGGCAAACATTCGACGCGGCATTTTCATAAACGCCGGCCCACCCTTGCGGCTGAACAGACTGCCCCAAAGTCCTTGTAAGGCAATCGGCACCACGTCAACAGGCTGAGAATCAAGAACACGAAGGATGCCCGGTTTAAACGGATTCATCTGTCCATCACGGGTTATCTCACCTTCAGGAAAAATACACAATAGATCACCGTCCGCCAATGCTTGGTGCATATCCGCAAACGCCTTGTCATACAAAGCTTTATCTTCTTTTTGTCCCGCAATGGGGATAGCTTTGGCCGTGCGAAACACAAAGTTCATGATCGGCATCTTGAATATCTTGTGATACATGACAAAACGCACCGGACGTCGGATACAACCACCGAGTATCAACGCATCAATAAAACTCACATGGTTGGCAACAATTATGGCAGGGCCCTTTTCAGGAATATTTTCCATACCCGTCTTTCGCACTCGATAGAGAGTATGTACCAGCAGCCACACAGTGAAGCGCATCATGAACTCTGGCACTTGCGAAAAGACATAGGCAGCAACAACTGCGTTCAGCAAGGCCATGATCAGGAAGATGCCTTTGATGCTGACGTCAAAACTTAAAAGCACCAGCGCCAGCACCGCTGACATCACCATGAAAAATGCATTCAAGATGTTGTTGCAGGCAAATGCACGCGACAAGCGCTCCTTGTCACAGGTTTTCTGGATCAGCGCATACAGAGGAACAATATAAAAACCACCGAACATACCAAGAAGGAATATGCAGGCAATAATCTTCCAACTGGATGTAGAACCTTCCGCAAACAGAAACGCTGTAACTGATAACTCATTGCCAAGTGGGGCATTTGGCGTTGATAGCACCAGAAAAATACCAAACAGCGTCATACCAAAGATGCCAAAAGGCACCAGACCGATTTCTACCTTGCCGTCAGATAAACGCTCACACAAAATCGAACCAACAGCAATTCCGATAGAAAATGTAGCCAGTAAAACAGTAAAGACATCAACGCTACCGCCCAGCACATCCCGGGCATAAACCGGAAACTGCGCAAGGTATGTGGCTCCCAGTAACCAGAACCAGGAGATCGCGAGTATCGATTGAAAGACAACCCTGTCCTTGGCTGTGTCACGAACCAACTTCCAGGTTTCAGTAATCGGGTTGAAGCGCACCGTCAGATCTGGATCATTGGGCTCTGCTACAGGAATCTTCCGACTGACTACATAGCCCGCGACGGCGACCGTCAGAATTGCTATGCAAACCAGCGCTGCAGTGCCACCAGGTGCTTTCGCAATGAGCTGAGTTCCAGCGATGGTGCCCACCAAAATAGCGAGGAAAGTACCCAATTCCACCAGGCCGTTACCACCGACAAGTTCGTGCTCTTTCAGGTGCTGGGGAAGGATGCCGTATTTGATCGGGCCAAAGAATGCCGATTGTGTCCCCATTAAAAAAAGGACTGCGATGAGCAATGGCACGCTTTGAAGCAGGAAAGCTGCTGCCCCCGCGGCCATAATGAAAATCTCAGCCAACTTGATACGTCTGATCAACATCGACTTTTCGTACTTGTCGGCAAGTTGACCACAAAAGGCCGAAAACAAGAAAAAAGGCAGGATAAAGAGGCCGGCAGACAGATTAATGATCACACCATCATCGGTGGAGCCACTATTGATTGCCGAAAAAGCGATCAACGCGACAAGCGCGTTCTTGTAGACGTTATCGTTGAATGCACTCAGGAACTGAGTGAGGAAATAGGGGGCGAAGCGCCGCTTCTTGAGCAGATCAAATTGATTTTCGTGTGCCATGGGTACAAGCATAGCCCGCTTGTACCAAGCCGGATGTCACATGAGGCAACATCCAGCGGGTACCACAACAAAAAGAACTACAAAAAACTAAAGTGCTGCGACCTCAGAGGCTTGCCAGCCCTTGTCACCACGAGTAGCAACAAATTCGACTTTCTGCCCTTCGTTCAAGGAACGATAGCCTTCACCGACGATGACGCGGTAGTGAACAAAGACGTCCTCGCCTTCGGGACTTACGATGAAACCATACCCTTTGGCATTGTCAAACCATTTGACTGTGCCGTGCTTGCGATCTGACATGTGAAATACACTCCCGTGCTAATTTTTCCAAAAACATCCCCTACCGCTCAGCCGGGTAACATTCGTTAAAGGAAATTAGCACGCACCGACCCAATTCAAGATAGGTGGGAGGGGGTTGCCACTCTTGTTCACAATCTCAGGGGTTTTGTTCACAATTGAGACACAATGTGACAGCACGTGACGGTCGTTTCATATACTTTTAGCTACGAACTCATAAACATCGGTAGACAAGTCATCTACTGCCTTGACACGTTGCAGTGCTGCTTGCATACCTTTCTGATAAGGCTTTGCATAACGTCGCCACGAACTTAATGAGCTGAGTAAACGCGCAGCAATTTGCGGATTACGTTTGTCCAGAGCGATAACGTAATCAACCAACAGTGAATAACCCTGCCCACTAGCGTCATGGAAACCTCTTGTATTGCCCATTGCAAAACTACCAATCAAGGAGCGCAGCCGGTTCGGATTACTAACGTCAAAATCACTGTGTGTCGACAATTTTCTGACATCATCAATAACGGTATCTCGTCGCGACAAGGCCTGAAGTGCAAACCATTTATCCAGGACTAGTTTATTGTTTTGCCATCGGTCGTAGAACTCAGCCAAGCTATGAGTCCGCTCATCCGTGTCGGTATGACACAAGGCACCAAGAGCGGAAACACAATCGGTCATGTTGTCCGCCTGCTTGAAGTGATCGTGGGCCGTTGCAAGCCATTGGTCTTCATCAAGACTGCACAGTAAACCTAGCGCGGCATTACCAAGTCGGCGATGACCCATTGCCGCCGCACTTCGATCTTTTCCGTCATAGCGTTGGCCACTCTCGATTTTGTCCCTGAGAGCCTGACTATGAGCAGACGCTATGCGGCAAAGAATTTGTGTACGCGAATCATCAAGGGCAATGATATCCACTTCTTGATGTTGCTCTGCCAAAGTATCGATAGAGGGAAGGCTCAGAAACTCAGCGATAAAATCTGGCTCGAGCGATTCGTCTTGCAAGACACTGCCGATTACCTCAATCAGGATATTGATTCCAGTGTCAACGTCGGAGTTCTGATATTCGAGCGCAATGATTTTTTCCGATAAACGCTGCACCGCTTCCCATCGATTAAACCCATCAGTATCGAAGCTCGCCAACAACGCGAGATCTTCATCTGACACTGCATGATCAAGTTTGACCGGCGCGGAAAACATCCTGAGTGCTGACAACACAGGTTTGTTTTTTAAATTATCGAAAACAAACTCCTGTTCCTTTTCAGTCACATGCAAGAGTGTGTCGGTGCCTTGTTCTGGAACAAGGGTTTTCCCAGTTCGATCAAACAAGGCTATGCGCAACGGTATGTGCAAGGATGGTTTATCCGTTTGCCCCGGCGTATCCGGGCAGCTTTGCTTAACAGATAGAACATAACGACCAGTCGTCTTATCGAAATGTTCTTCAAGTTTGAGGGTTGGTGTGCCCGCTACCGAATACCAGCGTCTGAAAACATCCAAATTGAGCTCGGTGACAGATTGCATGGCATCAACGAAATCTTCACAGGTGGCGGCAGTCCCATCGTGACGTTGGAAGTAGGCATCCATACCAGCTCGCCAGAGCGTCGGCCCTAATAGGGTATGCAACATACGAATAACTTCTGCACCCTTCTCGTAGACCGTCACCGTATAGAAGTTGTTGATCTCCATGTAGCTATCAGGTCGTATCGGGTGAGCCATGGGGCCTGCATCTTCAGCAAATTGTCTGGCCCGCAAGAGGCGAACATCCTCGATGCGTTTAACTGTCGCCGAATGCATATCAGCTGAAAAACACTGATCACGAAAAACTGTCAGCCCTTCCTTCAGGCTTAACTGAAACCAATCACGACAGGTGACACGGTTGCCTGTCCAGTTATGAAAATACTCATGCGCAACAACAGCTTCAACACCGTGGAAATCTACATCAGTCGCAGTGTCGCTATCGGCCAGAACATATTTTGAATTGAAAACGTTGAGTCCTTTGTTTTCCATGGCGCCCATGTTGAAGTCATCTACTGCAACGATCATGAATAGATCCAGATCGTATTCAAGGCCATAAACCTTTTCATCCCAGCGCATCGAATGCTTGAGCGACTCCATCGCAAACTCACATCGATCAATATTGTGTGATTCCACGAGAATCTGTAGTGTCACCTCGCGACCAGTGGCAGTAAGATATTTATCTTCGATGCAAGCGAGATCACCGGCGACCAGTGCAAATAGATAACTAGGCTTTGGATGTGGGTCATGCCAACGCATACGATGCCGGTTCTCTGCATCACCAGGCACCATTTCAATTTCACCCACCGGATTACCATTAGACAACAGGCAGGGGCAACTGATTGGGTCAGCATCTATCGTCACATCAAAAACGGATAACACATCAGGACGATCAAGAAACCAGGTGATCTTGCGAAAACCCTCAGCCTCACACTGCGTGCAATAAATACCGCTCGAACGATACAGTCCTTCAAGCGCAGTATTGGCATCTGGGTTTACGACGGACACGCTAGTCAGTACACAGCGCTGAGGCAGTTTATCGATAGAGAGATGCGTATCAGTCAAGGTGTAGCGATCAGCGTCAAGCACCTGCCCATCGAGCATCAGAGATTCGAGTTTTAGCTCTACACCATCAAGGACAAGCGGTTCATCACGCTGCTGTTCCAGATGCAATCTCGCGGTGATTCTGGTTGTCGTCGGATGCAGTTCGACGTGCAACTCAGTGCGAGGTATTAACCAGGCAGGCGCTTGATACTGCTCGCGATAAATCGTGACCGGCGTATCTGTTCTCATGCTTTTTGTGAACTCAGGTTGAACGTGAGTTAGTGGTATGCGACAGGCTGCTCCGTCGGGTACCAGCAGCCTCAAGAGTGTTCATCCAGATCCGAAATATGTCTAAAGGGTACTGTAGGTCACGTCGCATCATGCGTCTCCCAAGTTTTGCCACAATTCGAATTACTCTGCTACTGGCTTTTCTGGTGGTAGCCGGCTTGGTATCCGCCCACCAGCATATCTATACGCGTAATTGGAATCAGACCCTAAACGTAACCGTTTTTCCATTGAACGCGGATGGCTATTTGGCAACAGACCGATACATTCGCAGACTCAGCGACGGTAGCTTTGCGTCAATAAATTCCTGGGGAGAGCGAGAGGCAAAACGCCATGATCTTGCCTTGGCAGTTCCATTTGACGTCAAACTGGGTGAACAGATAAAAAAACTACCACCCGCCTTCCCCGACAACCCAAATACCGTAGATGTCGTTCTCTGGGGTTTGCGCTTTCGTTGGTGGGCTTTCAGAAACACGCCGGACGATAACCAAGGCGTAAACAGGGTTCGCATGTTCGTCATGTTTCAAGAGGGCGAGGACAACAAACCATTGGCGCACTCCCTCGGTATGCAGAAAGGATTGATGGGGCTCGTCTATGCGTATGCTCAACCGTCGCAGACAGCGCAGAACAACGTCGTCATCGCCCATGAACTATTACACACGGTTGGCGCTATCGACAAATATGAAAACTATGGAAACCCCGCTTTTCCATTCGGCTATGCGAATCCCGATCGACGACCACTCTACCCACAACGAGTCGCCGAAATCATGGCTGGACGCATCCCAACCTCTCAGTACACTTCCTATATGGCCGAGAGTCTGCGCAGTGTTGTTATCAACGACTACACTGCAAGTGATATCAACTGGATAGAATAAGTACAGGCGCAGCGATTTCGCTTTCTATTTCGCGCATCGTCGGACAGCAGAAGCAAATCCCGCATTGCACAATCTCATCACTTTTCTGACAGAAAATCGTTGGCTTCTGGCCGGCATCAGTATCGGGTCCATCCTGCTGTTACTGATGACTGTATTAATGACACCATGGCTACTATCACGTCTGCCGGCTGATTATTTCTGTCGGGACCAACAAAGCACCCAAGGTGCCGGTATTCGACAACAGCTTAAGCACGGCCTGCTCAACATACTTGGGTTCATCGTGTTGCTGCTGGGCATCACCATGATGTTTACCCCAGGACCCGGACTCGTCGTCATACTTGCCGGACTTTCCTTGATACGACTGCCCGCGAAACAGAGGCTTATCAAGGGCATCGCCAGCCGACCCGGAATATTCCATTCGATGAACAAACTTCGCGAGCGCAGTCGGCAGCCCCCATTCATCCATCCTGTCATGGAGAAAGGTAGCAGTCATGATTCAGCAAGCTAAAATGAGCGGATGCCAAACGCCCGTGCTGTTTTTTTTCTGATCTTGCTCACCAACGTCGGTGTCGTCGTTGCTGAGGAGCCACAGACGATTGATGCTGTCGAGGCGGAGATACGAGAAACAACGGAACGCCTGCAGATCCTCGATAGTGAGATCGCAGAGAATAAAACTCTCAAGTCCTCGTTACAGAGTGCGGTAAAGGCGGTCGAATCTCGTGTCAATGAGCGAAATCAGCGAATCCGTGGACTCGACAAGGACATAGAAACGTATTCAAAAAAACTCGACAGGCTCGATACTCGAGTCGAAGAAGCCGTCAGTTCAGTGGCTCTGCGTAAGGAACGGCTGGCTCAATCGATCAGGCGCTCGCAACAACTGGGTACGGGCAGTGGTCTGAAAGTATTGTTGCAACACGATGATCCGGCCCTAGCCGATCGTTTGAGTGTCTACACCGATTACTTTCTCAACGCTCAAAATGTGTCCATCAAGAAAGAGATCAACGCATTACGCCAGATTGACGAAGCCCGGGAAACGGCCCTCAAAGACCGCAACTGGCTAAACCATATCAAGCGCAAGGCCTCGAAACAGTACGAGACCTATCGCAGTGAGCAACAAAAGAAGCTCGAAAGCCTCGACCAGGTAGAGCAGCAGATAACCGAGAAAAATCGCTCTGTTGCCACTTTGAAAACCGATCAGCAGCGACTTTCGACCCTGATGGAAGAACTGAAGGCCCTGCAGATCGCTCAATCAGGGTATTTCGAAGCTGGCAAGGGAAATTACCTGCTACCCGTGACCGGCACGATAAAGGCTCGCTTTGGAGACGTAAAGTCGGTCGGTAAACTGAACTGGGAAGGGCTGTTTATCGCCGCTCCAGCCGGTCGAACGGTGGCGGCGGTGGCGGACGGGGAGGTGGTCTACAGCGACTGGCTACAGGGATTCGGCATGTTAGTCATACTGGACCACGGTGATGGATACATGACGCTGTATGGCGGTAACCGTGACGTACTGGTGGCCGCAGGATCGTGGATTGAAGCGGGTGCGACTATTGCAACTGTAGGAGATTCTGGCGGTCAGACAGATAGCGGCGTCTATTTTGAAGTCCGTCACAATGCGAAACCCGTAAACCCTGAACAGTGGGTCAACACCGAAAACGGCTTCCAAAGCGCCAAGAAATAGTGGGTTCTGGCCGAAAACAGCTAGACTGACTCTAAATAATCGAATGAGTGGGAAGCTTTCCCGCACCGGAGTAGGACTGTAATGACTGGAAAAAAACGCTCTGCCACACTAGTGCTGATAGGCGCTGTCGTGGGTGGTTCACTGACCGTCGGTCAAGGCGTACTAGCGACTCGAACCGGCGGCCATGATCTGCCTTTAGAGCAGATGCGCACTTTTACCGATGTATTCAGTCGAATCAAGAATGACTACGTCGAAGAGGTCTCGGACGACGAGCTACTCGAATATGCGATACGCGGCATGCTCAACGGCCTCGACCCGCACTCGGCATACCTGAACACCGAAGAATTCAATGAGCTCCGAATCGGCACTACCGGTGAGTTTGGTGGCCTTGGAATAGAAGTCGGTATGGAGGATGGCTTTGTTCGAGTCGTTTCACCTATCGACGACACACCTGCCGCTCGCGCTGGCATGCAGTCAGGTGATTTGATCATTCGCCTTGATGACACGCCTGTCAAAGGTCTGTCGCTTAACGATGCGGTGAAACTGATGCGCGGCAAACCAGGCAGCAATCTGCGCCTGACGGTCATCCGCGAAGGTGAAGATCGACCACTGACGATTAACATCAAACGAGCAATCATCAAGGTCACCAGTGTGCGAAACCGCATGCTCGACGACGACTATGGATACCTGCGTATCTCGAACTTCCAGACCAAAACCACCGCCGATATGCTCAAAGCTATCAAAAAGATGAAGGAAGAGTCAGGCGGCTCAATGAAAGGCATGGTGCTGGATCTGCGTAACAACCCAGGTGGCGTACTCTCGGGCGCTGTCGGTGTCTCCGATGCCTTCCTCAACGATGGCATGATCGTCTACACGGATGGTCGTGAAGAGGATTCAAAACTTCGCTATGACGCCACCAACGGGGATATCCTCGATGGAGCTCCATTGGTGGTTCTGGTTAACGGCGGTTCGGCATCAGCTTCAGAAATTGTAGCTGGGGCCATGCAGGATCATGGACGCGCGATTGTTTTGGGAACCAAAACGTTTGGTAAGGGCTCAGTTCAAACCATTCAGGATCTTCCTGCCGGTGGAGCAGTAAAGCTGACTACATCGCGTTACTACACACCAAACGGCCGATCAATTCAGGCGCTTGGTATCGAACCCGATATCTCAACCCAGCCAGGTTCATGGTCTCGCCCAGAGGAAGAAGGCGACTTCACTCCACTGACCGAATCCAGCCTGCGTGGTGCACTGAGCAATACAGATGAGGAAGAGGACAAGGACGCTGAAGGTGAAGATGCTGAGGAGAGCGGAGATAATCTGGTGTATGACGATTATCAATTGTACGAGGCGCTTAACCTGCTCAAGGGGCTCAGCATTCTGAGCCAGAAAAGCAGCTAGGTTTTAACTTATCAGGCAGCCAAGCGCTGCCATAAGCACAAGCCTGAACGGCGTCATTTATGGCGCCGTTTTTTTTGCCTAGGCTTTTTACAAAGATTTTGTGAACGAATAGCGTTCAAAAGAAACCATACAACTATGTAAAGTTATCGCAAGACCAGAGAAAACTTGAAATCCGATACTGTTTATCAAGGCGACACATAAGGTGTCTCCAGACTGACTCTGGTTTCTAACCAGATACTACTCCGGACAGGGCTCCTCTCCTCCCTGAATGGTTAAAACTCGGCGCCCTTGTGGCGCCGTTTCCTATTTGGCACCAGCGAGTTACCATGATCGCTCACAGCTGCCAATAAGGCGACAGAGAATCCTATGGGTTGCCAGTATTACGCGCCAAGCGAAAATGGCGCAGACACATTTACCGTTGCTATGCCACGACTTACCTTCGGTCGCGGTTGTTTGGACGAGGTGGGCGCACGTTCAGCAGCGCGATTACTGAAACGCATTGCATTGTTCACCGATCCAATGCTACTGGAGGGGCCACTGGTCGCTCGGGCAATGGCATCACTCACCGCGGCGAATATCGACGTCGCCGTGTTCTCCGATATTCGTGTTGAACCAGATGATGATTCAGTTACACGCGCCAGCAAGTTCCTGAAAGATGCAAACGTGGATGGTGTCGTATCGGTCGGCGGTGGATCAGTCATTGACACCGCCAAAGGTGCTCTTGCGATACAGGCGCATGGTGGCAACATTTTGGAATATTTCGCGCCTCCTATTGGCAATGGTAAACCGATAGTGGGCCCTGTTTTGCCGCATATCGCTTGCCCAACGACATCAGGCACTGGATCAGAGTGCACTTCTGTTTCCGTATTGAGAATCAACGAACTTGATACAAAATTCGTGATGGCAAGCCCTTATCTGCTACCAGATGAAGCCTTGGTAGATCCATCGTGTTGCGACAGTCTGCCTGCTAACGCAGTGGCATCCACGGGTTTTGATCTTTGTTGTCACGCGCTGGAGTGCTATACAGCGCGCGCCTATACCGACATCAAAAAAATCCCTGACCCGACTGCCCGGCAGTATCTTCAAGGCAGCAACCCCTTTAGTGAAATCATCGCCCGGGAAGCTTTGACCATTGCCGGTACGTATCTCGCTCGTGGCGTCTCTGATGCTAATGATCATGAGGCACGTGACAAGCTCATGTGGGGCGCATCATTGGCTGGGATTGCCTTTGGTAATTCGGGTACCCATCTGCCACATGCCATGTCTTATGGCATCACTCATTTAATGAAAGACATCACCACAGAAGGCTATGCTGTTGCGTCGCCGTTCGTACCACATGGCATCAGCGTCATCGTCAACGCCCCTTCCATATTCAAATATACCGCCGAAGCAACGCCCGAGCGACACCTTGAAGGCGCAGGCTTTTTAAATGCAGATAGTAAAGGCGCAACCACGAAGGATGCTGGGGAGGTTCTGTCTAAACGCCTGATCGAGATGATGAAGGAAACAGGCATGCCCAATGGCTTATCAGGCGTAGGCTTTGGTGAGGCTCATATCAAAGCACTGGCAGAATCTTCATACCGACAAAAGCGTGCAATCAGTAATGCACCGCGTGATTCGAATCTCGTTGATATCGAGAATATGTATAAGGGTGCGGTCAGCTACTGGTAAGTTTTGCAATACTCACAGTAATGGTCGAGCACCAGCAACGTGGTGCCCGACCCTGAACATACTCTTACTTACTAAAGAGCCCTTTAGCAATATCCATTGGATTGCCGCTGGTGAACTGCTCCAAAAGACCGCCACCTGAGCTAGCCTTATCCATCACTGATGGCAAAGCTTGCGAAAGCTGCTCAGCTGCTGAATCAGCATCACAACCCATTTTTCCAGCCATCTCACTGATTTTGTCTGCGCCAACAGCGTCTTTGATCTGATCGGCAGAAACAGCTTGGTTTTCACCGTCACCCATCCAGGAATCAACTTGATCGCCCAAACCACCTTGCTTCAATTTGTCAGCGATACCAGCGAGATCCATACCTTCACCACCGGTAAGCCCACCTAGTGCTTCCATGATGCCGCCCATGTCACCAAGCTTATCGCCCAGTAAATCCTTACCCATCTTCATTAAATCCATGACAATTCCTCTAAGCTAATTGCGATGTCAGTCATCGTACAACAAGGATACACAAAGACGGATCGTCACGGCGCTTTAGCAGTGGCGCTGGGATCGGCTGTATGGGGACTATTCTGGCTGCCCTTGCGCAGTCTTGATGAACGGGGCGTTAATGGCTTATGGGCGATCGCACTGATCATGGCTGCTGCCGCATTGCCTGCACTGATACTGACCTGGCGGCAAAATGAAATACGCGAATTCAAACACTCAACCCCATGGCTTGTTGGTTTTGCACTTGGCACCTCCAGCGTCATGTACTTCATCGGCCTTTTATATTCTGATGTGGTGCGGGTTATTTTTCTGTTTTATTTATTACCTGTCTGGACAACACTCGCCGCTCGCCTGATCTATGGCGAACCAATAACCAAGCAAAAATTTTTGGTGATCGCCATAGCTCTCGTTGGCTTATGGCTACTACTTGGTGGTGGTACTGATGTGCCATTACCAAAAAATATCGGCGACTGGTGTGGTATCGGCTCGGGTATTTTCTGGGGTGTCAGCCTGGCCTTGTT
The DNA here is from genome assembly GCA_964594905.1 of uncultured Granulosicoccaceae bacterium. Lineage (GTDB taxonomy): Bacteria > Pseudomonadota > Gammaproteobacteria > Granulosicoccales > Granulosicoccaceae > Granulosicoccus. The sequence continues at coordinate 39,983 of CAZQOI010000012.1, forward strand.
ACGCGGTCGCGAAACGTCAGGGGCCTTTGCTTCAACAAGCGCAGCCTTGACTGCCGGTTGCGCTGTGGCTGCAGTATTAGCGATTATTTTTAACTTGATCGCCCATTTTGGTGGTGACACAGTACTGCCGTCCTCACTGATAACTGCTTATAGTATTCCGGATACAAAGGTCTGGTTATCGGCAGTACCCATCACGCTGTTGTTTGGCTGCATAGTGTTATTGCCATCGATGCTTGGGCAAATTTGGGGAGCAAGAAAAATTCCTGCGCCCACCGCAGCTTTACTAACGATGACAGAAATCATCGTCGCTACGGTATCGGCCTATTTTCTTATCGGTACCGAAATCGGTGGATTGTCAGCACTGGGGGGCGCGCTGATAGTTGCCGCTGTCATCACCGATCTAAAATTAAACTAGCCAGATTCACTAGCTAGTTTAACTAGCAAGTTAACCTGCCACAAACTAAGGTGAATTAACTGGCGAATAAAACCGGCGATTCAAACTAGCGTTGATACACGCGAATGTAATCAATCTCGTAACGCGCAGGGAACGGTGTTGTTTCATCTGCCGGACCTGGAAATGTTCCACCAACAGCAAGGTTTGCAATTATATACATTTGCTCGTCTGATACTTGATCACCTTCGAGCCGATGAGTCTCGACATCATCGACATACCAGACGATTCTACCCTCTTCCCAATCGACACGATAGGTATGAAAGTCTGCTGAGAAATCACTGATCACAGCACGCCCTTCGTTCGAGACCAGACTATTGTGAAAACCATCGTCGTTGAAATCGGCAAAGTAGTGATACGCATGATTGGCAACCGACGTTTGATCACCAATCGCTTCGATGATATCGATTTCTGGATCCTCAGGCTGATCCTGATTGTAATAAGCGTTTAGCAACCAGAACGCACTCCACAAGCCCTTTCCTGCAGGCATACGTGCACGCGCTTCGACACGTCCATACCTGAAGCGAAACGAATCGTAGCTCGTGATAACGCCCGAGAGGAAGGGTTGACGATTCAACGCAAAACTATTGTCCGCGGTATTGATTACACGCGTTGTTTCATCAACAGTGGCGCCATCGGCATCAAGTGCCACGACCCGAAATTTCCGATCAATACCGGGAACAAGGTCATCGATAAACAGTGATCGTCCGTCGGTGTTTTCAATAAAGTTGCCATTATCAAAGATATCGTAACGGCGAGCACCACTGACCGAATTCCAGGCAATTTCTGCAGTTGATTTGGAGAACTCACTTACCCGTATAACCAATCGTTGTACTGAATCATCATTTGACGTGACACCATCACCGGTGTTGACGTCTATTTCATCGATGATAATCAGCTCATCACAAAGATCAAAAGCCTCAACTCTATAAGTATAAGTTTGGCCAGGCTGGAGCCCAACTTCATAAAGACTAGTGAAGCGACCACTATTCAGCGATCGATATAATTCGCCATCGCGATAAATGGCGTACGAACCAGCTCGATTAGGGGCACGCCAGGTAATTTCCGCGTTACTCTCAGAATACACACTAGCGTCAACGCCAAGCCCAAACGCTTGCTCTGCAGATGGCATTGGGCGATCTGCCGTGTTGACTGTCAACTGTGCGGCTACAATTTGATTGCCATTTGTATCAAGTGCGATAACTTCATAGGCATAGTCGATACCGTCGCGCAGATCTGTTTGTAAATAAGACCCACCAGTTGCTGTACCTTGTATTTCGCCATCACGGTATATCTCATACAAAGTTGCACCTGCCGGCACCCGCCACAGAAGCTCCACACTATTTGCAGAGTAGATGGACCGCGTCAGATACAGAAGGCTGCGATCAAACGGTGCTTTGATCGCTGAAATACTCAGGACGCCATCGTTTATGGAAAACGGGTCATAACCGAACTGATTATCGTTGACATAATATTGCGTCTCGTTATTGATGATGACGCCAGGCCCCCATAAAAACTCTGTGTTCCAGCGTCCACGATCGAGCGCTTCACCGTTGAAGTTCTCCTCAAATACAAGCTGATAAGAACCATTAGGATCAGGCGCTTCGCAGGTATCCGCTAAGGCATAAGGCGCTGCCATAGTCAGCGCCAGCGCAAAAATCAGTCTTGTTGTCATCATAAATTGTTTGTTAAAAATAGATTGCCAAATCAATTCAATGCGGCTTTAAGTCAATGCCGCTTTAAGAAATTCCAGTCGATCCTGACCCCAGAACAATTCATCGTTGACGATATATGTCGGCGAACCAAACACATTTCTATCATGTGCCTCCGCTGTTCTGGATTTATAGGCTTGTTGAATCGCGGCATCTCCACTGGCTGCCAACAAAGCAGCTCCATCAAGGCCTGCATCGTTAGCGATCGCAACTAGCGTATCGGAATCAGCGATGTTTTTCTCATCACGCCATACAGCTGTCAAAACAGCGTCACTCATGGTTCCGGCATCAGCACTGTCAGCGGCGTATACCATTTTCGCGGCTGTTGACTGATCTGCAGGAAAAAAAGCAGGTGTTAGGTTCATTGGGACAGACAAATGCTTGGACCATCGTTTGAGTTCATCCATTCGGAACTGCTGACGCGAGGGATGACGCTGTGCTGGAGGTTGTCCTCCCATATTGCCAAATGTGGACATGACATCGATAGGGTAATAATTGACAGCTGCGCCGGTTTCCTTCTTGATTTGATTAAAACGTCCGATTGCCAGATAACTCCAAGGAGAGATCAGAAAATGATAGTAGTCGACTGTGTGTGCCATGCTTTTTAGTCCGGTTAAGTTAAACAATCAGACAGTATAGAGTCTCTGATGTTCCAACTGCGACATAGCACATTCGCCTTTTGGCATGCGCCAACAATCGACAGCCGGTATAAGTTCGCAACAGACAGCGATAGTTATCCTTAATGCTTCTTGTACTACGTCAATCCTGGGCTCTACTGATCGGCATGTTGCTGCTGATGCTCAGCAATGGTTTGCAGGGCACTCTACTGGGCGTTCGTGGTTCTCTGGAAAACATTGATTCGTCGACCATGGGTTACATCATGGGTGGTTACTTTTTGGGATTCCTTGGTGGATCTCGGGTAACGCCAATCATGATTAGACGGGTTGGACATGTTCGGGTGTTCGCAGCGCTTGGATCGCTAGTGTCGGCAGCGTTTATCGTCTATGTGGTCCTCGTCAATCCGTTTGCCTGGTGGGCCTTGCGAGTACTCGTTGGCTTTTGCTTCTCAGGCATCTACGTGGTAGCCGAGAGTTGGTTAAACGAATCCACGACAAATGAGACACGTGGCCAAACACTGTCTCTGTATCTGATTGTTCAGATGGGTGGCATCGTACTCGGTCAGTTGCTACTTAATGTCGCAGATCCCGGTGGCTATGACCTTTTTGTACTCATCACCGTACTGGTCTCTGTTTCGTTTGCCCCCATGTTGTTGTCGTCATCCCCAGCGCCATCACACCAGATGTCACGCAGCATGTCTTTGAAGGATCTGGTCAAAGCCTCACCACTTGCGTGCGTTGGCACCTTGTTGTTGGGTGGGATTTTTTCTGTCTTGTTCGCTATGTCATCGGTTTACGCGACCCAACGCGGCTTATCAATTGCCAACACCTCGTATTTCATCACTGCGATCTTTCTTGGCGGTCTGTTGTTCCAGTACCCGATTGGCTGGATGTCAGATCGATACGATCGTCGCTGGCTGATAATCGGGGTAACGGCAGTGGGCGCTTTGTCCGCATTGGCGGCCATGTACTTTGGCTCGACTCTGTGGATACTCTTTAGCGCAGCATTGGTGTTGGGGGGGTGCAGCAATCCGCTTTACTCACTTCTGGTGGCCTACGCCAATGATTATCTTGAAAGCGATCAAATGGCATCTGCGGCGGGTGGACTCCTGTTTATCAACGGCCTCGGCGCAGTCAGTGGACCGATTGTGGTTGGTTATGCAATGTCACAGTTTGGTATCGATTGGTTTTTCATTACCTTGGTACTCTTGCAACTTGCGATTTGTGTGTACGGTCTCTATCGAATGACACAGCGTAGCTACGATGTGGGTGACGATGCCTCACCATACCTACCCATCAACTCCCGTACAGGTGTAGTCGCCACCGAATTAGCCATTGAAACTGCTGATGATGAAAGTCTTGATGACCTCGAAGAGGCTGAGGAAGTTCTGGAGTCTCGTCCTGATGATAGTGACGTCATTAAACGTATCAACGATGAATAAGCTATTGCAAAAAGATACCTACCCTGTTGATACCTATTCAGCTCAGCTTGCTGCGCGAGACCTTTACCTCCCGATATAGGGTAAACAATCCCATTGAGACCACGACTGCTGAACCAATCAGCGTGTAAATATCTGGAATCTCGTCAAAAATCAGATAACCAAGACCGATAGCCCACAACAGACTTGTGTATCGAAAGGGAACAACATACGCAACCTCACCAATTCGCATCGCCATGATGACAAATTGATAGCCAAAGAACAGAAAACCAGCTGCAAATGCCAATGTAATGCCTTGCTCTGTGGTAACCGGTTGCCAATTTCCCTGAACAGTTGTTAAAGCCCCACCAAACAAGGTAACAAGCGTTGCGGTTGCACCTGATACCAATAGCGATGGAGTAGTTTCAGGCAGTGCTCTGGTCGCCAGATCACGGCCAGCCGCAAAGAGGACTGAAATAAGCATAAACACAGAAGCAATTTGAAAAACAGAGCTTCCGGGGCGGATGATGACTAGCACTCCGATAAACCCTATCGCTATCGCAAGCCATCGTCGCCAGCCAACCTTCTCACCAAACACTAATGCAGCACCTAGCGTAACAACCAAGGGTAAGGCCTGAAGAATCGCAGAAAGACTTGCAAACGGAAGCAGCGGCAAAGCCGTCAAAAAAGCCAAGGTTGCGAAAAGTTCCAAGCTGGCTCGCAAACCGATAAGTGGCGTTAATACCTCTTTGATTCTTGACAGAAATCCGTTATAAACCAACAACACAAAAATAAGAACGGTTAAGATTAATCCGCGTATTGCCATGACCTCGGAAACTGGCAGGGCATTGTCAAGCGATTTAATAAATGTGTCATTAATCGTGAATCCTGCCATCGACAAGACCATATACAAGCCTGCGCGAATATTATTGGATATCTGCATCAAAATCTAAACAACAAAGAGACCATGAAAAAAAACCTGTCAATTCCCCTATTACTCATGACGATCAGTTTTTCAGTAAGCAACTCACTGGCAGACTTCGGCGAATCTGACACGGATGGCAAGGTTAACTCCCAACACTACAAGGATGCAGAAAGACTGATTTACAAAGAACGCTTTGCGGAAGCAATTGAAAAGCTCGATAAGGTACTGTCGCGAGACAAAATGAACGCCGACGCATGGAATTTATTTGGCTACGCTTCGCGTAATACCGGAAATCTTGTCAGTGCCGACAAGGCCTACGCGAGAGCACTTGATCTGGATCCAGAACACCGCGGTGCGCTCGAGTATCAAGGGGAAATGTTCATTATGCAAGGGCGTATCGACAAAGCCGAGAATAATCTCGCGAAACTCGAAATACTCTGCCCCGACTCCTGTGCTGAACTGGAAGATCTCGCCGAAGCGATCAACAAATCGAAGCAATAGTCAACAGTGTCAAGCAAGGGCCAGCCGCGCCACTTTGCACAGCCGGCCCTTGCGAATATATTCACAAGTCGTGATTTTTTATATTCTCACGGATTTTATTCATGGTGTGCAGCCATTGCTTGAGTTGAGTATCACTGATACCCGTAAGTAGTTTGCGCTCAGCGTCCAGAACTTTAGGAACAAGCTTTCGGTATAAACCTGCGCCCTTTTTGTTCAGACTCAGTAGTTTGCTACGACCATCACTTTGGTTCTGATGAATTTTAATCAGCTTCTGTTCGTTCAATCCTTTTACAGCACGGCTGACAGTGACTTTATCCATGCTTGATCGTTCAACGATCTCGTTAGCGGTCAGGGAATTATCCAATCCCAGAATAACCATGGTGCGCCACTCGGCTGGAGTCAGATCACTTTCGCTTTGATACACGTTGGATATGGCGGCGGTAACGTCAGCATAAAAAACACGAACCAGGTACGGCATAAATACACCCAGCTCAAGAACATCCGGGTTAATTTCATCGCCTTTCGAGGCAGTTTTAGTTTTAGGGGCGTGTTTCATTCGTTTTTAAATGACGTCTCATCACAGTTACGCTAACTCACTTTCGATGAAATTGAAAATGATCTAGTGTTTTTACCATGGCCCATAAAAATATAGTTGCAATAGTAACTATATGTTGATTACACTCCCCTACCTGTCACTATTGTTGGTACGCTGAATAGACTATGCACAAAGATAGCCTGACAAAGCGCATGACCATGGCACCTTCCGATGCCACGACAAGCCCAGGCTACAGCTCGGGTTTTGGAAATGATTTTGAAACAGAAGCGTTGCCCAATGCGCTGCCACAGGGTAGAAACAGCCCACAAAAATGCCCGTACAATTTGTACGCCGAGCAATTATCGGGTACCGCATTCACAGCGCCACGTGGTCAGAATGAACGATCATGGTGTTATCGAATTAGGCCTTCGGTAAAACACGTTGGTCGTTTAAACCGAATAGACATGCCGGATTGGAAAACGGCACCAAACGTATTGGATAACATCACCTCACTCGGCCAGTATCGTTGGGATGCAATCCCACACAGTGATGAAGCACTAACGTTTATCAGCGGTATGCGAACAATCACTACAGCAGGCGATGTCAACTCGCAAACCGGTATGGCATCACATGTCTATCTCGCTAACTCTTCTATGGAAGATGACTACTTCTACTCCGCAGACAGCGAACTATTAATCGTACCTCAGGAAGGTAGTCTGCGTTTTTACACTGAGCTTGGCGTGCTGGATGTGCAACCGCAGGAAATTGCAATAATTCCTCGTGGGCTTGTCTACCGGGTTGAAGTTACAGAAGGCACAGCGCGCGGTTTTGTTTGTGAAAACTATGGACAGAAATTTGATCTGCCAAATCGTGGACCCATCGGCGCTAATTGCCTCGCTAATTCAAGAGACTTTAAAACACCGGTGGCAGCGTTTGAAGATCGCGAACATCCATCTACCGTCACGATTAAATGGTGTGGACAGTTCCATCGTTCAGAAATCGACCATTCCCCTCTAGATGTGGTTGCATGGCATGGCAATTACGCACCATGTAAATACGATTTAAAAACCTTTAGCCCGGTCGGCGCAATATTATTTGATCACCCCGATCCTTCCATCTTTACTGTTTTGACTGCGCCTTCGCCAATGGAAGGTACAGCCAATATTGATTTCGTTTTGTTCAGAGACCGATGGGCGGTAGCCGAGAACACGTTCAGGCCACCTTGGTATCACAAGAACATCATGTCAGAGCTGATGGGGAACATTCACGGCGTGTACGATGCCAAGCCCGAAGGTTTTGTACCCGGAGGCTTGAGCCTGCATAACATGATGCTGCCGCACGGCCCGGATAAAAACGCCTTCGAGAAAGGCAGCAATGAACCAATGGAACCGAGCTTTCTTGCCAACACCATGTCTTTTATGTTTGAAACACGGTTTCCTCAGCATCTAACCGAATTCGCAGCCCGGGAAGCACCGTTACAAGACAACTACGCAGACTGCTGGAATGATCTTGAAAAACTGTTTGATGGTAACAACAACACCCCATCATGAAACTGTATTCCTATTGGCGCTCCACAACCTCTTACCGAACTCGGATAGTACTGCACCTGAAAGCGATCGACTTTCAAACCATTGCCGTTGATCTGGTTAATGGTGAACAACTGGCAGAGGACTACACCAGTCTCAATCGATCTCAAGGTGTACCAGCGCTAACACTCGACGATGGCCAGGTGCTGACACAGAGCATGGCAATCATCAACTACCTTGATACGATTGCACCCAATCCAGGTTTATTACCAGAAGACCCATATCACGCAGCACAGATCAATGCTGCATCCAATATCATTGCCTGTGACATTCACCCAGTTAATAATTTAAAAGTGGTCAACAAATTAAAGGCGCTCGGTATCAATCAGGACCAAGCAACTGATTGGATGAACCACTGGATGCATGAGGGTTTTAGTGCCTTTAATCAGCTAATTGATGACAGTGGCCAATACTGCTTTGGTGATGAAATCACATTGGCTGATGTCTGCCTCGTGCCACAGCTTTACAATGCACATCGCTGGGGGCTTGATACCACACCTTTTACTCGTCTTCTGGACATTGAAAAAAACTGCCTGGAACTGCAGGCTTTTAAAGCCGCAGCTCCAGAACAACAACCGGACGCTCAATGACTCAACTACTCTTATCGCACGTCAGCTCTGCGAACAATGCCACTACCCCTTTTCCACTGAATAACCTGCCGTATGGCGTTTTTTCGAGTGCAGGAAAAGATCAACGCTGCGGCGTCGCCATCGGTGACTACGTACTTGATGTTGCCCAACTGGAACAGCAAAAACATATTGAGTTTGGCAGCCCATTGCTACAATCCGCGAGCTGGAATCCATTAATGGAAGCAGGCACTGAGGTTTGGAGTTTATTTCGTCAGCGTTTAACTGAGCTATTGCAGGAGGATGCTTCGCTAAAAAATGAAGTCACTAATGCGCTGGTTCCGCTAGCGGATGTCACTCTACATATGCCGTTAAGAGTGTCGGAATTTACCGATTTCTATGCTTGTCGCAATCACGCTACTAATGTGGGTACGATGTTTCGTGGCGCAGAAAACGCTTTGCCACCAAACTGGTTGCATATACCCATTGGTTATAACGGCAGAGCATCATCCGTGGTTGTCTCCGGTACTGAGATACGCCGCCCGTGGGGACAATTAAAAGGCCCCAATGACGATCTTCCACGTTTCGCTCCCTCCGCACGGTTCGATATAGAACTGGAATTGGGGGCTATTGTGGGTGTTGATTCAAACAGCCCTGTTAGCGTGAGCAAAGCTGATGACATGATATTTGGCTACGTGTTACTTAATGATTGGTCTGCTCGGGATATTCAAGCATGGGAATATCAACCGCTTGGTCCTTTTCAGGCTAAAGCGACTGCCACAACAATCAGCCCATGGATAATCACCAAAGAAGCACTTGCGCCGTTCAGGTGCAATACACCTGAACGTGAATTCGAACTGCTACCCCACCTGCGCGACAACGGCCCCATGTTGTACAACATTGACCTTACAGTCACGATGGCACCTGAAGGTAAAGCACCAACAACCATTGCGGAAACCAACTACAACGAAATGTACTATTCCGCTGCACAGCAACTGGCGCACCACTCGTCATCTGGCTGTCCCATGCGCGTGGGAGATCTATTAGGCACCGGTACAATCTCCGGGCCTGAAAAACATAATCGTGGTGCTTTGCTGGAAATAAGTTGGGGTGGCAAAGAACCCATAACACTGGACAGCGGTGAAGAACGAAGCTTTATTGAAAACAACGACACACTCACCCTGACAGGAGTAGCGCGCGGTGACGGCTACTCTATCGGATTCGGCGATTGCGTCGGTAAAGTATTACCCGCACTCGATGATCCATTGGCGAGCTAGTCTATTCGACGGTAACCGACTTCGCGAGGTTTCGTGGTTGATCCACATCGGTACCCTTGATAATGGCCACGTGATAGGACAAGAGCTGTAATGGGATCGTATAGATAATCGGTGCGATCACCGGGTCACAAGGTGCAACCTCTAGAACCTTCATTGTGTCATCAGTGACAAACTGCGCATCACGATCAGCAAACACATACATCAAACCACCCCTCGCTCGCACCTCTTCCACATTTGACTTGAGCTTCTCAACCAACTCATTGTTGGGTGCTACAACGATTACCGGCATTTCCGCATCAATAAGAGCCAAGGGGCCATGCTTGAGCTCGCCAGCAGCATAGGCCTCGGCATGAATATAGGAAATTTCCTTGAGCTTCAGCGCACCTTCCATCGCTATTGGGTACTGATCTCCACGTCCAAGAAACAAGCTGTGCTGTTTATCGGCAAAATCTTCTGCAAGCGCCTGGATAGGCTCATCCATACTCAACACTTGCTCAATTTTCGCTGGAAGACTTTGCAGGGCAGAGACAATTTGTTTTTCTTTTTCGGCAGTCATGCCCTTGTGATGACCAACTGCAGCTGCAAGCATCAATAAACCTGATAACTGAACAGTGAAGGCTTTGGTTGAGGCAACACCGATCTCCGCACCCGCCTGCATCAGATAGGTCATATCCGATTCACGCGTCAGAGATGATCCCGGTACGTTGCAAATAGTCAGGCTAGTCATGTAGCCCTGTTCCTTCGCTAGACGCAGGGCGGCCAGGGTATCTGCTGTTTCACCTGACTGTGAAATGGTGACGAGTAAACTGTTGGGGCGAACAAATGACTGACGATATCGGTATTCAGAGGCAATTTCGACGTTGCATGAAACACCAGAGAATTCTTCAAACCAATATCTTGCCGTCATACCTGCGTGATAGCTGGTACCGCAAGCAATGATCTGAACATGCTCTACCTGTTTCAACAAGGATTCAGCATTCTCACCAAAGGCAGTATCAAGAACAGCACCATTGGCGAGGCGATCCTCAAGTGTTCGCTGAATGGCAACCGGCTGCTCGTAGATTTCCTTTTGCATGTAATGCCGGTAATTACCTTTATCGCTGGCATCACGAGATAAGGTCGACTCTTCAATCTTACGCTCAACCGAATCTCCATTCACATCGACAATGGATACATTCGTACGGGTGATTTCAGCGACATCGCCTTCTTCCAGATAGGCAAAGCGACGCGTAACCGGCAACAAAGCGAGTTGATCAGACGCGATGAAGTGCTCCCCCACACCATAACCAATAACAAGTGGGCTACCGGAGCGCGCTACGATCAAATGATCTGGCTTTTCACTGTCCATGATGACTGTACCATAGGCACCTTCAAGTTGCGGAACAGCCGCCTGGACTGCCTCGAACAGAGAGCCAGCTGTCTTCAGCTCATGCTCGACAAGGTGCGCAATAACTTCAGTATCGGTATCCGATACAAACGTGTAACCAAGTTTGGTCAGGCGTTCACGCAGCTCAACATGATTCTCGATTATTCCGTTATGAACGACAGCGATGCGATCAGTAGAAACATGCGGATGAGCATTTTTTTCATTGGGTTCGCCATGCGTGGCCCAACGTGTATGCGCAATTCCAATGCCTCCAGGCATACCGCTATCGGCAACCGAATCGACCAGTGTCTTGACCTTGCCGACACGACGGATTCGATTGAGCTTGCCACCATCATCAACAGTTGCAATACCTGCTGAATCATAGCCACGATACTCGAGACTTTGCAGACCCATCAATAGGATATCCGCTATATCTCTTTGTGCAACTGCACCGACGATTCCACACATATATCTAGGCTCTCTTTACTTTTTCTTGACTGGTCGAGACCAGCCTCGTATATCCATTTGCTTCGCCCTGGTTAGCGAAAGCTTATCTTTGGGTACATCGCGGGTGATAGTAGAACCTGCACCAACTGTTGCGCCTGACTGCACCGTGACCGGAGCAACAAGTGCTGAGTTGGATCCGATAAAGACATCATCCTCTATGCTGGTGTGGTGCTTGTTCGCACCATCGTAATTGCAGGTTATGGTGCCGGCTCCTACATTGACGTTTTTGCCAAGCGTTGCATCACCAACATAACTCAGGTGGTTGATTTTGCTGCCGTTGCCTATCGATGCCTTTTTGGTCTCCACGAAGTTACCGATTTTTGACTGATCACCACATCGCGTACCTGGACGCAAACGCGCAAACGGGCCAACGTTGACGTTCTGCCCTACTTCGCTGTCCTCAATTATTGAGTTTGCATGAATGGTGGTGCCATCGGCAATCTTGCTGCCCGATATCAGGCAGTTTGGACCGATGGAGACATTACTGCCTAACTCGCACTGGCCTTCAAACACACAATTAACATCAATTGAAACATCCGTACCCGTCGTCAATGAACCACGTATATCAATTCGGGCAGGATCAGCCAGCGTCACACCCTCGATCATCAGTTCCTCAGCGAGATGGGCTTGATGTAGGCGCTCAAGACTGGCGAGCTGAGTGCGGCTGTTGATGCCATCCACTTCCCATGCATCATCCGGGTGCACGGCGACAATTGACAGGCCATCCTTGACCGCTAACTCATGGATATCAGTCAGGTAGTACTCGCCTTGCGCGTTATTGCTGTCAATGCGAGACAGTAAATCGCGCAAAATGCCACCACGAACTGACACCACACCCGCGTTGACTTCAGCAATATCGAGTTGCTCTGGGCTTGCGTCCTTCTGCTCAACAACACCAGTGACCTCACCGTTCGCACGCATGATACGGCCATACCCTGTTGGGTCATCCATGATCAAGGTCAGTAGCCCAATGGTCTTTTCATCACAAACATCCAACAGGGACTGATAAGTGGATGCACGTGTCAGAGGAACATCACCGTAAGTGATCAGTACAGTGTCATCATCGTCGATTCCTTCGAGACCCTGCTGTACAGCGTGACCCGTGCCCAGCTGCTCAGTCTGCATCGCCCAGACGACATCATGCTTGATGGTCTTTTTGACCATATCAGCTTCGTGCCCGATCACGACATTGACGCTCAGAGGTTTGAGAGTCGCTGCTGTATCGAGCACGTGTGCCAACAGGGGTTTGCCAGCCAAGGGGTGCAAAACCTTCGGCATTCGCGACTTCATGCGAGTGCCTTTTCCGGCTGCAAGTACAACGATTCGAGTAGGCATGTGTCTGCTTGTCACAAAACGCTAAATTAACTTAATTAAATAGCGGACAATGCAGCAAATTGGTTGAATGTATTGGATATATTTCAGTGAGGCTTAGCTGGAAAACCAGACCCCCCTCACATCGAGACATTTAATAGCTTAAGCACCAACACCGTTAGCTGCCATGATAATGGCAGTCAGGATTGATTCGTCAGCCAAGTGACAGACGAATCACTATCCGGATTGCACCACTAGCTTACTGCTTGAATTCGTAGGGCTCCGCCTCAAGCGTCATGATGTAGGCGACCACATCCCGAATCGACTGATCGTCAGCCAAAAGTCGCGACATCGGCGCCATGACTGCGCCATTGATATCACCGTCTCCAGCACCACGCGCACCTGATTGGAAATTCTGTAATTGAGTCACCAGATACCACTCAAATTGCCCAGTAAGGCGAGGCGCATTAAAACTGGCATTGCCCTCACCGTTTACGCCGTGACAGCCCGAACAAACAGGGAACAGGGCCTTTCCGCGTTCAGCGTCACCATTGAAATCATCGGCCAGAATGAAGGCTGATGCGAAAAACAGCACAGGAACGCCAAGAATTGATAATTTCATGCGGGTAAGGTCTCCATTTGCTCACATACTGAGATAGACCTTTGGTTAAAAAATTCCTGAATTTTTGCCATTTTTCGACTAATTTCAAAAGCCGTTCTCCGTAACCGTGCAAAGCGCACAATTCGAGCTGATTCAGGCTTAATTATCCGTAATAGCGATGCAAACAACTGTGTTGAACTCCGAGACTTTTCACGGGTCTCGATAGTGTTATGAAAGTCATTAAAAGCCAACTGGAATGGGTACTGTGGATTTTGTAAACCATCAATCCAGTAGCCAGGAATCGGACTTGTTTACCACGCTTTTTCAGGTGCTCAGCCAGTACGCGAACGTGAACAAGTCGGGCATGGTGGTCGACTACCAAGACTACGCCGTACTGAAAAGCAAACTGCAGGGTATGGACGTCACCGTTGGCAGCCAGTCCTGGAACAATGTTTGGACGACCGTAGACGCCTACCTGGAGAGCAGCGTCAAGACGGCACACCCCCAGTACTTCAATCAGCTTTGGGCCGGACAGTCCGAGCCAGCTCTGGTCGGCAGCATCATCGAGGCGGTTGCCAACACGTCGATGTATACCTATGAGGTGGCACCTGTGGCGACCATCATCGAAAACGAGATGCTAAACGTTTTCAAACGAGTTTTTGGTTTTGAATCTGGTGAGGCTCAGGTAACTACCGGTGGCAGCAACAGCAACTATGTCGCACTGCTGCTTGCCTTGCATAAGAAATTTCCAAATCTGAAACAGTCAGGCCTTCAAGGGTTGCCTAAGTGCGCAGTCTTTGTTTCAAGCGAAGCACACTATTCGATGGACAAGGCAGCGGTGATGAGTGGCATAGGACTCGACTCACTGTATAAGATTCCCACCGACGATCGCGGCGTCATGAACACAGTAGAACTCGAAAAACAAATCGAGATCTGCAAAGCGGAAGGGCGAGTACCCGTTAGCATCATCGGAACAGCAGGTACAACAGTTCGCGGCGCCTACGATAACTTTGAAGAACTCGCACGAGTCGCAAAAAGCAACGACTGTTGGTTACACATAGACGGTGCCTGGGGTGGTGCAGTTGCCTTCGCAGGTGAAGCCAGAGAGTTTCTGAAAGGTTTTGACAAAGCAGACTCCATGACCTGGGATGCACACAAGATGTTGGGTGTGCCACTGATGTGTGGCGTACTGTTCGCACGGGACCCTGAATGTTTCGATCGCGTATGCAATCTTGGCGACACCTCCTACATTTTTCACGACAGCGAGGATCGACAGGATCTCGGCCCCTACTCCCTGCAATGCGGGCGTCGCGTCGATATGCTGAAAATGTGGCTGGAATACGTGTTTTATGGTGAGCAAGGGTTCAAAGACCGGATCGATAACTTTATGCATTTGTCGAGCATTGCCGAGAATCGCATAAAAGCTGAGCCTACACTCGAATTACAAAGCGAGCGGTGGATCAACAATATTTGTTTCCGCACCAAGGTCTGCCACAGCGGAGACTTGAACACATTCAACAAAACCGTTCGCGAACGACTACATAAGCATGGAAGCTCCTTTGTGAATATCGCCTATATTGATGATGATCTAACCGTACGCTTGATCATCACCAACAAAGATGTCACCGAAGCCGACATCAACGAATTTTTTGATCTGTGGTTAGCCGCAGCAATGGAACTGGATGAGGAATTGACACAATGTGCATAGCAATTGATGAAATCCTCACCTGTCAGCGGACCCATGATGCTCGCGATTCATTCAAGGATGTATTTCAACACCTGCTGGATGCGCGCGTGCTTGCCGACAATAACTCGAGCAAACCCTGCGAGCACAGTAAACTTGTAGCCGATAACCTGAATCAACTAGCGCAACAACATCAGAATAAGCTCAACGCCCTGCCACGGCATGATGCCTATAGCCGTAACATCATAGGAACTGATGACAATTGGATTGGTTTTATCTGTCGCTGGGAGAAGGACATCACCTCCTCAATACACGGGCACCCTTCTTTCGCGTATTACCAGGTGTTGAACGGACACCTCGAGATGGAAATATTTGAACCAATCAATGAGGTCAAGGCCAAGCAGGTTTCGTTAAGCGAAATGCGTTCTGGAGATAGTATCTTCAGCTCAACGAACGAAGGTCAGTTTGACAATCTCATACACCGGGTCAGGACTAAGGACTCGTCGGTATTTACTATTCATCTGTATTCGGACAATCCTGCTAAAGGGCGTGTGTTCGAAGCTGAGTAATTTGTGGCGAGACGAATCACTAAATAGTGATTCGCAAAACGTTTGTATTGGCTGTTTATTTGGGATTGTTGCGTAAACTGCTGTTAAGTCGCAGCACCACATGTGAGTGATATCCACGTCGATCCCTCCTCGCTTCAACGATGAGTCATTAAATTCGATCCCTCATTGCTGCTCGCACCCGTAAGCAACACTATCCAAGATCCATGGACTGGCATGTCGATGAAACATACATTCGAGTTTCAAGTAAATGGCGATATCTGTGGCGAATCGTTGATCACAGGGGCCAGTTTGTCGATTTCAGACTCACCGCCAACGTGACTCCAGCATCGGTGTCATGCCAGCCTCGAACAACTTACTCTGATTGCTCTTCGAGGCTGGATCTCGCTTCGGTTTTGTGCACCGGTCCGAAATTGCAAGAAAACAGCCTCATGTTAGCAAAACCTTACAATTTCAGTCACCGTACATCTGTGCAAAACACTTCTATACAGGTGTCAATTGAGTTACGCAGGGTCGACTAAATAGTACTGTAAAGCTAACGAC
>CAZQOI010000013.1:0-47790 GCA_964594905.1 uncultured Granulosicoccaceae bacterium
GCACGTAGGCAAGACCCACTGCCATAAACGCATTGCCTCCGCTAGCAACGGCTGTGCGAGTAGCAGTCTCTAGAGACTCGGCTAGTTGATTCAGCGCGCGGGTGGCAAAGGCTGTAAGTAATGCCCGTTTGTCAGCGTAGTGTCGAAATGCCGAGGACGGTGATACCCCAGCAAGTTTGGCGCAGCCGCGCAAAGTGACCGCTTCCAAGCCAAATTGGCCGGCGATTTCGTCCACGGCATCGAGCAGGGATTCCGCCAGATTGCCGTGGTGGTAACCGCGCTTTTTCTTCAACACGACAAGACTCCTAGCTTAGATGTGTACATTGTTCACTTTTTTTCTCGAAAATACTTGAAACTGTCGATAGAAAGTGTATATTAGATGTGAACAGTGTTCACATCAATCAAGAATTGAAGCGAATAGCCCGATTCCGAGCACTGTTTTACGGGCCGTCGCTTCCTTTTTGTAAAGGGGACATATATGTCATCGTCAAATGCAACACCTGCGAACCGCTACAGCAGTTGCTGGGGCGCAAGTAGTCGGCAACTCGGGCGCAAAGCCAACTGGTCAGGCATGAACATCGCCGTCATGGTTATAGGTTTCGTATTGTTCTGGCCGGCTGGACTCTTCCTGCTTTATTGGAATCTGACAGGCCGCCCGGTTAGCGAATTACCGGATGCCATTCGCGGTCTGTGGTACCGCATAACCGGTAATTTTCGCGATCATAATGGCCGTCAGGATAGCGATAATATTGTGTTCAATGAGTATCAGCAGACTCAATATGATCGAATACGTGAAATCAAGGATGAGATTAAAAAACGCGCTGATCGATTCTCAGAGTTTCGCCAGGGTGCCAAGCGCCGAGCTGATGAAGAGGAGTTCAATCGCTTTATGTCAGATGCGCCAGTCTCGAGCCGCTCTGAATAGTCATGAAACCGAAAGATGCGGACGTTGTGAGGCGCTCCGCATCTATCCCAGTGATAACAGATCGTCAGGGAACTTGCCTCAGCACTTCCAGTCGAATTTTTAGCTGGCGCATGAAGGGTCCGAGGTGTGCTGGCAATACCGGCTGAAGTTCGGACTTAGCCCAGAGGAATTCACCATGAAGTTTGTTGCTTTAATACCAAAACTGGTACTCGCCACCTCATTATTTTTCGCTGCGACTGTTTCTTTTGCGGATGGTCATTCACGCTCAGGTACATTCAAAGGCTTGAGTAACCATGAAACGCTAGGCACTGCCACTCTGGTGAAAACTGACTCTGGCTATGTTATCGAGTTGGGTGCGGATTTTTCTTTTGATGGCGCGCCAGATCCAAAAGTCGCTCTGGGTAAGGATGGCAAATATGATCCTTCTACGATTATCGAGCTACTACGTGAGAACTCCGGTGCTCAATCTTATAAGGTGCCAAGTTCTATTGATGCCTCTGCTTACAATGAAGTGTACATCTGGTGCGAGAAATTCTCGGTAGGTCTTGGCGTAGCTAGCATCAAGTAAAGCATGGTTTGTCACCGCTGATGGGGTGTCGCTTTTCCCGTTTCGTCACCTATGCGATAGCATCCATTGTGCTCGCATTGCTATGGCACCCAGCTGCCATACGCTATTTGCTGAATGATTTTGTAGGCCAGGATACGATTTTTCATTTGGCCCCGGTGGCGCAACTTGGCCTTGCGTTGCTGAGCTTTTTGCTTTTTGCCAGTTTTCTTTGGCTTAATCTCTACGTGTCCGGCAAGGTCTATCGTCATTCAACGCGTTTTATGACAGGTATGCCGCTCCGGTTTGCTCCCCCGTTGGTAGACCTATTTCTGACTGTCCTGATATTCGTGTGCGCTATTAGTCTGGTGCCACAGATTCACTACTTTTACTACATACAGGTTTTCAGCTATCTGCCATTGCAGTGGGTAGCGGTCTGGCCAGATTTTCAGACACTATTTAACGTTGTAACAATGAATCCGATTGATTCGCTTAACAGTGCGATGAGTGGTCTTGGATTTTGGTCGATGCTCGCGGGAGTTCTGGTGTTTTGGTTTGTTCGCTATACCGAGTCCCTGGCTTGGCTGAAAAGAGTGGGGGTAGGAGTCTTGGTAGTCACCCTTGTCAGCTTTGTGTTTTACGCTTTGTCTTGAAAAGTGCGTAGATGGTTAACAGCAGAAAACCAATAAGTGCGGGAATCAAGACGTAGTCGAGAATCCCAATCATTGCCGACAAGCCGATAGCCCCAAACAAAACAATCAAAATCGGTGTGAAGCAGCAAAGCGCTGTTATCAGGCTGCCAACGATGCCAATTCTCAGCAGTGTTTTTTTATTCAAGATTTCTTAATTTGCTCAGTTAGATCATTAGCAGAATTGCGTTTGGAGAATTGTAAAGTAACTTATGTTCCAAACAGGAGCTAACAGTAATACACTGTGGTCGCGAAAAATTTGGGCTAAAAAAATAAATATTAGTGTCAGTAGTGCGAGGGAAACTGTTAGCGAAGGCTTCTTGTCAGTTCAGGGAAGCTGTGAATTGGTGAATTCAAAAATAACGAATGAAAAAAATTTTAAAACGGCTTGCGCATCTAGAAAAGCGTACTAAGCTCATTGTGTAAATCCATGCTTCCGTATTTTTTTATGACTTTTACTGAACACTGCACAGCTTCATCTAATTCTTCGAGTTACTGCATGTGCATGGACTATTTTTCCTGACCTTCACGTTAGTTAGTGAAGTTTGAAAAGCCATTGTGATGAAGCCATTATTTGACTTGTACCAGACGTTGGACACTATATAGATAGAAAATTTTTACAGCTCTCGAACTTTTTTAGGCCGATATGTCTCCATCCCTAGTAGCCGGATTCAATTGGTCTTTGTTTGAAGCACGGGTGAGATTCACTGCTGAAAGGCAGTGACATGGAAGATAATAAAAATTCATGAAGTTTCAAAGCTGTGACGAACATACCTACCCGACGCATTCGGTGCTCGAGGCAGATGAAGACAAAGCTGACGCCAAAATACTGCATCCGAGCGTTAGTTCGGCGGCGTCATTCACTCGAAAAAGACAGCTTGAACTAGACCGTTTGTTTCATTCCGCACCTGCTGCTTATGTGCGATTGGATGAAAAAGGAATTATCGACGAAACTAACCTCGCTGGTGCGCATTTACTGAGAAGGCCGAATGCTTTACTGGCCGATCAGCCCTTTATTCAGCATATTCATGAGAGTCAGAGGGATCTTTTCCTTCCTTTTCTAGAGCGTGCGCTCGACTCGGGCTTGATGCAGGAGCTACAGGTTTCTGTGTGTGACGCGGAAGGAAACTGTATTCCGGTTCTGTTGATGTGCAATGCGATTCGGAAACATCAGTCAGAACGTCATGGCTTTCAAATGATAATGATAAATTTTGAACGTCAGAACAACGCTGAAAAGCGATTGCAACAGGCCAAGAATTATCTGGAACATCTCGCGCATCACGATTCACTCACCGGGCTACCTAATCGTATGATGTTCTTCGACAGGCTTCGCTCATCCATAACGCGGTGTGAGCAAACCGGTGGCAAGTTAGCTGTTCTGTTCTTTGATATTGATGGATTCAAGCCAATTAATGATGCCCTGGGTCATTCCGCTGGTGATCTTCTTCTGCGTGAGATCGCTGATCGATTAAAGAATCTCACGAGTAGTGAAAACACGGTCGCGAGACTTGGCGGTGATGAATTTATCATGGTGATCGAATTTGATGAAGATCGCAGCTCGGTTCTCGAATCAGCGCGAGTTATCGCTGAATCGATTCGCCAACCCATTCGCATCGGTGATGATGAAGTAAACATCACCAGCAGTATAGGGATAAGTATCTTCCCAGATCATGGTACCTCCGCTGAAGAACTTGTACGGGGGGCGGACCTAGCAATGTATCGTTCAAAGTCAGCCGGTCGAAATCAACTCAATGTACTCTCTAGAACTCAGCTCAAAGTACTGGATAGAGAGGCAAGGCTCGCGATAGATCTTATCGAAGGTATCAAGAATGATCAGTTTGAGTTGCACTATCAGCCGATCTTTGATTTGCACAATGCTTCGCCCTGGCATGTTGAAGCATTGTGTCGATGGCAACACCCTAAATTCGGCGCAATCTTGCCAGATGAATTTATTCCGATTGCAGAAAAGTCGGGGTGTATCAAATATCTGGGTGAATGGGTTTTACGCTCTGCTGTGGCGCAGGCTCGCAAATGGCAGGATGCCGGCCTTAATCTTCCGGTCGCGGTAAATGTTTCTGCAAGGCAACTGCAAGATCACACGTTTGTTCAAAAAATTGAAAAATTGCTGAATGAATTTCAACTGCCAGCTCGTTATCTCGAACTTGAGTTGACGGAAACGGAGCTGATGACTAACCAAGAGAGTGAGGCGGTATTAAGTCAATGTCGGGATATGGGTTTGAATTTGTCGATAGATGATTTTGGAACCGGATATTCCTCGCTTGCAAGACTTATCAATCTCCCTCTTAGTAGGCTGAAGATTGATCGCTCTTTTATTGCTGAGATTGGTAAATCATCCGACGCTGACACCATCGTTAAAACGATTATCACCATGGTCCACGGCCTGGATCTAAAGGTAGTTTCCGAGGGTGTTGAAACATTAGATCAGCTGTTATTCCTCAAGCAACATGGGTCTGACGGTGTTCAGGGATTTCTGTTTTCAGAACCAGTAGCCGCAGATCAGCTACCAGCTAAAATCAGAGAAATACAGATGTCGAAAATGAAACCGAATCTCCCGTCAGATCAACGATTAACTGAAAATGAAGAACTAATCGAACGGGATTTTGCTGCGGCCTAGGCTAGGATTCAAAACTCAATATTGTTTCTTCATCGCTTACCAACACGGGTTGTCTTATCTCCACGAACGTGATCAAGACACCCTCCGCCATTCCGCTACCAACCTTGTACGGATGTATAGCGACTTTATACAATGATTTGTTGGATTGGATTATATCCAGTTCGATTGACCTTCCCATTGTTAACACTCGACGCATATCATCAGTCAGAGAGTCGTATTCCAGGTTGTGAGAAAGATCATCGAAGGGTCGACCTATATCTGAAGGTAACAAATTTACTGTTCGTGTTGTTACGTCGGTATAGCGTCGAATTCTTAGTTCGGAGTCAAGGAAAATAACCCCAAGATTAGTACTTTCCAGCAAGTTGTCTAAATCGTGGTTGAGATCGGACAGTTCGTGGATCTTTGTTTTGTATTCGAAATTGACTGTGTAGAGTTCTTCGTTAACTGATTGAAGCTCTTCGTTCGTGCTTTGCAACTCTTCGTTGGCAGCGGTCAATTGCTCATTGACGGTTCTCTGTCCGTCATTTGAAGATTCCAGATCATTGATGGCAACCTGCAAGGCTTGTCGAGCTTGATCACGTTCAGCTCGCAGAATTTCCAAGGTTGATAAATCTCTAGAGTCTGCGTCCTTCTCGGCTGTAAGTGCTGTGGCCGTATTAGAGATGACGATTAACGCATACTGTGAAGCTTGCCCGTCAGGTGTTTTATGTGGGATGACCTCAATGTCAACTTCACGTGATGCCTGTCCAATTGGTTCGCACAAGATGTTGCCGTGCACCACTTTAGTCTGTTCTTTGATGGCCCTATCGATAGCATAGGTAAGAGATGGGCCAATACCTTCCGGGACCATTTTTGAAATATCTACGGTAGGTTCACCATGATGTACTTGTAAAATTCCCGTTGGATCGGATATGACAGAGATGATGGCGCGACTTTCAGTCACTAGAACATTAGTGTTATCGGATTGCTGAGAAAGCATATCCAAACATAAATTCGATATAGCCGATTTTTCTTTGGAGTATTTGGACTCGTTGGTGCTACTGTTCGATGGCGTTAACGTTCGGGCAGAGTTGAGATGCAAAGGAAGACGAATATCGCGCAGTTTGCGAAATTGATTCCACTCGCGGCATACAGGAGTAAATTCGCTCTGCACTGAACCAAGAGTTTCTGACGCACCAAGAAAAAGTATGCCGCCTACATTGAGTGAGAAGTGCAACATCTTGAGTGCTTTTTGTTGCAACTCGGGTTGCATGTATATCAGTACATTGCGACACGTCACCAAGTGCATTCTTGTAAACGGAGCGTCTTTGATAAAATTGTGCGGAGCAAATATCACGTGTTCACGCAAATTTTGGTTGACCGTATAACCGTCGCGAGTCTTGGAGAAAAAACGTTCTCGTCGTTTTGGGTTTATATGAGTCAGAGAGTGCTCAGAATAGGTTCCAGTACTCGCATGATCAAGAGATCTACGTTCGATATCCGTTGCGTAAACTTTATAACTCAGATTCTTTCCAGTCTCTTCAATCAGCTCTGTTAGCACCATGGCAACCGTATAGGCTTCTTCGCCTGTAGAGCAGGCTGCCACCCAAGCTCTGAAAGTGTCCCCGGTTTGCAAATTTTCTTGCACTGTTGGTAGTACGAGATCTTTCAAATTGTCCCAGGCTTCCGGGTCGCGAAAAAAGCTGGTAACTGTAATAAGTACATCGTCTCGCAAACCCTGCTGTTCCTTGTCAGAGTCGCGAAGGAAATCGATATAGCCTTTTGTCGTTGGTATATTTGCCAATAAGCGTCGGCGTTCGATGCGACGAAACAGTGTTTCTTCTTTGTACTCACTAAAATCGATATCGTGATTAGCCAAAATATCTACAGCATCTTTTATATACTGTGAACGCCTTTCTGGGTGAATAGCTAATGAATCTGACAGACTGTCTTCGCCTAGACAATTTATGAATTCTGCAATTTCAGGTGGAGTTAGAACCTGATGAGCAGCACCAGCTTCTATGCTGGAACTAGGCATACCATCGAATTCACTGGTATCTGGCGTTTGAACTAAAACAACACCACCTGCTTCTTGCAGAGCCAGAGCACCCAGTGAACCGTCGCTACCAGTGCCTGAAAGAACAACGGCTAAGGATTTGTCGCCGTATTCCAAAGCAAGCGAATGAAAGCAGATATCTATTGGGTATTGAGGACCGCCGCTTAGTCGATATTGTTTACTGAGGTGAAAACAACCTTTGAACACTTCAAGATTTTCTCCTGGCGGTATGACGAAGATTTTTCCTGCCTCAACGCACATACCTTCTTCAGCTGCACATACCGGCATTCGTGTCTCGCGCTGAAGGATCATATCCATCATCGTTTCTGTTTCAGGCGCGAAGTGCTGAATTACTATGAAGGCGGCATCAACTTCTGGAACGAGTGCTTTGACTATCGTTTGAAGTGGTTGAAGTCCACCTGCTGATGCGCCTAACGCGACAACAAAAGGAGGTTTTTTACCACCTGTCTGAACCACACCGTTGGCATGCAAGTGCGAGAGCTTGTTATCGTGAACGATTGCCAGCTCGTTAAGCATGTTCAAAATCAGATTATGCGTTTTGACTTCATCGAATGTGTTGCTGGTCATCGACAAGACGATGTCTTCCAGCAGGTCCTGAATTCTTATTTCGGCCGTACCGTTATCCTGGAAATTCAGCATGTCCCATGAGCTGAAGAGTCTGCTGCTCCTCGAGCCGAGCCTCATGATTCGGGTGATTTTATGCCGCTCATCAGATTCAATCGTCGCCAGCATTTCAGACAGGACATTGTCCGGACCTTCCAGATACTGGAAAAAGCGGCCGTTTTTCCAACTCAGATAGCCCGTCAGTCCTAGTAGGCGGTTTTTGTAAGCCGCAGCAGCGCTCAGTGCCTCTAACAGGGAGGTGTCAAAATCAATGGTTTGATCGCTAACGTAAACTATTGATTGCATTGACGATTTCCACGTAATCGAGGTCCAAACAGTCAGCGTGATCCGAAATTAAGGGTTACTGTGAAACCCCCTTTGTGCAACTTCTACGAAAATACGAGAAATCAAGATTCGGACAGTTTTCCTATCTTTATATGCTTTGTTTCTGGGATACGTCGAAGGTTCCTACATTCGTACCTTAGTGCTCTCAGAAATCAACGACTTAAATAGCTTTCAGAACTTGTTCATGACGGACATATCTTTACTATCGAAAGACTATCGATAGCTTTGCCCTCAATTGTCGTTACAGGTACCGGCGTGCCAAAGGTGCTGGTCAAGAATACGTCATCTACGGAATATATTTCCTATTGAGAGAGGCGTTCTCAAGCACTGCACTTCGTTAATGCGGAAGTGATCTGTATCACCTGCGACGACACCAACCTTCATACAGTAGTCAACTGTATAAGTCCAGAAGTTACCGTTACTTATCTATAAGAATGTTGCAGGTTTTGGTCGTGTCGACAAAGCTGTAGGGGTCGAACAACCAGCCATCATTGGAAATTGCTTATTCTGCGAGATGGCGAACAGTGATGCAATTGAGCTTGGAGAGTCTGTAGAATTTTGCATCCGGTTTTATCGACTAACGTCGATAACAATGGGAGCTTTGGTGCTTCGGTTTGTTGCTGTACGGAGTTGTTAGCTTGGGTGAGAAGGGTAGGGATAGTATTCCCGGTGATTAGTTCGCGCAGCCTTTTCGCGATTTATCTTGATTAGTACATAGACTGCTAACTATCAATCCAATAGATATGGGAATCAATACGTAGTCATGAAGCCCAATGAACTCTGACCAGCCGATTCCAGTCATGATGATCACAAGCGGGGATAAACAGCAAAGCGCTGCTATCAGGATGCCAACAATGCCAATGTTCAATAGTATATTCATAGTCAATACCTCTTTTTTGCTTGGTTAGTTCTTTTATAAAACTACAGTCAATATTTTTTATTCTCGCTACGAAAATTCAAAAAATTAAGATTCGGATGGTCTTCCAACTGTTACGTGTTTTTTTACCGGGATATGGCGAAGGCCCTTATAGTTGGAACCCCGTATTTTCAGAAATCAAATTCTTATACAGTTCTCTAATCTTGTTCATTACGGGTCTGTCTTCACCGCCAATAATTTTGCCATCAATTGTCGCTACAGGAACTTGTGCGCCAAAGGTGCCAGTCAAGAATGCTTCATCAGCCGAATACGCCTCATACAGAGAGTAGTTTTTCTCAAATACTGGTATGTCATTGGCCTGGCAGAGATCGATAACCTTTTGCCTTGTTACGCCTTTCATGCAGTAATCACCTGTTGAAGTCCAAACACTACCTTTAGTGACGATAAAAAAATTGCAGGCATTGGTTGTGTTGACAAAGCCGTGTGGGTCAAGCATCAAACCTTCGTCAGCACCTGCCTGTTCTGCTTGAAGGCAGGCGATGACGCAGTTGAGTTTGGAGTGGCTATTGAATTTTGCATCCTGGCTCATCGGTAAGCCACGAACTTGTGGAACGGTGGCCAGGTTGATACCTTTCGATTGCACATCAGTAGCGGGTTTTGAATGCTCCATGATAATCACGATAGTAGGACCAGTTCGCGAAAGAGAAGGGTGCTGAAACGGTTTTACCTTTACCCCGCGAGTGACCATCAATCGGCAGTGCACATCGGTAACCATATTGTTCGCGTCCGCAGTCTCTTTTAATGCTCTGGCAATGCCTTCTCTGTCGAGGCCAATGTCCAGCGATACTGCTTTGCAACTGTTAAATAATCGATCCATATGTTCGTCAAAAAAGGCCCAGGTTCCGTTGTACAAACGCATGCCTTCCCACATGCCATCGCCGAGCATAAAGCCTGAGTCGTAGACCGAAACCTTGGCCTCGTCTCTCGGCACGATATCGCCATCGACGTAGATTTTGATGTGCTCGTTGCGCGCATCTTCTTCGGCGTCGTGTGTTGTGGTTGCGTTTGTATCTGAGTGCATGGTCTTCTTTATGTTCGATCGATAAAGAAGTATGCGGTATGTTCTGGCAGCAGACAATCGGTATTCTGCTTTTTTCAGTAACCCTCTGGCGGCGGTTAGCGCCGAAGAGTCGGCGTCTCATGTCGTTATTTTACCGCTAAGGGCAATAATTCAATATGTCGACTGAGAGGAGGGAGGTTGTTTGTTTTTTTACTGTTGTTGGAGTGTTTGGGTGTGCAGCATCGCTCATCCCTTGAGCGATGCTGCTGGTAGTACAGTTGTCAGATAATGATCTGCTTAACTATTACTCATCGTCAGTTCCCTGTACAAAGGTTCTGACCCGGGCTCAGCAAACCACACGACACTTAACGATGTTGAGTGTCTGCTCAACACTTTCATTTCGTGATCCAGACGCCCGTCTACCAATGGTGCTCGTACAAGGCAACTGTCGTAGTTGACCGAGTATGACCCTTCAGTCCCAGAATAGTCTGTACAGATCAGGACGGTAGCGCGAGTGCCGCGTGCCTCTGGAAAATCCAAAGCCAGTTGCACCGTGTCAGACGTCTTGAAAGTAAATTCCGGTGAAACAGATATCTGTGCTGTCTCGTTGGCTTGTGCTGATACCAGTTGCGCAGAGTAAGCCAAAGTCGATTCATCGTAAGGATTGTCGCTAAAGTTTTCCTGTGCTATCGGGACAGCTGCGCCTTGCTCAGGCTCCAATATGGAGTCTTGTGTGCCGCCGCCGCATGAGCATAGAACACTCGTTAGTAGTACCGCAATTATTTTAATTTTCATCGTTATTATTCCGAGAATATTTCGTTTGAATCAGCGTTGTCAGACTCATACCAATAGATTGATTGGTCGCCGTTGCTGGTTGAGAAATTTTTGAAATCTGGATAAGCCACTGACACGTCAGAGTATTCAACTGGATACTGCCATCTATCGCCAATTTCAATTGCCCAAGGCATGCCAGTGGTACTTTGAAAATAATGCCCCTGGTCAGGATTTGATGCATCGTTACCTAGGCCACTAAACAAGGCTGGGTTAAACGCTTCGGTTGGTGACTGGTTTTTCAGATGAATCTCGTAAGATCTTCCTGGTGGTTCAACAAAGTGAGCGCCGTGCCATGCACCTTCGCTAGCAAACAGGAATGGATCAAACGCGCCGCTAAGAGAAGCATCGACAGGTGTGTTGAACTCTACTGATATATCGAAAGTCAATTGAATTGAAGAGCCACAACCTGGTTCGGTGCGATAGTAGAGGCAATGGTTTCCAGGACCGATATAGTCGAACACATCGCCGGTCACGATCAATATTGCTTCATTACGATTGGCTTCGAGAACACTGCGGTCTTCGACTGGTCGATCATTAATCGAAAATTTCATTGAAGATTGATTGACGTCAGAATGCAGCACTCCAGGTAAACGAATACCAAAGCCATTGTGATAACTCGCGCCGGCTGCGGCGAGTTGCCCGCTGATCTCAACCTTGATAAATCCACTGGCTGTGCGGTGAGTCGTGGTACGCATATACATTACCAGATCATTCATATCGTAATCACCAAGTAGTGGCCAATTATCTTCAAAGGCGATTGTGGTCCAACCAGTTGAGGATGGGTAATCAGTGATAGTTACTTCATTTTTATGTACGCGAACCTGCATATCTTCAACTTCGCCATCGGGTGCGCCACCAAACGGTGCAAGCCCTTGAACACTGGACATTCGAAAGCGAGCCCAGGTTGTGCCTTCCATTACACCATCAGGGATCGGCAAGTAAATTGATTGCTGTCCTTCTCCGACAGGAATATCGAAAGCCACTTGATCTATCGCGTCAAACTGGCCATCCTGGTGTATATCGATCCAGGCGCTCAGATAACCTTCACCTGATGCTGTCACGCTAGCGATTGCATACTCTCGCTCGACAGCTTCCACAATCATTGTTACGCCGTCGTCGTCATTGAGTTCGCCAGTTTCGTCGTCAGAGAGAGGAAACACAAATGCGTTCGACTCACCATCAACACCAGAGCCTAAAAATAAATCAGGGTTGGATTCAAGGCCATGTCTTGCACCATTGTTGTCAAGAGTCGTTTGATAGGAATCAGGAGCATCGCCAAAATCGATTTGTATGTCGTCGTCATCCACAACTGGTGCTGATGCACAGCGCGACCCATCGTTAGTGTTGGATGCTGGTCCACTAGCGAATAGCTCTGCGTTGATTTCTCCAGCGGCGATAGCGATACGAAATACCTTGCCGTCACGGTTTCTACCAATATAGAGATTACCGTCGACATCGAAGTAGGCCGCGCCAAATCCTCCTGATTCGCCTGTGAAGCCTAGTGAGATCGAACTACCGTCTTCTTGATCGATGCGATGTAGTATACCGTTTGACTCTACTGTATAGATATATCCATCGACTGGATTGACAGCCATATCCGCAGATCTCAACGACAGGCTTGCGCCATCGATGACTCTGGACATAGTCATATAATCCGAGCGCTCAGGATCAAGGCCAATACCGTATAGGCCATAGTCGACTCCACGTCGGTAGACGTAATAGATATCTCGCTCGGGATCAACGTCGCCGACATAGAAATTCTGGTTAGTAATATTGACGTCTGTCAATACTTCAATTTGCCAATCATTGTGAACACGTACTGGTTGGTCATGCTCGTAGCTCCACGCATATATAAAACGATCATTACTGTTAAAACCGAGCGCGTTTAGTGAGCCACTGGTTCCGTGATCCTGGGCCAGCACAGTGTAGTCGCCAGTTATCAGGTTGATGCCAAATGTCTTTGCAACTGATCCCTGGGTAAGAAATGCCTTGCTCGGGCAAGAGGTGAAAGCGGTCGGCGCAAACGTATCAGACTGCGCGTAGGCCATGCCGGAACTGGCGAGCATCAGTGCTCCTATCCCAAGTCCCTTTCGATAAATATTTTTGTATAGAGAATGTTTGTGTCTTTTATAAGTCATAGTGGTTGAATTAAGCGTGTTTTAGTAGGAATATCAACAAGTGATATCTATTTAGATTTGGGTTAAGCAGGAGTCGGAGGGGGCCGATCTAGTTGCCGGCGGACTCTGAACGCTCAAGGACGTTTTCGGCTGGGAAACTGCTCAAATCCATCCATTTACGTTACATCTGAGCGTGTGCACATCACAACAATAATAAATTGATGCGTATTACCTACAAAAAATCACCGTTTACCTGGTTCTGTATGAACTGTGTGTTTGTTTTGCTAACAAGGTCTTTATTTTTCTTGAGCTCGAGCCGCAAAGACGTCTGAGGGGTAATTAAGAGCTGGAACGGTGGATATTCGACCAAACAAGAAAGCAGTTGTATGGGTTCCCAGATTCTGGCCAGCTATGGGTGGCACAGAAGTGCACTCTGCGGAACTTGCAAAACGATTGCTTGATACCATTTCTGTTGAAGTGTTGACGCACTGCCAAACAACAGCTCGTGAAGGTCGGACGTTAAACTTTGATGCGTTAAAATCATCAGATGACAGACATTTGCTGGAAAGTATCAAAGTCAACCGAATAGGGTTGTCGTCAGTTGATTTTCCAGGGGTCAGGTGGATTGCCAACAATCACCACTCGTTTCGATTTGCTCGAGCAATTTTCAGTGTTCTTTACGGCTCCGTTGTGCGAAAAAAAGTAGGTGACTCTCTCGAGGATGCCGATCTTGTCCATTGCATCTATAACGGATTGACCGACGCTGCTGACTATGCCTATAAATGTGCACAGCGGCGTAACATCCCTTTTGTGTTCACACCTAATGTTCTGGATACTAGTGATGGTATATCTGCTTGGAATTCAAGGCGGATAAAACGCTTGTACAGTAAGTCAGATGCGCTTATCGCCTTAACACAGCATGAAGCTGAGTACCTGATTCGCCATGGTGCAGAACCTGATCGTGTGACTGTTATTCCCTATGGCCCGGTGCTCTATGGATCAGGAGATGAGGCCCGTTGTCGAGAACATCTAGAGCTCGGTGACCGACCAATAATCCTGTTTTTAGGTCGCATGGTAAAACTCAAAGGGTATGAATTATTGTTGGAAGCCTTTGAGATGATCAAATCGAGTCATCCGAATGCGGCATTGGTGTTTATGGGGCCGGCGTCTGTTGAGGTGAAGGCGCAATTGCAGCGCGAACTGCATCGCGATATTCATCATATCGATCCACCGGAGCAACAGCTCAAGACTGATTTTCTGGCCGCTGCTGAAGTTGTGTGCGTGCCATCTTCCACTGAAAGTCTTGGCGTCGTCTACCTTGAGGCTTTTGCCAATCGCAAGCCTGTAGTGGCTTTGGATTTGCCAGTGTTGCGAGAGGTAATCTCGCACCAGGAAGACGGTTTTCTGGTCAATCCGGATGCTCAATCGATCGGAAATGCTATTGCTGGTCTACTGGATGATCCTGCAATGGCGGCCCGAATGGGGCAGGCAGGATTTGATAAGGTCGAGAAATTCTACTCTTGGGATAATGTCGTCAACGGTGTCTTACAGGTGTACACCGACGCGATAGAAGCTAGATCGGGGGAAGAGTTATTATCGACACGTATACATGCTCAATAAGAGCTGAAAAAAGGCTTTGGTAGTGACGATGTTCGTACACTGAGGCCGATGCAATATCAACCTCAGTGATAGTCAAAAGTTTTACTTAACTTGCTTTTTTCAATTCGGCTTGCTCATTTGCATTAATCTTTGTAATGATTTCAGCTAATGCCTCGTCTGCTTTATCGTTGTCAATCTGACAAGTACCAGCGGCGGTATGTCCACCTCCACCGTACTGCTGCATCAGATCACCAATGTTGGTTTTACAATTTCGATCAAAGATTGATTTGCCAGTAGCGAAAACAGTGTTCTGCTTTTGGAAACCCCACATTTGATGAATTGAAATATTGCATTGTGGGAAGAGGGCGTAGATATGGAAGCGACTTCCTGCATAGATGACTTCTTCATCGCGAAGATCAAGAACGACAAGGTTACCGTGTACTGTTGAACATCGCTCAAGCTGAGCTGTGAAATCTTCTTTTTGGCTTTCAAACAATTCAATACGTTCACGCAGATCTGGTAAATCCAGAATTTCGTCAATTGAGTGATCCTTACAGGCGTCAATCAATTCCATCATCAGTGCGTAGTTTGAAATACGAAATTCACGAAATCGACCAAGACCAGTACGGGAATCCATCAGCATATTCAGTAATTCCCAACGCTTAGGATCCAACACTTCTTCTTTGGTGAATTGGGCGGAGTCGGCCTTATCGACTGCTTCCATCATGCCATCCCATCGCGACGGAAACGTACTCTCACCGCCAAAGTGATTCCAGACAACTCGGGCCGCGGAAGGGGTATCTTCTTCCATGATGTAGTTTTCTACTGACGTATCATTACGGGCAGCTTCTGATGCGTGATGATCGAAGACAAGATGAGCACCGTCTACAAAAGGCAGATTGGTTGTAATATCGTTTTCGGTAATCTCGATCTTGCCATCTTGCATATCTTTCGGATGCACAAAGGTGATTTCATCGATCATGTCGAGGTGCTTGAACAGCACGGCACAGACCAGACCATCAAAGTCACTACGAGTTACGAGCCGGTATTTTTTCGTCATGGTGTTGCTCTATCAAGATGTCGTTTGCCCTTGATAGCAAGTTACGTGCTATGTGCCGCGCGTCAGCAACATTGACGCATTAATGTCCAGAAATCATGCATTTTATTGGATGATTGATCGGATATCAGGGAACAGCTGTCAGAGCTTTGGCAATGTCAGTGGCTTGGCGCCGGAGGATTTTTATCGTAGGACGATCGCCTGGCCATGCGGTGTTGTGCGTGCCGCGTGGTCCCATCGCTGGTATAGCTCGCTTAGTTGCGCTTGTGAACCAAGCTCTTTGTCGATCAGGATACGTTCCAGTGCGTTGAGCCAGTGGTGGTAGTAGGTATCGCCTAAATCGGCATCGCCAGCTTGTTGCGCACGCTTGATTTCATTGCTGAGCGTATGCGCCCATTCGGGCCAGGTGAAAACCCCTGCTTCAAAAAGTGCCAGAGTGGTGGCGAAGATTTCTGCCTGCCAGGGTTCATGGAAAACTGGCTCGTTGTCGTCTCTAGGGATGCTGGGAATAGCATGTAGAAGTGATGATTGCGTTGCTCTTGTGTTTGGGCGTTCGTCAGAGCTCATTGGTTTTCACTTCAGTTTTCTCGGTGGCTTCAGTGAGATAAGATTCCCAACAATCAACCGATACACTGTTGCTGTTGCTGTTGCTGTTGCCCCATAGTTCGCTGGCTTGAAAACGCACGTTGTATAGCCATTGTGGTTGTTCACCATCGCCTGTCGCATGGGTGTCAGGAAAAACATGACAGCCATGTACACGTTCTATAACACCGACATGCCCGCGTATGTATGCTGGCAGCCGTGTATGGCTTGCGGGCTGCCAGTTGCGAACCAGCACTCTGTCCCCAATCTTGTACTGCTGTGGTGATTTCGCTTTACGATCCACGGATGAACCGGCGGCCAATACTGCGGCAACATCTTTGGCTTGCAGAATGCGTTTTAGCGTTGATGGTTCAGTGATCATATGACCCGCCTTGAGTTCTGCTTCGGTGATCAACTCGTGTTTGATCAGCAATTGTTCAAGTGCGCTCAGCCAAATGCGGTAGTAGCCAGCACTCAGGTAATAGGCTGGTGGCAGACTTTCGCGCTCTGAACGTGATTGATCAAGATTCCAGCTGCCTGTGGCTCCCATAGCTAGTGACAGGGCCAAGACATCGCGCTCCCAAGGTTCGTGGAACAGCGTTTCATCTTTGGCGTCATTAACTGGGCCGAAACACTGTAAGCCCCCCATATCATGTACACCGTTCATGAGTTCAGGCTGCTCGGGTCTAACGCGAAACCAGTGCCTATCATGGAATCGCGAGTCACAAGCAAGGCCAGGCTTTCTTCGTCTAATGAGTCAGTTCCAGCCGGGCGCTCTGGCAGAACAAGATAGCGAACTTCCGCTGTGGAATCCCACACCGTAATTGATTTATCGGTTGCGAGCTTGACGCCAAAATCAGCTAAAACTGATTCGGGCTCTGATACGACTCTTGAGCGGTATGGCGCAGATTTATACCAGGACGGTGGCAAGCCCAGTACTGGCCAGGGATAACAAGAGCACAAGGTGCAGACAATCATGTTGTGAACTGTAGCTGTGTTTTCAACCACGACCATATGCTCACCTTGGCGTCCGGAAAAGCCGAGTGAGTCGATAGCGGCGGTTGCGTCCTCAAGCAACCACGCTTTGAAACTTGGGTCGGTCCATGCCTTAGCGACCACAGCGGCACCATTGCGTGGTCCGACCTTGTTCTCGTAGGTATCGATGAGTACATCTAGCGCTGCTGGATCGATGTAACCCTTTTCTGTCAATAAGGTGTGCAACGACCGAACACGCAACGCGGTATCGTTCAGATGCGAATGATCGTGGCCATGCTCATGTCCGTGATGCGCATGTTCAGTGGTTACAGGGTGCGCCTCAGGATCTGTAGTTGCACGATTGTTGGAATTGGTATTTTGGTCGTCGTCAGAACTTTGCATTTTGCCTTCCTGAAAAGAGCAGGCACGGAGCGTGAATGGTTATTCTGCCGTATTTTTGGATATGAGTACATGTTTTCGCGAGGCACACTGATGCAGATTAGAGCGCTGATGAAGCGGGGACTGTCAGTGGTAGTGCTGCTGTTCAGCATGGCTGCTCTGGTTGCCTGTAGTGACCCTGAGTTGCGTTCGTTGCCAGGCGATGCAACCGTTCTTGCTTTTGGTGATAGTTTAACTGCAGGGCGTGGTGTGTCGGTTGATAAGGCCTATCCGGCTGTGTTGCAAAGCTTGATTGGGCGTGAAGTTGTCAATGCCGGTGTATCCGGTGAGTTGACCGAAGAGGGTTTGCAACGTCTGCCAGCTATCTTGTCCGAATCAGACCCGGATTTGATGATATTGCTTGAAGGCGGTAACGACATATTGCAAAACCGGTCGCTTGTAGATGCCAAGGCCAATTTGTCGGCGATGATTACACTTGCAAAAAATCAGGGAATAGACGTGATGCTTGTTGGGGTGCCGAAGAAGTCTTTACTTGCCAGCACCGCAGGATTTTACAAGGAACTGGCCAAGGAACATGAAGTGCCATTGGAGAATAAAATCATTGGCTCATTGTTGAAAAAACCTGCAATGAAATCTGATTCAGTTCATTTCAACGATGCAGGTTACGCAGCTCTTGCCGAAGCGATACACAAAGTACTCCTTGATGCTGGAGCACTTTGATACCTTGTACTATTTACAACAGCATTACCTTTGATCGAGTTTATTGCTCAAGCGTAGTTTTCTGCAGCTGCAACTCCCAATGCTTTCATCATCTGACGGTATGGGACCGGACCGTAGCTGATACGTGCAACGCCAAGCTCTTTTAAAACGTGGTTGGGTGGCACATGAGGCAGGGCGATAATATTTACTGGTAAGTTAATTTTCTCGCAAAGTGTGGCAATAAGTTTTTCGTCAGCCATGCCTGGCGCGAAGTAGCCATCTGCACCGGCCTGCTCATATGCATTTGCTCTATCAATTGCCTCGTTAAGCATGGCTTCACTGTGTGTATCAGGTTTTGCTTTGAGAAAAATATCTGTGCGGGCATTGATAAACGGTTTAAGCCCATCATGGTTGGCAGCATTTCTAGCTGATTCGATTCGAGAAACCTGCGTGTTGATATCGTGTAAGCCTTTTCCGCCGACTATCTGGTCTTCGAAGTTGAAGCCTACTATACCCGTTGTTATTGCCTGGCTTACTGTTTTGGCTACCGCGTTTGTCTCGACGCCATAGCAGCCTTCGAGATCCATGGTGACAGGTAGATCAACGGCTGCCAATATTCGACGAATATTATCTAGCGCCATCTCCAGTGGTATCAACTCTCCATCGTCAAAACCTTGTGCCATGGCGACAGGTGCACTGCCTGTTGCTAATGCCTTTGCTCCAGACTTGGCCACCACTTCTGCGCTGCCAGCATCCCAGATGTTGTACAGGATGATGGGATCACCTGGTATGTGTAAAGCGCTGAACGCTTCAATATCGGATTGTTGTTTTGCTGATGATGTAGCCATGAATTTCCTCCGCAACTTGCTTGAGTGCACCAAAGAGGCTTTCGCCATAGGCTTTAATCATAGCGATTTTTACGGTGTCACAGATGGCTGGTAACGACGTTCCCAGATTGGATCGAGTCGATGCCAGTGTGATCGCAAGTAACTGCGGTTAATGACGGGATCCATAGCTTGTGTCCATGACTCTTCGCCATAACGATTCCATTGCGCCTCATCGATAATAATGCCATCAAACCCGCATTGAAACGCGAGGCTGAGCTGATCAGGGTTAAGTTCACCTGAGGCGAAGAGCTTAAACCCAGTGCCACGCTGTTCACTTAATGTTGCAGCTATCGAAAAGCCTCGCCCATCGGCACTGGACGGAAATTCAATGATAATTTCAGTTGTTTCGTCCAGACTTTGCAACAGTTGCTTGGTGTCAGCTTCATTGAGCGAATCACCTGCAAGCTTTAATGCTGAATTGAACCTGTCACTGACAATATCGCTAATATCGCCATTTTGATTAAGTAATTTATCGGGCATGGGCTTCCCCGTAGATAACCTCTTTGAATGGCTCTTTGCCTATGCGTTCATAGGTATCACTGAAGGATTCCGTTAGTTCGCGTTTGTCGAGGTACAAATCAACAACTCGCTCGACAGCAGGGGGTATGTCGTCAGCCGCCAATCCTGGTCCCATGCGATCTCCAACACGGGCTCGTTCATCACTACGCCCTCCGAGGGTTATCTGGTAGTTTTCAACCCCACCACGATCAAGGCCCAGGATGCCGATATTGGCAACATGATGATGCGCACAAGCATTAATGCAGCCTGAAATATTGATCGAAACACCGTTTGGATTTTTGGCTACCTCTGTAGCCTCAAGATGTGTCGCTATGTTTTGTGCAATGGGTATTGAACGAGCGGTAGCAAGGGCACAATAATCCAATCCCGGGCAAGCGATGATGTCACTCGGGAGATCGATATTACTACTGGCAAGTGATACCTCAGTCAGGGCCTTCCATAATTCTGGTAACTGTCGTTCACTTACATGAGGTAAAACCAGGTTCTGGCGATGCGTAACGCGTATTTCATCATGCGAGTACTGTTCTGCGATCTTTGCCAGCGACCTCATTTCATCTGCAGTCGCGTCTCCCGGTATATCGCCTATACGTTTCAATGACACGATCACGATTGCATGACCGGCCACTCGGTTCGCCTTGACGTTATGTTTTAACCAACGCTGATACTCGGGATCATTGATTGTGTTGTCCGTGCCTTGAGAACTGTCAGCTTTGGTTGAGGAGTAATCAGGTGTAAGAAAACGATTTTTAACCCGCTCAAGCTCATCGCTTACCGGGTCAAAGCGGCTTAGATCGATTTTCTCAAGTTCTTGTTCGACTTCCAGCTGCAATTTCTCCAATCCTGTTTCTGCAAGCAGGATCTTGATGCGAGCTTTGTATTTATTATCTCTGCGCCCATATCGGTTGTAGACGCGCATGACGGCTTCGAGGTAGGGCAGTAATGATTCTATGGCTACATCACCTTTGAACAACTGTGCGATCTTTGGTGTGCGTCCTTGTCCGCCGCCAAGCCATACATCAACGAGGGTAGCTCCCAGTCTGTCTTTTTTGAGACGCAGACCAATATCATGTACTTTTATTGCTGCTCTATCGTTAGCACTACCAGTAATAGCAAGTTTGAATTTTCGTGGTAGGTAACGAAATTCTGGATGTAATGTTGACCATTGACGAAGAAATTCTGCAAGTGGTCTAGGGTCAACCTCCTCATCGGCGGCAACTCCAGCGAACGGGTCTGTCGTGATATTGCGAATGCAGTTACCGCTGGTCTGAATTGCATGCATCTGTACTGACGCAAGGTCGTCCAGAATATCGGGAGTTTCGACTAGTTGTGGCCAGTTAAACTGAATGTTCTGCCGAGTTGTGAAGTGACCATAACCTCGATCATAGCGATCGGCTATATAGGCGAGTTTCTCCATTTGTTTGGAAGACAGCACACCATAGGGTATAGCAACACGCAGCATATAAGCATGCAGCTGCAGGTATAAGCCATTCATCAAACGCAGTGGCTTGAATTCCGCTTCACTGATCAATCCCTTGAGTCTGCGTTCGACCTGTTGACGAAACTCAGCACTTCGTTGGGAGACAATCTCTTGGTCAAATTCGTCGTACTGGTACATGCTTTTATACCTTGCGCAACTACAGGTTGGTAGATAAGTAATTGATGCTTGGCCCGGTCGTGCGTAATTGCTCGCGTATATGTGTCGGGTCACCATCGTAGGTGGTATCTACAAGATAAGCATCCATGACTTCGTTATCATCGGTGGAGATTTTGCCTAATGCTTTTGCCTGTTCAGACTCACTCTCGCTGGTCACGATCCAGGCATCTTCTTTTGCCGTACTCCAATTGCCATCTTTTCTTAGATAGACAGTTCGCCCTGTACGGAGATCGTTGGCGAGCAAGATGGCACCCTGCTCGATATTTTTTACACTGTGTGAAGACATAAGTTTGTACCTTTTCTATGCTGCAGCTTCGCTGGAGAAGGATTCGCTCTCGCTAAGGCCGAGACGTTTGTGCATCAATGTGCTTGTAGTTGTGTACTGAAGCGAGGCTTTCTTGCCTGGGTTTAACTGCTCTTTGATGGCGAAGGCAGCAAGCGCTGCTTCATGGAAACCACTCAGAATCAGTTTCTTCTTGCCCGGGTACCAATTGATGTCACCAATTGCATACAAACCGCCCTGGTCGGTTTGGAATTTCTCGGTATCAACGATAAATTGATTTTTCTTACGACTTGCAGGCCATTCGGACATCGGCCCGAGTTTTGGTGACAAACCGAAGAACACCAGAAGTTGATCAAGTTCGACGCGTCGCTTGACGCCATCTAGCGATGTCACTTCCAATCCTTGCAGTTCGGCATTGGAGCTTTCTGTTGTTGATTCAATAATTCCCGTGACGTTGCCAGTGAGGAACTGCATTTCCAATTGATCGCAGAGCTCGTTCATACGTGCAACGGACGCTGGTGCTGCCTTGAATTGTTCAGAACGATGAATTAGCAGAACGCTGTTGGCGACAGGTTGCAGATCGAGCGCCCAGTCGAGTGCAGAATCTCCACCGCCAAGAATGACTACATCCTTGCCGTGGTGCAGCTCTGGGTTTTTTACTGAGTAGAAAACGGACGAGTCGACATAGGTGTCGACACCAGGCACTTTCAATTTGACAGGTTCAAAAGCGCCAACGCCACCAGCGATAATGACCGCATTGCATAAAAACTCAGTGCCTTTACTGGTTTTTACATACCAACGTTCACCAGATTGGTCACGTTCGAGAATCTGTACCTGCTCGCCGAAATGGAATATTGGATCGAAAGGTTTAGCTTGCTCCATCAGATTGTCGACCAGTTGTTGTGCGCCGATAACGGGCAATGCTGGTATGTCGTAAATCGGTTTGTCCGGGTACAGCTCGGCGCACTGACCACCTGGCTTGTCCAGGGCCTCGACGATATGAGCCTGGATGCCAAGCAGCCCAAGCTCGAATATCTGGAACAAACCGACTGGCCCTGCGCCAACGATCACCACTTCGGTGTGAATAGTCATTTATCTCGAATTCTTGATTATTAAGGCGTTTGACGGCTATATTTGGACATAATTCATTCAAATACAACAATTGATGAATAAAATTGTATAAAAATTCATATTCATTCGATAAAATAGAATATTATTCCGAATTATGTTCAAAATGAAGACGATAAAATGATGGATCCGATCGATCAAAAGCTACTCGCCCAACTGCAGCTGGACGCGACCTGGTCCATGGACCGTCTGGCTAAACTTGCCGGTGTGTCAAAGACTGCCGCCTGGAACCGCGTACAGAAACTTCAGCAAGAGGGTGTGATTCGAAAGCAGGTAGCGTTACTGGATGCCGACAAGGTTGGCCTGCCAGAAACGTTCTTTGTGGCGATCAAGACCAATCAGCATCAGGAAAAGTGGTTAGCGAAATTTGTTTCAGTCATGCGTCAGCATCCTGAAATAGTTGAAGTGCATCGATTGGCGGGAGATGTCGATTACCTTGTCAAAGTGCAAGTTGCCTCGACACGTGACTTTGATGAGCTGTACAAAAAAGTTGTCAGCGAAATTGATCTGTACAGCGTGACCTCAAGTTTGTCGATGGAAGTGGTCAAACAAGAAACTGCGCTTCCGATCTGAAACGTAAATCTTAGAGTGATCATGACGGCTTTACCGCCGTCATGCGTTCTATCAACAATTGATACGCAACCGCACTCCAGCACCACTTAAAATAGGTACGTTTCGAGCAGTTACCAGTGCATCGGAATCGACGGTTATCGTTGCTGAAGCTCGTACGCTTAAATCAAGCAGATTTATTGCCTGCCATGTGCACACAGTTCCAGCACTTGGGTTGAACCTGGAGGTTCTTCGCGGTGTTATGTCGGCTGTTTGATTGCCAGCATTTGACCGTAGACTGATTTCATAGCGGTTTGCTGAATCAACGATTGGGCTGTCGAAGTTCAGCCTAGGTGTAGACCACACTATCGTTTGATTGTATCTATCGTCTCCCGAATTGGACGGAAAGAGACTACCTGAACCAGATGCTTTGCTAATACTGACAAAGCTCGACTCACGTGGGTATAGCCACGGTGCATTATCGTCGTATTGCAGGCCAAACATGGGACTCAAAGTATCTAATACACCTGCGAAACCCATCCAACTATGCCCCTGATCGGCGAGAGCCACACCGGCAAATCCTACGCGTGCGTTGGACAAAGCGTTCCACCAGGGTTTCCCCTGAGTATCCCAATCAATAACGTTGTCTCTTTTGCCAACATCAGTAATCAGGAATGCCATATCTTCGTTGCGGCGTGCATCAAGTTGTAATTGATGGTTCATCCAGTCCCACACGCCGGTTGCTCGAGAGCCGCCAGCGCCATACCGAGCAAGCGGAGCTGAGAAGACGCCTCTGTTGGTGGTCGGCAGGTTTCTCGACTTTTCACCCCAGAGTCGAACAAGTTCTCCCTGGAAGGTTGGGCTGCTTCGGTAATTTGTCATCGGTTGTGATGCGTAAATGCCCGCGAACACATTGGGATACCGCATGCCTAACGATAGACTTCCAGATGCCCCCATCGAATGCCCAAATGCATAGACAAGGCTCGTATTAACGTTGAAATCAGCATCTTCAATTACGAAGTCAACGGCATCGAGTACACGCTGTTCTGTGAAATTGACAATCTGTCCCGACTGCGGTGTGGACGCTTGATTACGATAGTCGTGTGAGTCTGAATATCCGTACCACCAGGTTGGAAGTACACCTGCGCCGAAATCAGTTGGATCTTGCGGTAGAACTTGTATAACCGGCCAGTTGTATTCTGTCGAAGTAAAGTATCGGTTTGTTTCTCCATAAGCATGGAGTTGTAACTGCAATGGATAGGCAACGCGAGGGTTGTAGTTGTCTGGCAAAGCAACGGTAAAATTGTAGGCATAACCGTTGAGTGTAGGATTCCAGTTTGCGTAGTCTCTGTACTGGGTGTAAATGCGACCTTTGCCACCGTTATCTGAACGAACCAAAACCGGTTTTGGTTTCTGATTTGATTCATTGAAAGGGCCAAAAGAGGCATGCACTGAATCAGATTCACGGCCCGATATCACAGTCGTTACTGCATACCAGGCGTTACCTTGTTCGCTGGCTGCAGTGGTATGAACGAACAGGCCTATGTTGTTAGCCAGTGGTTGACCCAGATCTTCAATGACCAACCTTGATGGCGATTCACTTGAAGCAATTTGGTGAACAGTGGTGTTTGAATCCAGCGGGCCCCAACGACTGGTGAGCTTTTCCGCTCTGCCCAAATTTGCCAGTGTTATCGGTTGATTGGATCGATACACATGGTAGCTTGCGCCGTTTTGCTCCTGCCACGTAAGGAAGGTTTGCCCTGATCTGTGGAAAGCATCTTCCTGGTTGTTTGTACCGCCCGTAGTGCCACCGCCGGTTGTCGTACCACCACCTGTCGTCGTGCCACCAGTAGTTGTGCCGCCACCGGTTGTCGTACCACCGGTAGTTGTTCCACCGCCCGTTGTCGTGCCACCAGTAGTTGTACCACCACCCGTCGTCGTACCGCCGGTAGTAGTACCACCTCCCGTTGTCGTACCGCCAGTAGTTGTACCACCACCTGTCGTTGTGCCGCCACCAGTAGTAGTACCACCACCTGTTGTCAGGTACTCAATCGCGATATTCGTTAGGCCCCATGTGGGATCAGCTGCGGCATGATCAATACGAATCTCATTGTCTTGAGCGTCGAGTAACAGTTCTTCAGGGATTCTCAAAACCGTTTCGCTCGTGCCGCCGGCACTGGTTGTCGAGAGAAAACCTATCGGGGTTTGGTTGACACTGACTTGTGCTGATTGGTTACGGAGGATATTAAAACCTGTCAGCTGAAGTTCTACATCCTGGTTTTGATTGCCAAAGAAATAGCTATAGAAGGTATTTGGGTTAGCAAATGCACCTCGGTAATTGAACCCGAACGGCGCAGTAACAGGACTATCATCAATATATAGGTAAGGATGAAATAGATTTTCAATACTCGAGAATTCAACATCATCTATATCAGCGTTTCCCCGAACCATAAAACCCAAGACGCTGATCAATTCATTGTCTGGTTGTGCGAACTTTAGATCGCCTTCAAGATCACGCCGAAAGTTTCGCCATTGCCCGTTCCGAGTCTGCAATCCAAGACCCGCAGTTATGTATCGAATGTTGTTACTGGTGACTGGCAGACGAGAAGTATTGGATCGGTAAACCAGGTACCGGATGCCGTCAGATGTTTGCAGAATAGCGAACACTCTGAAATTTTCACTTGAACGAGCGCGCCAGGACATCATGAATTCGTCCTGAATGTTGAGTCCGCTATTCTGGTTGGTACCACCGAGGATAAACGCGTTTTTTAGATCTGTTCCGGACAGTGAAATATAGCGAGAGTTGCCATCGGTACGGTTGTCTATGGTTGCTCCACCTGGCGTATTGTCCCGAATTATCCATCCGCCATTGCTGCCATCCTCACCGTTAAAAATGACAGCTGAATGGGCTATTGCTGGCAGCGAAAAAGCCAGAACCAAAATCCACTTCATGATGGCCAGCCGCATAGTTCCTCCGTGATGGGAAATTGCGTGTAATGGTGGGAGTGCAGATTACTGGAGTCTAACAAATCAACACTTCCACAGAGATTTTCTGAGACCTATGTTCAGAATCAAATTTTCTTTTTGTGAAGTGGATCCGATAAAACGTTGGCCATGAAAGCGTTTTCAGTGCGGACGCAGTGCGGAGGCAATCCTAATGCAATCCAAAAGGAGTGTCTGTTACGCACTATGATTCCTAACTCGGGTGATATGCAATATATTGGGACGAACACTCCGACGTGTTCACTCTACTTCAAGATACTTTTGAGGCCGTACCTGCACCTCGTCCTTTAGCAGCATTTGTAGCCTGGAAACTACAGGATCATCCCTGCTCTGACACACCGCAGCCGTGTTCGACACCGTCGGATTCGGTAGTAACAATCACATCGGTATCAGTGATTCGTCGGACCAGTGAAGCGACTCTCGCCGTGTCAAATTGCAGTGGTTTTAGTACGCCAGTTATATCCTGATATTCCTCATTTTTCCATCGGCCAACGACGAACTCGAATACATAGTTGTCTTCTATGCCCATGCGAAGATCGGTTACGATCAGTTCGTCTTCGGAGCGTGACAATGCAATCGCGCCCTGAGTAAACCAATCCATTCGTTGTACTGCCCAGCTATCCTTGGTGTTTGGACAAGTAGTTCGTCCGTTATCAAATTGCATAAAGTCCAGAGTGTGCTGATGGTCGTCTAAAAGCGATGCAAAACTCTCGTAGTAGTCGGTGTCGTTGATGCCGACAATTCGCCACAACAGTGTTGTTGGAAACGGCGCAACCAGTAAGTGATTAACGTCTACTGAAGCCTCTTGCAATTGTTGAATTACCTTTCGCTCAGTCCAGTATTGGGCAGTCACTGTCCAGGCGAGATATAGGGTGCTTAATGACAAGCTGATAAACACAGCACGATAAGCTTTGTCATATGTTTTTCGCCACGCGACAACGCAGGCATAGATCAATGGCAGGGTATAGAGTGGGTCAATTATAAATATCGACCCGATCGCGACCGGTCTCAACGGTAGGGGCCAGAAGATCTGAGTACCGTAGATCGTAAAGCCATCCAAAAAGATATGGGTTGTAAAAATCAACCAGATTGCTAACCACCATCGCTTATTGGATGCACCGTAGGCACCAGTTAATCGACGGATCAACCAGGCCAATGGCCAACTCAGTATTGAAAGCACAAAGATGGAGTGGCTCCAACTTCGATGGTAGGTAAAACTTGCTACCGCATCCACATACGGTACGACTACATCAAGATCGGGTAATGTGCCAAACGCCGCCCCGATCAACAAGGATCTTTTGCCCATGTGTGGGCCAAGCACTGCGTAGCTGACGGCGGCGCCAAGCGCCGCCTGTGAAATGGAATCCATGCGAACCGCTATGCAACTGAAAAGTCAGTAGGCGATGCGATTTTTCAGTTCGCGGTTGATTCGCAAACTGATCTTATTCCATTGCACCACCAGCGTCTTTCCACTCACTGATGCCGCCGATATTGGTCACCGATTTGTAGCCCATATCCTTGAGAGTCTTGCCGGCCAAAGCTGCCTGACCACCTGCGCCACACACCAGCATTAAATCTGCGTCGTGTGTAAGAGCGGCGTTGTGAAAAGGTGTTGCAGCATCGGCTGCGAATTCGATAAAGCCACGTGGAATGCGTAAAGCACCTGCGATGGTTCCACTTTCACTGATTGCAGCTGAATCTCGAACATCGATAAATACTGTTTTTCCGTCGCCATGGCGTGCAATGGCATCGGCTCCGGGGATACGTGTTACTGAGGCATTTGCGTCGTCGAGAAAATCC
The DNA here is from genome assembly GCA_964594905.1 of uncultured Granulosicoccaceae bacterium. Lineage (GTDB taxonomy): Bacteria > Pseudomonadota > Gammaproteobacteria > Granulosicoccales > Granulosicoccaceae > Granulosicoccus. The sequence continues at coordinate 27,820 of CAZQOI010000013.1, forward strand.
TTGGCACTTTTCATATTTGGCTACCTGTTAGTTAATCAATTGCGGTTGGTTGGTGCTCAGTATAAACGCAGCAGCTGCACTAGTGCCTACATATGCTACGAAACGACCGAATGGCCAATTGTTAGCGTCCTAAGCAACGCTCTAACGTTCGGGCCCAGCTGCAGAATTTTTGACGGTCTGAATCCGTCGCTGCATCTCCTCTGACAAGCGCCTGGCCGCGACTATCTGTTTCCGTCCTAACGTCCACTTGAAGTACATTGTCCAACGTTGGCGTAAACGGTCGGGAACAACCCAACGCCAGATTGCTGCGAACAGCTGCGATACACCAAGCTTGTTCATTATTGACATGAATTGCTTTTGTAACCAAGCCAATACAGTTTGTGGAATGATCAATAACGCAAATATCGCCAGCGAGCTGCCAGCTGTTGTCAGCAGTAGGGCAATGGCAATAGCGGTCCGTACCCACAGTGGACTTTGCCAGTAAAGCTTAAAGATTAACTTGAACCAGTTAGTAACCCGGTTTTTGATATTCAACAAAGCCCGACGCCATGGCGTATGCGACTTAACAAAGAAATGAGTGGACATTTGTACGATCATTCGGCGTAACTGAATGACCACACTGTTTTTAAACAGCACGACACCCAGTTTGGGTGTCAGTGTCTTAAAAAATGCTTTCCCCCAGGTTATGAGGCCCAGAAACAGCGGTAGTACTATCTGTTCTTTGTAAGTGGTGATTGCGATAACCACACACAGAAACAAAGCACCGATCAAGCTCAGTCTTAGTCGACTGATTGTTGGCGTGTTATTAGTCAGGGCTCAGTCTGTGCGTGGAGTAAAAATATTCAGCCAACATCATCGGCCTCATCGGTAACGATTTGACCAGTGGCGCGTCGCCATAGAATAGCGCCAGAAAGCCCGATGCCTAGAAACCCGCTATACAGAATCAGAGCGAGCCACTCGATCGATGCCTGGTTACCGGTAGATACCCAGCCCTCTTGCAATGACAGATAGATGAGGGCTGCAAAAAATATGACGACAATCACAGTGCCAAGCTTACCCAATGCTTTCCAAGCGGCGATAAGCAGTGCGACGTTGATTAGAATTGCGACGATGGCAGCCAGCAGCACCCAGGCGTCTGTAGGATTATCATGATTCTTGACCCAGTGAAAAATTGAACTGCCTGTTGGGTTGTAACTGGCGAAGACAACAATGGCTGCAACCACCATGCGCGTGATTAAAACGCCGGGTGATGAGCCTTTCAATGCTTTCAACATGTGACTGAGTCCTCGTCGTTGAACGTTGGGTCGTTAAATATTGGGGGCTAATTATGTCATAGGTGACTTCAGAATTATTCCCTTACTCATTGAGAATATTGATAAAAAATACTCTGAAGAAAGAAGAACTTGATCAAACCCAAAAATTTTCTTGGCTCAGTGGACACATTAATTGACGATAGAGCCAAAAAAATAACGCTATTGGATTTATAGTAGGCGTTCGTCTAAACCCAATCGTCAAGAAGAAACAATATGTCCAAGCTCGCGTTGATCGTCGCGATGTATGCAATCAGCGTTGTTGGCGCTGTCCATGCCGAATCGCCAGCTCCCTATCCTACGGTGATTGACCGTACGTTTTCGCAAACTGTTGCACCAAACTCTACCGCGCTCACTACAGTGGTTGTCAGCGCTCAAGAAACTGTCTTCGATGTCATGCGCGAGCGTCGCATCGCTGAAGAGCCTAGCAACATAGTTCCTCAGCCAGCGGTCGAATCTCTTGTCCCCGAGAACACGGTCGTTACGGCTAGTGCTGATGTATCCGAGGTTCCTGACGCGTTGGAGTTGCCGGCAGATGCATCTGCTGATGACGCTCTGCCAGAGGTCATTATTGCTGCAGACGTAATTCCTACCGCAGAGACTGTAGACACTATCGAAACTGCCGCTGCCCCAAGCCTTTTTCAACCTCGCGCACGAAATCTCGGTGGTGCATCTGGATCTGATACGCTTGAGCCAGTTGCTCTGGAAGAACGCAATGACAGCCCACGAACCCTCATAGTTTTTGCCAGTGATGATGCGGCGACTATTAATTATGAGCGTGATGCTGCGCCTATCAATCAAGCGAATGGACGCCTCGGCCTCGGGTTTCTTTTCTCAGAAGAGCGTGACACCGTCTTCACCGGTAACCTGATGCTGGATGTACAGCCGCTGATTCGAAGCGTGAGCTTTTCGGCGGGCTTGAGAGCCTATGCAGCACTACTAGGTCAAGAAAATCAAGACGTTGTTGGTCTCGGTTTTGGTGCGGAAGCAACGTATCAATTGCCAGTTAGCTTTCTGCCATTGGTACTCAGAGGCGGACTCTTTTACACACCAGATGTATTCGTATTTGGTAATTCCGACCGAATCATTGATTACAACGTACACGTTGGCTTCCAGTTACGGGAATCTCTGCATGCCTTCGCTGGTTTGCGATTCCTGCGCTTTGATACTCGTCCGGGAGATCGCGAAGTTGATGACAACATCCATATCGGTCTGCGTTGGGATTTCGCTCGCTAGGAATCCTTTTACGTAAGCTGTGGTAGCGTAGTGGTGAAGGCCTCATATCACGGGGCCAGCTACGAACATGGATAATGATCCACACCAGGCTTGAGGCAAAACTCAATCGAATTCGTTCTAGGCATTACAAGCCATCTGATTTCATAATCGCCGACGCCAAGGATGGCGACATGGCATTCGGCGTTGCCTCACCTGGTCCTGGCCTCGATGGCCTCTTCAAATCTCGACAGAGTTATCTGGATGCAATGTCCAGTATGGCTAACTCGGGCTTGATAGACGTGTTGCTGATGTCTGCCTCGACGTGTGAGATTTTTCAAACTCAAGGTGTGTTTGAGGATTCAGTAGTCGTTCCTGCAATACGCATGAACGACACCACCGATATATGGATGGCGCGTGGTTCGTCGTATCGCGATAGTTTTTCGCAGCCTTTCTCAACCGTTGACATCGAAGCGGTACACCATCTTTGTAGTCTTGGTTTGTATTCGATGACGTTTTCCAATTCGATCGATGCGGATCGTGCAAGCCTTGCTAGCTACGGGGAATTTCGTCGATCAGTGCGACCTTATGGTTTCAGGCACTTTCTTGAAGTGTTCAATCCAGCGTTTGATATTGGTATAGCCGAGGCAGAGCTTGGGTACTACATCAACGACATGATCATCAAGGCCATCGCTGGCCTGATCAGTGCTGATGCACCAGAATTTCTTAAAATACAATTTAACGGCGCGCGCGCCATGGAAGAGCTTTGTGCATACGATCCTGATCGATTGATAGCGGGGATCCTCGGTGGCGCTAGCGGAACTACACGAGATACTTTCGAGCTCATCGCACAAGCGGAAGCCTCCGGTGCTCGAGTTGCCTTGTTCGGTCGCAAGATCAATCTCTCTGAAGCACCGGTGAAACTTGTCGAACTTATGCGGGCGGTTATTGAGAAACCTCTAGCGCCTGAACAGGCAGTTAAGGACTATCACCACTATCTGAGTGAACATAATATTGCCCCACTAAGATCGCTTGCAGATGATCTCGAGATCAGTGATCCGGTATTGATGAGTTGATGCGATGAGAAGCGGTTTCATATCCGCCGGCTGTTGGACGATTGATCGCATTAAAGTCATAGATGCCTGGCCAAGTGAGGATGCCTTGAGCCATATTGCAAGCGTTGAGCAACTCGGTGGCGGTTGCGCCCACAGTTTTGGTATTGATTTAAAAAAACTTGACCCAGCGATTCCAGTCGAGGCGATTGGTCTTCTTGGTCAAGATGCTGATGGTGAGTTTCTTCGTAATCGAGCGAAAAATCATGGCTTGAACGTTAGCCTACTGCAGATGACTGAGGATGCTGCGACGCCGTTTACCGACGTCATGACAGTATCTTCGACAGGCAGACGTACCTTTTTTTACCATCCTGGTAGTAATGATTTACTGAACCCCGATCATTTTGATTTGGCACAAACCAATGGGGCAGTACTACATCTTGGTTTGTTGGGCTTGCATAAAACCATGGACGCGCCATGGCAGGGTGATGAAAACGGTTGGGTCAGTGTGCTTAAACAGGCAAAAGCTCTTGGCATTCGGACGAATGTTGAGCTTGTATCCATCAGCGCCGATAAAATCAAAACAATAGCGCGACCTTGCTTGCCTTATCTTGATTCCTTGATCGTCAACGATCATGAAATAGGTGGGTTAATGGATTGCAAAACTTTGGTTGATGGTAAAACCGACGTCAACGCCTGTATTGATGCAGCTCGACTGGCGATCCAGGCGGGCTCGATGTCAATTGTTGTTGTGCATTACCCGGAGGGTGCGTTGGCGATTGAGCGTGATGGCACACTATGTCAGATGCAAAGTTTCGCGATCGAACAGAAATTCATAAAAGGTGCGGTGGGAGCTGGGGATGCGTTCGCAGCAGGATTTTTGTATGCCTTAAACAAACGGCAGAATATAAGTGAGGCACTGACGCTTGCACATGCAACTGCAGCAATTAGCCTGACTCAGCCGGACGCAGTGGGTGCCATAAGAAGTGCCAAGGAAAATCTTGAATTTGCGAAGAATCTATAACTCGCCAACAATTTTTAAACTGGCTGAGTTTGGTGTTAGAGATCTACAGCAAACCCGGAATAAGCGCATGAGTTCTTTTTTTGTATTCGCTATATCCGGCATAGACCATGGATAGAAGCTGCTCTTCGCGTTTAAGTTTGATCCAGAGTACGGCTGCAAGCACGATTAGGTACAGAAATTTGACCCAACCACCATGTGCCATCAACATCCCGGTGCAGGCGATCATCACAGAGGTATACATCGGGTGACGAATATATCGATAGGGTCCGTGCTCTACCAGCCCACCGCCAGCGACGGGTTCTGGCATAACGCTGAAATTTTTACGGCGCATACTGGCGAAGGCCCACAATGCCAATGCGAACCCGACAAGCAACAAGAGAAAACCGATCAGGCTTGATACATCATGTGGCCAGAGCGTTTGCACTGGTTTGACCATCAGCAAGATCAAGAGGATCTGCGAAATGACCAGACTCATTGACATCGGATGCATGGCAGTGGGTTGGATAAGACGGAAGTTTCTGATTATGGCAGCTTCGCTACCTTTCGCAGCATGTTCTCCCGTCTCATCAAACCAGTGGCTTTTTGATCAAATCGGATCCGGTCTAGGATTTGAAAGAACTGATGCCGAGAATTTTGAAAAGCGGGCAAAAATTGAGTAAAGCCGTGACGATCAAAACGATGCCAACGACAATCGCGACCAATCCCATGCCTGAAGCACCCATTGCGGTAAATCCGAATACCGCCAACGCAGCTCCAGCCACCAGTCGGATGATTTTGTCCACACTTCCTACGTTTCTAATCATTTGAATTGTCTCCGTCAGAAAATTGTTACATGAATGAGGGGATGACAATACAGGGTACAAGCTTTACATCACTGTGACTTTGTCACCCGGTGAGCCTGAGATGACTCTGAACGGTGTTCTGCTAAAGCCTTAACTTCGCTTAGTGTGCTCTTAAAGCCTCAATATCGCTGATTTGCACTTGGCCTCGATGCCTTTTCACCAGGCCATTCTTTTCGAATGCGGCAAGGCGGCGGCTAATGACTTCTCGTGAGGTTCCAACCTCGCTGGCAAGTTGGCTGTGAGTCAGATCAATCAAATCGGAGGAGGGGTTGGCGTCGAAGTAGTGAGTAAGAACGGCGGCAAGCCTTTGATCAATTGTTTTTGTGGTCAGGTTGCCAATTCTTGACATCAGGTTGCTGAGGCGCTCTGAAAAACCTGCGAACACCAGGGCGCGAAATTGCGATGAGCTATCGAGCTCGGACAAAAAATATTTTCTGGGTAACAGCAACAACTCCACCGCAGTCTCGGCAATTGCCTGAGCTGCATAATTGCTTTCAGACAAAAGACAAGAGCTGGTCATGATGCATGATTCACTTTCTTGTATTTTGTACAGTAGTAGCGCGTCGCCATCGGGCGAGTGCAGCTCTACTCTTACACCACCAGACACTAACACGACAAAATTTTCGCACTGATCCCCATGCTGGAACAGTAAGGCTCCAGCATCAAACTTGGCGCGTTTCGTTGCGGGAAAACTCGCCGTTAGGGACTGTAAGTCAGTGGTACTTTGCATATTGGGTAAGTTTACAATGAGCTTGCTTCTATGGGGTTCATAGAAAAGCAGATGTGTAAAACTATACCCGATGGTTTAACTCATCCTCAAACGACGTCGTAAGGCAATAAAACCCGATACCAAAATGATTAGCGCAGGGCCAGTTGAACCGAGAAAGCCACTGTCATCATCGCCAGCGTCCGGAAGGATGGTTACACCAGAGCCGCCCGAGTTGCGGATGGTTCCATCTGCGGCAATTTCCAATACACCTGGATCAGCCTTGAAGATCAATTCAGGTGCGGCATCGGCGGACGTTCGCTGACGTAAAATGGCCGCGGGTTGAGTGCTGACTCCCGCGGGTGCGGCTGCAAAGGGGACCGGCTGATTGGCGGCAACAACGACTTCACCAACGCGATCAGTACCTTCACCGAGCGTCAGAGTCCACTCCGTGCCGTTATCTGTGCATGTCGATTCAAGTAAGGCATTTCGCTCTATAGCTTGCTCGGGCATAGAGCTGTTGTAATTGAAACTCGGATCCAGAGTCATTTCTTCTGCTGACAGGGTTGTGTACAAACGCGTCATGTACGCGCCCTGTGGTAGCAATGCGGTTGCATTGCGTAAAGGTTCGATCTCACGAGTGACGATGTTGTCTAGCAAAGCGGCCCTGGCAGCACTCAGCTGTTGTGGTGAATAAAGAAATTGCAGCGCAGCTGAGTCCAGATACACGTTTTGATCGTTATCGTTTTGCGGTGGTAGCTGGCGTTGCAAAAGAGCGAGTCGGGCAGCTACATCGCCACTACCAAACAAACTTGAAACGATAAAATCAGCATCGTTTAAATTTTCTATATCGCTTAGAAATGACTCGATACTCTCAGGGGTAGTTAGTCGAGATGCGATTTCTTCGGTTATCCCGCCTGCATAATCGGTAGCAAATCCTTTACCACCGTCAGACTCATTCATCGCATCTGTAATCAATGACTGGTAGCTAGCGTACGCATTGAATGAGCCTGCGAACCAATTGAGACGCGTGTAGTTGGGCGTTACGTGTTCGTAGTTTTCTGGAACCGCACGAGCGTCTGCAACAATCCAGGCAAGCACACCCATGTCTGGTGTTGCGGCTACTGCCGTCAAGCGAATAGGTATGACAGGTTTGTCACTGGTGTACTTCATTAACAGCGGTTGAATACTGCCAGTGTCTTCGCCATCGAGTAGTTTGACAGCGACGAACTTCATACCTGCGGTAACGTAAGGCGCAATTAACTCGCTACCGCGATCGGTTAGTTGATAATTGTTGTCTTCTAACCAGATGGCTAAATCATCTGGGTTGTCGCTACTGACAATATCAATTTCAAACGGTCCAACTTCCAGTTCCTCTTCTATCACGACACCGTTGGCAGATTCCTCGTCACCGTCATTGGTACTGGCGTTTACTGGGGCAACGACAGGCGGAAATGTTTCGCATTGCTCACCCCTTCGTTCCAGAATGAACTGCGGACGGGTAGCGAAATCAAGTTCGTTGAAGGTCGTGTCTGCACCCAATGAAATTTCTGGGCTGCTGGGAACCGGGACGACCCAGCTGAATTCATCTGCCGACCCCGAGTAGAGTATGCGCACCATCGCGGTAATCTCATTACCTTGTTGGCGAAATACGATCTGCTCACCCGCTTGATTGATCGGGGTTGTCTGGCAGAAGAAACCACCACAGGCGTTTGCTGGTGTTGTGATCGTGAGCAGCAGCGACGCGATGCCTGCGCTCAGTGCAGCCGTGAGAGTGCGTATCATGTCCATCTCCTTGATATTATTTGGGAATATATTCCCATTTACATGCTTTTGCAAGCGAATAACGCTGACTGTATGTCTAAAGCGTAGATCAGGCCGCAGGTTTTAAGCGGCTGTGCTTTTGTACCAATGAAATATGTGGGAATGGGATGGTCCAGTTCTGCTCAGTACATACATCAACGCAGGCGCTCTGCACCGCACGTTGGATTCGCAAATAGGATTTTGCTGCCTTGCTATCCATGGTCGCGAAGATCCAATAGTCGATTGATGAAGAACCGGCGGCTTTCAACTCGACTTGTATGTCCTTGACGAAGTCTGCCAGGTCACTTCGATCCAGAGCATCGCGAACCGCTTCGCGCAGGATACGTGGAACGTCACCGGTACTGATACCTTGATGACCGTAGTCGATGCCAAAAGTATTAGTGACACCAAAACTACCGCTGCGCGTTAAGTTTGTCATGCTCGTGTTATAAAATTCAGGCGTAGGCACAGACCTTATCTGTCCACCGCGTTCGCGCAGTTCTACAGTGTCTGGGTTCTGATCAATAACTTCGTAGAGATCTTCGTCGTTCATCAAGATGACATCACCACGTGATGTTGGGAACCAACTGTCCTTGCCTGCTGGGCGAGAGCTGATGCCATGAAATTCGGCAAGCGGAATTCGCAGCACGCCATGCAGCTCAGGGTTTCGGAGCACAGTGTACATATTGATCGATTCAACGCGCCAAGGTAGCTCGCGATAATGAATACGTTCTGATTCTCGCATCGCGCCGATATTCAACAGCAGTCGCGCTTCGGAAACATAGCGTGGTAACAATTGGCGAATACCAAGTGCAAGACCAACCATCAGCAAGATCAGTAAACCTAGCAGTAACACATCACCACGCTCGTAAAATACAACGAATATGGCGATCAGAATTAATATGAAGGTGAGGGCGTGGACACTGTATTCTGCGAGTCTGTATCGGGTTCGGCTCTCCACCTGGCTCTTGTTTACCAGCGCTGCACGATAACCTTTAAGAAGAAAGCGCACAGCGAACCAAACGCCTAAAGCCGCAGCTATTGCGAGCAATATGGTTAAGCCTCGACCCTTGATGAATTTCATCAAGGCGTCAGCGATGTTTTCGATAATCGGTTTGTCGCCCTGCAGATCGCTGATCTGAAAGCTTGCTATATCGATAGCGTTTTGTGCGTCGTCTCTACGACTCTCCCAGGTACGTAATAAGGAATCAAGAGATGTGTCGAGATCCCCTTCGGTTATAAATTGCGCTGTTGGTTGCAGGTTTTGCAACGCGTCTGTAGCGACTGCCAGCTCTCGTTCGCGCGTTGCAACCTCATCGTTAAGAGCTTTGAGCTTGCGTGGCTTGTCGGTAAGTTCCTTCAGGCTATCGATAACTGGTTGTGCGATGAGTGAGATGTCTTCACGCCAATCACTTTTTTCAGGTTTCTGTGTCTCTACAAACAGGCTGGTGTCAACACCACCCGTGGCAACCGATTCAAGTGTTACGCGAAGTTGATTGATATCGTCACTGAGGTTATCAGCCTGACGGCGAAGATCAGTTTTGTCTTGTTCGTTTGCCGCTTCGATAGCTTCACCCAGGCGGCTGCGTTCATTGAGTTTATTGCTCAGAACGTTTTGTATCAGCAGTAGGCGTTGCTGAGTGTCGTCAAGGGCTGTCTGATCTGGTTCTGATGCTTCAGACTTTGCCTGTGCATTGGTATCTGCATTGCTGCCTCCATCATCAGGATTAGAAACAGCGACGGCGTTATCGACAGCATCCGCGGGTTTTGCTTCTGCGGCGTTTGAAGTGCTTGAAGCAACCGGATTGGCGCTCTGTAACTTGGGCACACCGAAGTCCACTGCGTGCCCGAGAGGTGCGCAGGCGAAAACCGACAGGACGGCGAGAAGCCTGATGACAGAGACAAAATCCACACACTCTGAAAAGCGACAATTGTGCCGTTAAGCCCGATTTCCGGGTGCGCGGACGGCGTGCAGCCTAATTTCTGACAAATATCGGGAAGGCCGTGTTGATGCCGCCACGTCCTGAGGTGTAGCCCTGGATCTGGAAACCGAGCCCGGAAGGCCCCTCAAACGGCTGTGCATTGGGGTTTGAGCTTTTTGAGTAAGCATTGATAATCGCGTCGATTACCTCATCACGCGACATCGAATCAGGGAAGAAGCTTGAAAATTTCTCTTTCCATTGGCCACCATCTCGAACCGCTATTTGGGCCGTATAGACCCCGTGTCGATTGGGTTTGTCACGAATTGAGACCAATTTTGCACCGGACGGGTCATTTCCACCTGGGCGAGAGTGAAAACCTGTGGGCTTGCCCTTGCGATTGATTTCACCCTCAAAAATGTGCCACAGGTTGATATTTGGCTCTGATGTCGACCACTGCGCATACTCTGGCTCGCTGTGGGCGCTCGAATTTGACGTTCTGTTACTGTCATTATCGGATGAGGAACTTATGCTAGTACCTGAGCCTCCATTCGATAAAGACTGCAATATGTCCCGAATCTTCCCTTCGCCGCCGACGCCAAGGGCAACAAGAATGGCGGCAACTATTGGGATGTAGCGCTTGTATTTGTTCACGGTCACGAGTCCTGATGCGTTCCGGTAATATTACCAAGTCCACGTGAGGATCGTATTCGAAGTGCTTTACCCGTCAGAATGGACGAAATCGAATGAGACTAGGAGAAGGAGCCTGGGTGTTTAAGAGCAACACGCTGATAAGACTGGTTGTCGTAGTGATCTTTGCGCTAGCAGAGCTCATGGCGACTGCGCGCGTGTCCTTTGCACAGACAATCACTCTAGGCCAGGCAGCAGGTACTGCTGCCGCTAATGGCGACTTCAATGACTCCTGGCAGTTGGCGCAATCTGGTAGCGACCAGGTCCTGGACGTTGAACCGCCCTTGATTGAACATGAAGTCGTTGCAGAAAATGAAGCAGGTATTAGGCAGACCTTTGTCGCAACGGTTGTTGATGATCAAGAACTCGATAGAGTGCAGCTCTACTACCGTTTTAAAGGTGAATCACGATATTCCTTGTCGACCATGAATCGAGTTTCGTTTTCATCAACCTGGATTGCACAGATCGCAACGGATCCCGCGACACCGCAAGACATGGAGTATTACATCCAGGCTAATGACAAAAGTGGAAACCGAACGGTGCGCGGTTATGCGTTCAACCCACTTGTGCGTAAGATCATTCCGGGTCCTGGTGCTGAAGTACCAGCTGAGGAACCAGCTGCGAGTACACAACCAAAAACCACCAATACCCGTAAGACACTCTATGTCGTTGGTGGTGTATTGCTGTTAGGTTTGTTGGCATCCGCACTTGGTGGTGGTTCGTCAGAAACACCGCCTCCGAATGGCGAAAGTTGTACCGACGGCCGATGCACAGTCACTATTTCAACGGTCAGACCGTTCTGATATGAATATTTCTAAACTTTTAACGCAAACGCGAGCTTTACCACGCCCCTTATTCGGTTTGGCTGCTACCGTGATGATTGCAGGCTGCGATCCATCAGGCAGTACCGTAGCCGAAATCAGTGATGGCAGCTTGTCGCTGCAAGCTCCTGACGTCCTGCAGACGCGGGCCGTTGATGAAAACAACCTTGAGGCGAGGGTGTCTGTCACCGGTATTGATGATCCTTTCGTGCTGAGGGGTAATGGTTCTACCTGGAATGGCACGGTCGATATTCCAGAAAATACCGATGTGACGATCACCATTGATTGGGTCGAGCGTATAGACACTCGAGACTTGACCTTGGCATCGTTTACCCAAACGTTCGTGCGCATAAATCAGGATGAATCAATCGTCATTGCTCAAGACGACTACGAAACCTCAAGTTTTGATGCTGATGTTGATGGATTCAACAATCTGGCAGAACGGATTGGTAACACTGATCCGTTTAATCCGATGAGTCCGGGTCAGGATGCGCCGTTGGCGGAAATTAGTGCGGTTGCATCGGTGAGTGCACCAATCATCGATGGCACTTATGACACTGTATGGAACACTCAAGCAACCTTCCGCGATTTGAGTGGTGAGCTTCTTGAAATTGATAATTTAATGATTGATCTTGGTGCGACTCAGCTGGACGGGCAACCCGACTATGTCTGGGGTGGTATGCATGACGAAGAGTTTCTGTATCTTGTTATCCTGACTGATGGGCCAGCAACCCATACGCCGTTCGGGGATTCGTTCGAAGCGTTTAACGATGACACAATTGATATCTTCATCGATGCGGATAACAGCAAAGGCAACGCTTATGACAGCAATGACTACCATATTCTGATACCGCTTTTGGCATCGACCAATGACGGGCGACCAAATCGTTCAGGATTCACTGGCGAGCGTTTGGTGCCAGGTGCGCGTTCAACTCCATTACCCACAGCCGCTGGTGCTATTGAATTTGCAACTTGCGTCTGCCCAACTGATCGACATATCTGGGAAGTGCGATTGCGCCTTGCTGACTTTCAGGTTGATCCCACACAGCCCTTTGGATTTGAGATTCAATATAACGATGATATTGATGGCGGACCGCGCGACGCTAAGTGGGGCTGGTTTCATGAATCGAAACAAACCATCAATATAGATAGAACCTGGCAATTCCCAAGCTATATGGGCACGATAATACTGCAACCATCACCCTTCTGATTTGTCTTTGTGACTACGCCTGATGCATCGGCATTGCGCCGAGGCTTGCTACTAGCCTATGGCAGCCTTGCATTTCCACTGGCGGCTGCGTTTATCGCTTTACAGGTAATTGTTCCAACCTATTACGCACAGTTTACTGGCTTGAGTCTAACTGCCGTGGGTGGCATCTTGCTACTGGCACGCTTGTGTGATTCAGTGACTGATCCCTTGGTAGGCTACTGGTCTGACCAGACCACAACACGTTTTGGTCGACGCAAGATCTTCATGGTGTTGTCGGCACCACTAGTGGGTGTATCTGTCTGGTTTCTGTTTAACCCGGATGCATCAGATGGCGCTGCCTATTTGCTGTTTTGGACAATAGCCATTTATATCGCTGGAACCTTGTCGATCGTACCAACAAGCGCCTGGGCGGCTGAGTTGTCACCAGACTATAACCAGCGAAGTCGGATAACTGGTACGCGTGTTGGGTTTGGTTTAACTGGAACGCTTGCCGCACTGGTTATCCCAACTCTTTTTGTGACCAATGAAGCCAACGCTTTAGGTGACACCCTAAGACTGATCACAGGACTGGTTATTGTCACCTTGGTTGCTGCAACTTTGTGGGCAGCACTTCGTGTACCTGATACGGCAGATACAAAGTTGCCGCGCGATTCGATCAAATCCGCCTGGACACTCATGCTGTCACCGAATCCGTTTCGTCAATTGTTAATCAGTTTTCTATTAAACGCTGTGGGTAACGCGATACCGGCGACCTTGTTTCTCTTGTTTGTCACCTATGTACTTAAAGTACCGGACAAAATGGGTTTGCTGCTGGTTATCTATTTTGTATCTGCGGCACTTGCAGTACCGTTTTGGGTTGGCGTGTCGCATCGGCTTGGCAAACATCGTAGCTGGTCGATCGCTATTGTTATTGCCTGTGTGTTCTTTCTATGGACACCGTTTCTCAGTGCGGACACAGTATCGTGGTTCTATGTGATTGTCGTGGTAACAGGCTTTGCAACGGGTGCTGATCTCGCTTTACCGTCAGCAATCAACGCCGATGTTATCGAATGGGATGATCTGAACAGTGGTTTCAGGCGTCCCGGTTTGTTCTTTGCGCTATGGGGCACTGCTACCAAGCTTTCCTATGCCCTTGCTATCGGTATCGCTTTTCCGTTACTCGAATTATCAGGCTTTGAGGCTGGATCGGATAGTGTCGAGGGATCGCTTGGGTGGTTAGCGGTACTGTATGGCGGTCCTTGCATTTTGTTCAAGCTTGCTGCGCTCTGGACTATGCGTGGTTACCCGATCACCGAAGCCGTACATCGGGATATAAGGAATAAATTGGCACAGCGCGACGCTGCTTAGCCCATTGATTGCGTTTTGCCGTCGTCAACATACATCGAATCGGGGTGCGGTTCGATGAGTGTTTCCTTATCTTCCGGAACACCTGCAAACAAATCTAGAATGTCGTCTGATGTCAGCTCAGTCAACGGTTGTTTGCCGGCGCGGTTGATGGTTTGATCAGCTAGCGTCTGCTTGTGCTGCTGCATAGCCATAATTTTTTGCTCAACGGTATCGCTAGCCACCAGCTTGTAGATAAAAACAGGTTTGGTTTGGCCGATTCGATGTGCCCGGTCGCTGGCTTGGTTCTCGACTGCTGGGTTCCACCAAGGATCGTAGTGAATCACCGTGTCGGCCGCAGTGAGGTTCAATCCAGTGCCGCCAGCTTTGAGGCTGATCAGGAAGAGTGGTACGTCACCGTGTTGAAATGAATCAATAACTTCATCGCGCTTGCGCGTGCGCCCTGTGAGTTTTACGTAACGAATGTTGCGTTGGCGCAGTTCGGTTTCGATGATGCCTAGCATCTCGGTGAACTGCGAGAACAGCAGGATCTTCTTTCCCTCATCGATCAGTTCATCGAGCATGTCGAGCAACATATCGGTCTTTGCTGATGCCGTAACACCCTGTGCACTTTCGAGTTTTACAAGCGATGGGTGGCAACAGGTCTGGCGAAGCTTGAGCAGAGCATCGAGCATCTCTATATGGCTACGAGCCAATCCGCGTTCAGCGAGTAGAGCGCGTACCCGGTGTTCCATACTGACGCGAATGCTTTCGTACAACCGAGCCTGCTCTGGATCGAGTGCAACTTCCTTGATGATTTCCGTTTTCGGCGGCAATTCTGTAGCAACTTCTTCCTTACGTCGGCGCATCAGGAAGGGTGCAATGCGAGCGGTTAGTTGATCCTGACGTGTCACGTGCCCATGGTTTTCTATGGGTGTTCGGTAATAGCGATTGAAATGCTTGCGTGAGCTGAGAAAACCTGGCATCAGGAAATCGAACTGCGACCAGAGTTCACCAAGATGGTTTTCAAGTGGCGTACCCGTCAAACAAATTCGACGACTGATGGGTAATGTCTTGACTGCCTGAGTGACCTTAGCCGTTGGGTTCTTGATGGCTTGTGCTTCGTCGAGTACTACGCAACCAAAATCGTGAGCAGACAACAGCTCTATATCGCGCGTCACGAGTGCATAACTGGTAATGACGATATCCGCTGACGTAAATGCAAGGTCACGACTCTTGCGCTGAGTCCCATGCCATATCAAGGTACGTAGCTCTGGGGTGAATTTTGCGGCCTCGCGTTGCCAGTTACCCAGCACACTTGTTGGTGCAATGATTAAGGTGGGGTCCACCAGTCGGCCAAGATCTCGTTCTGCTTGCAAATGAGCCAGAGTCTGCAGGGTTTTACCGAGGCCCATGTCGTCGGCGAGTATGCCGTTGAAGCCGTATTCGGCGAGAAATCCAAGCCAGGCTACACCTTCACGCTGATACGGACGCAGTGATGCCTGAACGCTGTCGGGAATCAGAACCGGGGTGATGCCATCAAAATTTTTCAGTCGCTCGCCAAGTTCAAACATTCGATCGGCGTTGTGCCAGGCAACATGAATACCTTGTTGTTGCCACTGTGCATCCAGTTCTTCAAGTGTGTTTGCACGTTGCATTGGCAAGCGCAGTTGATCGCTTGCGCCTGGATCATCATAGAGTTCGAGCAGGGTTTCGGCGACAGGGGTAATAAGTTCAGGTGCAACTTCAAGCCATTGGCCATCATCAGCCTGCAAGAGAATCGAAGAATCGCGGGAATCTCCTTGTAACCAATCGATGACAAGCGGTAAAAGATCGAAAGTTTGACTGCCATGGGTTAGTTTTAGCGCCATGTCGAACCAGTTCGAGGTGGTTTCACTCACCGTTGCCTCAATATGTGTCACCGACTGGAATGACAAATCAAAGGGTTCACGTACCTGGATGCTCCAGCCCGCGCCTGTCAGTTCTTCTTCTTTATCCAATAAGTGGCGCCAGGCTTGAGCGATTGCCTGAACGTCCTTGGCTTTAGGTTGGCGATCGGCGCGTGAGTAAAAATCCTTGTCATTGTTAACAGCGGATTCAAAGTCCGGGAAGCGCTTACCAAAATCTACCGCGTAGCGGCTCTCCGCTATGAGGTCTCTTTTCAGTACCAGTGACTTGCCGTCATGTGTCTTGCCTTCGAGTGTATCTTCAGCGTCCATGCCGTCGAAGGGCAACATGTAGTCACCGTAGCGGAATCGAATTGAGCCGTAGAAATCACGAATATCTACGCTGTCTTCACGCGACTGCAACAGCAGCACAGGCTGTGGTGCTTCACTGATACGAACAAAGTTGGGTTCTTCGGGTAATGGCAGGTGAGTGTCAGGCAGGCGCGAGGCGAGATAGTTACTGACCGCCTGCGCATGTGCCTGTGGTAACGGTGGAGCTTCGACGAATTGACTGAGTAGACCAACAGGTGGGACGTGATCAAGTTGTCCTGCCTCCTGTGTTCCTGTGTTGATGTACCAGGGCGGATCGCTGGGTACCAAGGCCCAGTCGTCAACATTGTCGATGGTTGATTTCAGTACGTAATCTTGTTTGTCGTTCAGTGTCCAGTCGAAATTCATTGACCGGTTTTGCCCGCGTGCAATTGCTTGTTCTCTGTCCGGTCCCCAAAAGCAGCGATTGGTATCCAGAAGTTTGTTCATTAGTAGGTGGCCAATATCGCCCTCGATCGTTAGCACCCGGTAACTGAAATCACTTTGTTTGCCGGTAGCGAGCTCAAGAATGGCGCGATCGCTTTGCAGTACCCAGTCAGGGTGATAGTAATGACTGTTGTAGCGATACGGTGTTTCCTTGCCATAACCACCACGCTTAAGAAGACGGCTCTGCAGTACCTGCAAGGTGATTCCAGATTGGAATTGAGTCAGAGAGGTGTGATCGAGCTGGTAGAAAAGCAGGGGTTCACCTGGCTCGTGGTGTTCATGGCTGGGTACTGCCTGACGGCCATGATCGACAACCCTTTGCAGCCAGCGGTTGACTGCTCGCAGTGCCTGATCATCTGGTGATGGTGTGGCAGTTTGCTGGTCAATCCAACTCAGTAGGGCCGCAGCCACGTGCTTGCAGTTGTACTGCACAGGGCAGGAACACTCGCCATCAAAGCGGTGAGCAGCAAGCGTGATGCGTTGATGGTAGGGCTCGGACTGTTTGCCTTGTACCGTCGAAACGAGTACTTGGGATTCGACTATCCAGTCCAACTCGATTACGGCATTGCTCGCCTTGTAGACTTGTCCGCGCGACGTCGCTACCGAACCGCATAGCTCGATGACGTCGTCAAAATTGATAACACGCGGTTGATTGTCCACCGACGGATTGTACCTCGTGAAAATCCAGTCGGCGCATAGGCACTGGAAACTTTTATTAGCTTGCAGCTTTCCTGCCTGATCTTGAACCCGCCCGTCAGTAGCCAGTCGCCGCCGAGAAATTTTCGCGCCAGATTCTCAACGGGCTTGCAGACTGGCCTAAGTATTGGCCTCAAATGTGATGTGGTTCCGTTCCAGAGCAAAGTGGTGAATTGGTAACCTTTTTTCGCTTAGCTCCTCGGAAAAGTTGCCGTTATGTGCTTCAGGTACTTCAAGGTTAATACACAATGATCAAAACAGTAACTCGTACAAGCCTGGCCATGGCTCTGGTTGTCGGTCTAAGCGCTTGCGGCAGTAATGCCCCCCGTCCTGTATCCGAGCTCGCTCTTGCTGATGCTGCATTGCAAAACGCAGAAGTAGCAGGTGCTGGCGAACACGCGCCTATCGAACTTCGCAAGGCCTTCGAAAAGAAGGAACAAGCGGATCTCGCGATGCAACGTGAAGAGTATAAGAATGCGTTTCACTTGACCAACGAAGCAGAAGTTGATGCTGAGCTGGCTCGAGCCACTGCGGAGGCTGTTAAATCACGTCTCGCACTGGATGAAGCGAAGAAAAACATTGAAATGATGCGTCAGGAAGCTGTACGCACCAGCGGCCAGTAAGATTAGAGAACTGTAAACATGAACAAATCTAAACTAACACCGATCCTGACAGCCGGTATTGTAGCGGCCTCTCTGACAGCTTGCGGTGGAGCACCGAAGAAAGTGGAATCTCTTGAAGAAGCACGTGCGGCCTACACCAAGGCTAGCCAGGATGAGGTTATTGCTCGTCATGCTCCAGAAGAATTGGATCAGGCGCATGAAGCACTGAAGCTTGCCGAAAGTCGTTGGAAGAAAGAAGACGATCGCTGGCGCATTGACCACTATGCCTATCTGACCAGCCAGCGAGTTCGTATCGCTGAGCTGATTGCTGAAAGCAATGAGTCAAACCGTGCATTGGAAAAAATGGAACTTGAGCGTCGCAACGTAACTCTCGATATTCGTGAAGCTCAGTTGAAAGAAGCGAGTGATGAGGCAGAAGAGCTCAAGCGTCAGATGGCAGAGCTCAAAGCGAAGGATACTGAACGCGGTATGGTGTTGACTCTTGGCGATGTCTTGTTTGACATTGGTGAGTCCAGCTTGAAAGTTGGCGCGATGCGTAGCATCGATAACATTGCCTCGTTCATGCAGAAGTACCCTGAGCGCCAGGCAGTAATCGAAGGGCATACCGATAACATAGGTGACGCTGGTTACAACATGGGCCTGTCACGTGACCGTGCTTTTGCTGTTCGCTCAGCATTGGTATCTCGCGGTATCAGCCCATCGCGAATAAATACACAAGGGTTTGGTATGAATGTTCCGGTTGCTAGTAACAACACAGCAGCAGGACGTCAGGAAAATCGTCGTGTAGAGATTATCTTCCCGGATGTTGCGACTCAGGTAAGTTCAACTGAGTAAGTTGTGTTGAGACGACTTTAGCGTCTCGGCTTGTAGTACCTGAAAAGAGCGGCCTTTGGTCGCTCTTTTTTATTGCCTGACATAAAGTGTCGCGCGACCATCTGGGCTGATGGTGATCATCTTCTTGTCACTCAGTTCCAGTACATTGGTTACGCTACCCATCTCCTGGTTTGAAGCAATCAATATTTCGTTGTAATGCTTGGCGTAAGCACTATCGCCAACGGCCTTGAGCTCGATGTTACTGTGCTCGAGCAACTCGCCTTGAACGTTCCAGTCTCCATCGAATGTCAGCTTTAATGCTGGTGCGCCAGATGCAGTATCAGGTGCTGTTTCAATAGTGCCCTGAATTTTACCACTGGTTTGATACTCGATGGTGGCCTTGGATTCAGGTGCATTGGGTGATGGATTGAGTGGTGACGATTGCCAAGTCCCAATAATGAGTTCTTTGGATATGTTTTTGACGGTATCTGGAGCGGTGTACGATTGTGGTTTGTCAGCGCTTACGCTGCATGCGGATAGCAGGATCGAAAAAACCGTACTTATGCCGATGTAAAATTTCAAGTTCATACAGTGCGCGATAGGTGTCGTATTCTTGATTAGCTATTGTACTGCATGTCTTAATAAAGGTTGATGAGTCTATCCCTGACTCATCACCGAACAAATAACGATAAAAGCCGGCTAAGTTCTAGCCTGGGTAATCAGGATAAAGAAACCTGCGTTGTATTACGCGGTCCTGTCTGCCGGGGCGTTTCCAACCCAGTTTCATTATTGATTCTCCATAGGCCTGATAATATTGAACTGCGATAGCAACGGGCTTACCCTTTGTCAGTTCAATTGTTACTTCATCGCGGGTTCTTGCATGATCAGTCCAGTTATCGATAACAAGATCACCATCAACATAGACTCGGACGCCGTCGTCAGACTCCGTCCATAGCGTGGTGGGGCCTGAATCACTTGGAACGAGATAGCCTAACCATTGAACAGAAAAAGTAGTGTTGTCTGTTAATCCGCGTTGCTGTGCTTGCCTTTGAGACATGGATTGATTGATTTTTTTCTCTATTCGCGTAGTTACAGGTTCGGCGAAGTACATATCATCATAATATCGGGCAAGTAAACCTGTGCCGTTACCACTAGATGCAGCAGGTTCTACAGGTTCTACAGGTTCTACAGGTTCTACAGGTTCTACAGGTTCTACAGGTTCTAC
>CAZQOI010000013.1:47890-51828 GCA_964594905.1 uncultured Granulosicoccaceae bacterium
CGGGTTCAACGGGTTCAACGGGTTCAACGGGTTCAACGGGTTCAACGGGTTCAACGGGTTCAACAGGTGTGACAGGTTCTGTCGGTGCAAGAGCATATCCATTTGGAACACACCAGGCGGCTTGTTCAGGTGAGTCAAGAAGCCGATCGGTAACACAAAGCTGTTCGAACAGTCTTGCCGCTGAAACGCTATAAGCTACTTGGCTTGTACTATTGCCGTATTGGTCGAAATCAGTATCGTATTGTGGTCTGAATTTCAACGCTGGGCCCGGTCTGGGGTTTTCGCCGTCGGGTCCATTGTCTGTCAGATACCCCATACCACAACCGCTTGGTACTCCTTGGTTATCAAGGTTTACGCATTCATCCAACCATGTCTGATTGACGTCTTCACGCCATCCTCCCCACCAATCTCCATGCGCTGATGAGCCAGGAGTTTTGGTTAGTGTCAGACTTTCGGGACTGACATCTGAAGCAAGGTGCCACCCCTCTGTCGATTCTCCTTCATCCAATGGGTACTGAATGATGTATTCGATATTAGGTGTAGTTGCCCAGTCAAAGCATTCGCTGTAATACCAGACACCTGCACGGCTGGTGCTCCAGTTTGCAGGATTCGAGGCGTCTTGCCGATTCCAGCAGTTTGGAAACTTGATATGCATCTCCAATACATCAAGAACGGCTCGAGTACCGGTACATAATGGAATGGTATTGCTTTGTGGGTTACGTGAACCGCGAAACTGATCTGAACATTGATACGTTTTTTCGCTGTCTGCTGCGAGCACGCCACCTTCCGTGTTCGGAATGGTATGCAAATCAGGCTTTGCTATGATCGCTGCACCGGGTGGATAAACTTCGCTTCGGCCTTTCGCCAAACCGTAACCTTTGTAGTACACAATGATACGCATCGGAATACGTACATTGCCGTTGCCATCGAACATTGCAGGAGCCCAGTACGCGGAGCGATTTATTTCCTGGCCGTTACAGGTACTTGAACCCGAATTGATCAAAGTGTCATACGTTGAATATGCGTTTACGTCAGTGTTTCCCCAATACATATGCAAGTGTGAAGCGCCAGGTTGTCCTGGGTTCACGATCGGGTCGTCGTAAGAGAAATGTGAAAACTCGCAGCTAATGCGAAACTGCCCACCACCTTCGTCTGGGAAGGCTTTTTCTGAATTGCCACCTTGCAGGCCTAGATAATCTGACCTTGGGCCCAAGTGGTTTGACAACTGTAGATCTTCTTGGCGTGTATTTCGCCAAGGGCTTGTATCGTGATTGTAGTTCCGTGGAGAGCTGCTCTGAATCAACTCCAGGTTGGAGCTGTAATCCGATGGAGGATCGGCTGCGTTTAAATTACTGGAACTGAATAATATTCCTGCTGTCAGGATGTAAGTAACATTGGACTTGAGGAATTTTGTATTGAGTAAGATCATTCTCTATTCCTTATTTTTTCTTGTATGGTTTTTACAAGTGGCGTGAATACTACCGTTGACGAAAACCAGTATCGATTACCAGTTTGCGAAACATTGGCCAGGAATATAAGTATCGACAGTCAGATTCGTTGACTTCAAAGTCATACAAACCTGTCATTTATTTATATATGCATAAATATGAGATAACTTGCGTTATCTCTGTGTTAGCTATACACCTTTAATGAAAGGGAACCAGGCGAAGCAGGGTTGATATAGGTACAGTTACTATTCAGCAAGTCACGAATTTTTAATAACGGATATATTTTCGCTTGCGATTCAGTAATGACATTGACGCCTGACCAAAAGATTGGTTAACCACCCAATGCCGGAGTGGTCCCTAGAAATTGATTGACTGCTGCTGCAACAGGCTCTGGTGTGTCCATATGTAAGTGGTGATGCCCCGTAATCGACACGCTTTCATGATTTTTGATTTGTGCAAGCCGCGTGTTTGTTTCAGGTCTGGTCGCAAGATAACCTTGGTCAGCGACAACGCTCAAAGTCGGGCATTCTATGTTTGCAAGCACGGCATGAACTTGTTCTTCGGTTTGATACTGAAATGAGGCCATACGTAGCGCAGAATCGAACCGCCAAAGAAATTCATTACCGTCTTCGATCACTTGTCGATCAATGATCAGCTTTGCAGAAGCCGGTTTCATTTTTGCGGCCTTCAGGCGCGCAGCAACTGCATCATCCTTACTGTTGAATCGTCGGGATAAATATTTCTTTGGCTCCAGCCTGTCTTTCAATGCGCGTTTCAGGCGTTCAGGTAACGCTTCTGCTTTTTCACTTAGAGGTCCGGATGCTTCTATCAGAATAAGTGAGCTGATGCATTCTGGTGCTGCGACGGCGACCATAGGCGCAATGCAACCTCCCATCGAGTGGCCCATGACATGGCAATCGTCCCAGCCAAGTGCTTGCATTAACTTAACCACGTGTACCATGACTTCGGCTTGCAGATAACCTTTTGTCAGTGGGTCGCTGTGGCCATGCCCGGGGAGATCCACTGCGACCAGATCGAATGCAGGCAAATAGGGCATCATCGGTACAAAGCTATTAGCGTTGTCCAACCAGCCGTGCAGGCAGAGTAGTCTTGGTTGCGCCTGAGCATCCTTTAGATATTGTCTGATACCGGCAACGCACATGCCATCGACATCAAGACTTATGGTTTCTAGTGTTGGTCGCATTAGTTTGTCTAGAGGAGATATTCGAAAGTCAGTGTGTCGGGGTCTTCAGGGTTGGATCGCGCCTGGAAGTCCATCGCACTCATCAATCCTTGCATTGCACTGTTGTTGCGCAGCACTTCACCGTGCAATGACTCAAGGCCTTGTTCTTTGGCGTGTTCGATCAGTATATTCATAAGTTGCTTGGCGAGTCCAAGCCCTTGCCAGTTATCGCTGATGGAGATGGCGAATTCGCCAGTGGTCTTGTCCGAGCTCATAATGTAACGGCTGACTCCAACGATGCCAGTACCGTCAGCAGATACCTGCAAGGTATCAGCAACGAAAGCCATTTGACGATCGTAATCCAGCTTCGTGAATTGCGCTGTCATTCGTGGTGTCAGTTCGTTGATCGCGTGCATAAAGCGGTTGTAGCGTGATTCGGCAGACATGCTTTTGACCAGTTCTTGTATGGACTGGGCATCCTCTGGGCGAATAGGGCGCAACTTTATGTTTGTCCCATTTTTTAATATTGCATCTCGTACCCATTGCACCGGGTAAGGATGTATAGCTAAATGTGAGTAACGACTTCTTGAATCTGGTTTTTCCAACACCACTTGAACGTCCATCGCGATAACTCTGTCTTCACTAACAGTTACTGGGTTCATATCAAGCGTAAAGACTTCTGGCAGTTCTGCGCTCAATTCAGATAATCGGCGTAATAAGTCTGCAACCCGTTTGATATTGATAGATTTGCTGTGTCTGAATTCACCGAAGTAAGTTTTAAGTACTGGCATTGACAAAATTTCGTCAATAAGGAAATCATTCAATGGTGGCAATTGTACTATTCGGTCAAGCAGTAGCGGCGTGAGATCTCCGCCTATGCCGATATTCAGTACCGGGCCAAATGTTGCGTCACGTGAAATTCCGATTGCCAGGTCGCGACTGTTGTCTGTGTGATACATCGCTTCAACCAATACTCCACGAAACTGCGCTTCTGGTCTTTTGTTTTTAAGTGCTTTTTCGATTTTTTGCCAAGCGTCTCTTACGCCATCGGAGTCTTTGATTGATAGTTGTGTGCGAACTACCGATGCCTTGTAGGAAATATTCGGTGATACGAGTTTTATGGCAACCGGAAAGCCAATTTGACGAGCAGCTTCGATGGCCTTATCGACGGTAATGGCGCGACGAGAGTTCGGTGTCTCGATGCCGAACAACGTCAGTAGTCTCTGCGATTGTTGTGGACCCAGCACCCGAACTCCGTCAGCCATGGCTTTGACGATAAGCTCACGTGCTTGAGTGACTTTCGTGTC
>CAZQOI010000014.1:0-51736 GCA_964594905.1 uncultured Granulosicoccaceae bacterium
CAGGTGCATTGTTGCCGATATTGTAAATGCGGAACGGAGCTGAACTTGTTGCTGGATCTGGTTTGGCACTGTCGAAATCTGGGTTGGCTGTTGCTACGTTGTCCAATGTTCTTATAACACCTTCGATGATGTCGTCGATGAAAGTGAAATCGCGTTTATGCTTGCCGTAGTTGAAAACATTGATGGGGTCGCCGGCCAGTATATTTTTGGTAAACATGAACAAGGCCATGTCTGGTCTTCCCCAAGGACCGTAAACAGTAAAGAAACGCAATCCTGTCGTTGGCAGCTTGAATAGATGGCTATAGGTATGCGCCATCAGTTCATTGGATTTCTTGGTCGCCGCGTACAAGCTGACGGGATGATCTACGGGCTCGTGAATAGAGAACGGCATATTAGTGTGATTGCCGTACACTGAGCTACTTGATGCATACACCAGATGTTCGACGTTTGTGTGTCGGCAGTTTTCCAGTATGTTCATAAAGCCAAGAATATTGGCGTCGATGTAAGCGTAAGGGTTCTCTAAGGAATATCTGACACCTGCTTGTGCGGCGAGATTGACGACTCGTTGAGGTTGATGTTCGCGAAATATCTTTTCCATCAGATCGCGATCTTCAAGGCTTCCTCGAATCTCCGTGAAATTATCAAAAGCCATGACTCGCTCGAGTCGAGCGAACTTCAGATTGACATCGTAGTAATCGTTAACGTTATCTACACCAATGACTTCATCGCCGCGTTCCAATAACTTGATGGCTAGCGAGGAACCAATAAAACCTGCGGTTCCGGTAATCAGAATTTTCATATTTAGCTACTGTTAAGTATTAGAGTCGCGCGTCGACGCTGTTTTTTGGTAATACGCTTTTTATGTCAAACAGAATGTGTTTGGATTTTCCAAGCTCTCGGATTTTTGTTGCGCCCATTTTCATAAAGTATTCATGTGCAACAGCCAGTATTATTGCGTCATAGTGATTTAGCTTAAGCTCTGATGCTGGTGTTATTCCATACTCGTCATTTGCCTCTTGTGTATCGACCCAGGGGTCATACACGTCGACATTGGCATGGTATTGATCAAGCTCTTCGACGATATCCACAACGCGAGTATTTCGAAGGTCAGGGCAATTTTCCTTAAACGCCAGACCAAGAATAAGGATGTTAGCGCCAACCACATGAATCTTGTCCTGAGTCAACATCTTTACCACGCGTTCGGCTATATAAGGTCCCATACCATCGTTGATCTGGCGGCCAGACATAATCACTTTTGGGTAGTAACCAATCTCCTGCGCTTTGTGAGTCAGATAGTAGGGATCGACACTGATGCAGTGTCCACCGACCAAGCCAGGTCGAAAATTCAGGAAGTTCCATTTAGTGCCAGCAGCTTCAAGAACTTCAAGTGTGTCGATGTCTAGTTTTTCAAATATCAACGCGAGTTCATTGATTAATGCGATGTTCAAATCACGTTGGGTATTTTCGATAACTTTGGCAGCTTCGGCCACTTTGATTGAACTTGCCAGGTGAGTGCCGGCGGTGATAATTCTTTGGTATAAGGCGTCAACTTCAGACGCAACTTCAGGTGTCGAACCAGAGGTCACTTTCATGATGCTACTGACTCGATGCTCCTTATCACCGGGGTTTATACGTTCTGGGCTGTAACCTGCAAAGAAATCCTTGTTGAACACAAGCCCTGATTCACGTTCGAGGATTGGCACGCAGACTTCTTCGGTTGCCCCTGGGAATACGGTTGATTCGTAAATAACGAGCGAACCGGGTTTGATGATTTTTCCTATGGTTTCACTTGCTCGAATCAGTGGTGTTAATTCAGGTTGCTTGTGTTTGTTAATCGGGGTCGGAACTGTAACGATGAATACTTTGCACTGAGCGATACCTGCAGGATCTGACGTGAATGCAAGTTGCGTGGCTTCCGCCATTTCCTCCCGCGATACTTCGCGCGTCCTGTCTTGTTGGCGCTCAAGCTCATTGATACGCTCTTTGTCAATGTCAAAACCGATAGTCGGGGAAGTCTTTCCAAATTCAACCGCGAGTGGAAGACCGACGTAACCCAAGCCGATAACCGCTATCTGATCGTCAGCATTTATACTAAACATGTATTTGAGGTTTATCCTTTGTGATATTCATCACAATCCCGAGTGGATAGGGATTATTTGATTTTGGCGAGATTATACGAGATTCACCTGCTTTCGCCGCATAGTACCTCCCCGGGTTGAGACCTGCCGCGGTTTTTGTACTATTCCATGGCCGCTTGGAATGCCTTGTCGCACCGTTTTCGGTCAGTGTCTGATATCGTCGTGCTGTCGCTGGAGAGGCGGTATGTAAAGGCTGAGGATGAGATGGTTGTATTGATCACTCGAGAGCCTACTCGGCAGGGCTGTTAAGAATAAATTGGCAACACTAAAACTATTTAAATTGCATTTGCGGGTTCCTTTCCTGCTTTTGGCATTGCTCGAATTCTGCGTTTGTGTCGCAGCAGTTTACGTGGCGATTTATGTGCGTTTTGATGATGTGGATATCGGATTTGAAAGCATCAACTCTCCGATCGTCACGTCTATCCTTTTCGGACTCGTTATGCCCATCACGATGCTGGCCATGGGCTTGTATCAAAGTCGTTTTCGAGGCGGTGTTCTGGGCGTTTTCCTGCGCTCTGTCGTCGGATTCTGCTGCGGCGCTGCTATTTTAGCTCTTCTTTACTACGTTATTCCCGCTCTTTTTCTTGGGCGAGGTGTTTTTGGGCTTGCAATCATTATCGCGTTTTTTATGGTCGGTACTATACGGCCGCTGTTTTTTTATTATGTCGATAAAGATGTTTTGAAAATTCGTGTACTGGTACTGGGTGCAGGTGACAGGGCGGCATCGATCTCACAACGCATGCGTAGGCGTGTTGACCGACGTGGCTTTCGCATCGTTGGGTATGTACCACTAGATTCGGACAATTCAGTCGTTCTAGACGAATCAAACCTTATTCGCCTTGGTGATCGGTCCCTGATTGATATGGCCCGGGACACCGGCGCTGACGAAATTGTTGTAGCTGCAGATGAGCGACGTAATGGGATTCCACTCAATGATCTACTCGAGTGCAAACTTCATGGTATCGATGTCATTGATTTGCTGAGTTTCTTTGAACGTGAGCAGGGAAAATTACCGCTAGATATCCTTCGTCCAGACTGGCTTATTTACTCGGATGGTTTTCGGCACGGCGTAGTGCGCGATGTTTTTAAAAGAATGTTTGATATTTTCGCCAGTGTTTTTATCTTGATGCTCGTTTGGCCTTTTATCGCCATCTGTGCGCTGGCTATTAAACTCGAGGAAGGTAAAGATGCGCCCATACTTTATCGCCAGGTACGCGTTGGATATCGAGGCAAAAGCTTCGATGTTTTCAAATTTCGCAGTATGTCTGTCGATGCTGAAAAACCTGGGGTAGCGCAGTGGGCTACAAAAAATGACTCTAGAGTCACCCGTGTCGGCGCCATAATTCGCAAGACACGCATTGACGAGATACCACAGATATTCAACGTACTCCGTGGTGATATGAGTTTTGTAGGTCCGAGACCAGAGCGGCCACAATTTGTCTCTGAGCTGGCTAAAGAAATCCCTTATTACCATGAGCGTCATGCTGTGAAACCGGGAATTACTGGTTGGGCGCAGGTGTGCTATCCCTACGGAGCATCAATAAAGGATTCATCTCAGAAGCAGGAATTTGACCTTTATTACATCAAGAACCACACAATTTTTCTCGATATGCTGATTCTGTGTCAGACCGCTGAGGTCGTGTTATTTGGTAAAGGCGCTCGATAGGGGAAGGTGGGCACCAGCACGAAGGCGTCAGATTAATGCCATTCAAGTGTATTATGGTGATTTCTTTCAGGCGATACGCAATCGCCGGAAATTGAACACCTGCAAAGGTTATTTTCCTGTCAGGCAGCTCCAAAGCTAACCTTCTCGCGTAAATTTGAAGCGATAGTCACCTTCACTTCTGATTGTCAGGTCTACACTTGATTTTCAGGTGAACGGTTGAGGAAAACTGTAAATTCGTAGTTTGCGGTTTCGTCCCCATATTTAGGGTACGGAATTTGCGATTTTCCGGGGACTCATTGATGATTTGGGGTCCCGAATAACCGTATTTTTTTCAAGGGATTAGCAGGTCACCTGCGTAGGCATAGTTGATGAGTGAGGAAGACAACGATTTTGAAGGCGGTCTGGCGGTCGAGATTGCCAAGCCAAAATTAGCGAAACCACCGCTATGGAAAGTGGTCCTATTAAATGACGATTACACCCCAATGGAGTTTGTGGTGGAAGTCTTGCAAGTGTTTTTCAAACTGGATCAGGAGCAGGCAACTCGAGTGATGCTTCATGTGCACCAAAAAGGCAAAGGTGTATGTGGTGTGTTTACCCGGGAGATCGCGGAAACCAAGGTGGCTCAAGTGACGCAGTTGGCGCGCGAGAGAAAACATCCCTTGCTTTGCGAGATGGAGGAAGCCTGAGCTTGCGCGGTTAGCACGACGATCGCGGTTTCGGAACTAACAGTAGTAACGAATTGAATATCTAACGAAGGTATAAGCGGAAAATCAACGACCATGTTAAGTAAAGAGCTTGAATTTACCCTCAATAATGCATTCAAGGAAGCGCGTGCGCGCCGTTTTGAATTCATGACGGTTGAACATTTGCTGCTGGCACTGATCGATAACCCAACCGCCGCCCAGGTGCTGCGCGCATGCGGTGGCGATCTAGACAGTCTTCGTGATGAATTGGATAGTTTCGTTGATGAAAATACTCCGCTACTTGACGAAAACGACACTCGAGAAACTCAGCCCACGCTAGGATTTCAGCGAGTCCTTCAACGGGCGGTTTTTCATGTCCAGAGCTCTGGCAAAAAGGAAGTCACTGGCGCTAACGTTCTTGTCGCTATTTTTGGTGAGCAGGACTCGCAAACGGTTTACCTGCTGAACAAACAAAACATTACACGTCTGGATGTAGTCAATTACATTTCTCATGGCATAGCCAAAAATTCTTCGGAAGAGCAAGAAGAGACCGAGGAAGGTAGTGCTGAGTATGGTGGTGAGGACGGCGAAAGTGATGCGAAGCCGTTAGATAAGTTCGCAACGAACTTGAATATGAAGGCGCAGGCTGGCGAAATAGATCCGCTGATAGGTCGCGATCATGAAGTCGAGCGTGCTTCTCAGGTTCTGTGTCGACGCCGCAAGAACAATCCTTTGTTAGTCGGTGAAGCGGGTGTTGGTAAGACTGCCATTGCGGAAGGGCTGGCCAAGAAAATTATTGATGGTGAAGTGCCGGATGTGTTGTCTGAGGCTGTTATATATTCTCTTGATCTTGGTGCATTGGTTGCCGGCACAAAATATCGTGGCGACTTCGAAAAACGTTTGAAAAGCATTCTAACTCAGCTCAAGAAGGAGCCGGGCGCAATTCTTTTTATTGATGAGATCCATACCATCATCGGTGCTGGCGCTGCGTCTGGTGGAGTGATGGATGCGTCGAATCTTATCAAACCTATGCTGGCCTCTGGCGAACTTAAATGTATCGGTTCAACGACCTACCAGGAATACCGTGGAATTTTCGAGAAAGATCGCGCCTTGTCGCGTCGTTTTCAGAAAATTGATGTCGTTGAACCTTCGGTTGATCAAACCTTCGAGATTCTCAAAGGGCTCAAAACCCGTTACGAAGATTTTCATGAAGTTAAGTATTCAACTAACGCCTTGAAGACGGCTGCAGAATTGTCAGGTCGCTATATCAATGACCGTTTCCTGCCCGATAAGGCGATAGACGTCATCGACGAAGCCGGTGCCAATCACCGTGTGAAAGGCTCGGCCACCAAAGGCAAGAAACAAATCACCGTCAAAGATATTGAAGCGATCGTCGCGAAAATTGCGCGCATTCCTGAAAAGAGTGTGTCATCGACCGATATGGATAAGCTCCGCACGCTTGCCCGCGATATGGGCATGCTGGTTTTTGGTCAGGATGAGGCTATTGAAACACTTGGGGCTGCGATCAAGATGTCTCGTTCAGGCCTTGGTCCACAGGATAAGCCAATAGGCAGCTTCATGTTCGCTGGCCCTACCGGTGTCGGCAAGACAGAGGTCACCAAGCAACTTGCCCAAATTATGGGTATCGAGCTGATTCGTTTTGATATGTCCGAGTATATGGAACGCCACACCGTTTCACGTCTGATCGGTGCACCTCCAGGATATGTTGGTTTTGATCAAGGTGGATTGCTGACAGATGCAGTCATTCAGTCGCCACATGCAGTCGTCCTTCTAGATGAAATTGAAAAAGCGCATCCAGATGTCTTCAACCTGTTGTTGCAGGTTATGGATCATGGCACCTTGACTGATAACAACGGTCGTAAGGCAGATTTCCGTAACATCATTTTAGTCATGACGACTAATGCAGGTGCTGAATCTATATCGCGTACGACAATGGGATTTACCCAGCAAGATCACGCTACCGATGGTATGGAAGCGGTCAATAAAATGTTTACACCTGAGTTTCGAAACCGACTTGACTCGATAATTCAGTTCAAGCCGCTCGACAAGAGCATTATTCTAAACGTAGTGGACAAGTTCATCATCGAACTGGAAGCTCAGCTTGAAGAGAAAAATGTATCCATTGACTTCAACCCAGAAGCCAAAGTATGGCTTGCAGAGCATGGCTTTGACTCTCGCATGGGAGCAAGACCGATGGCTCGCATCATTAGCGAGAACATCAAGAAGCCTCTTGCGGATGAAATACTCTTTGGCCAGTTAAGTCGTGGCGGGCGAGTACGGGTGATCCTTGATGAGAAAGGTGATATCGCCTTTGTCTTCGAAAGCAAGGAAAACAAGGAAACAACGACCTCGAAAGCCTGAGCGGCTTCGAGGCGTTTGCACAAGGCCTATTCTGGGCCTAGCGGCTACGGTATGTGATCCGACCTTTACTAAGATCGTAGGGCGTCATCTGCACAGTGACCTTGTCACCTGTCAAAATGCGAATGTAGTGCTTGCGCATCTTGCCAGAGATGTGCGCCGTCACAACGTGCCCATTCTCGAGTTCAACTCGAAACATGGTGTTCGGGAGGGTATCGACAACGGTACCTTCCATTTCTATGGGTTCTTCTTTAGCCATTAATCCTCATTGCTTACTTAGTCGCGCCGTTTTGGCTGCTTAGGTATTTTGCTAACGTTTGACTGGCGCCATTATCACTATCTGGGCCGTTACCGCAAGTGCCGGGGGCACAGTATATTGGATCCAGACCTGCGAAATACGCCGCAAACGTCAGTAACTTGGTGTTTGTCGATGAAATAATCAAGACTAGAACTTGTCGTTGTATCGTTTGCGCCGCACCATCATAATAGAGCTATGTACGATACCTTACTGCATAAACCACGGAACAGCGGCAGATTTGCCTCTCTGATGGAGCTTTACGAGCAGAATTACGTACTCATGCGGCTGCTCGTTCCAGAGCTCAAGAATATGGGCTGTGGTGAGTTCGTATCAACGGCACCTGACGCCATGCCTCTGGTATTGGATCAAGTCGAACACAATCGCTACACAACGACCTTCAAGCTCACGTATCGATTCTCTTCAGAGCATCGTCATGCGCGTGAGCCGGATCTCGCTATACGTCTTTACCACGACGCTCGTAGTTGCGAAGTTATGAGTGGTCTACTGCCTGGTAGTCGGCATGAAATTCGACGTACCCGGAACCTTGAGGAAGGCAGGCGGCTGAATCGTTTCCTGCACAAATGGTTACGTTACTGTTTGCGGCAGGGGCATGGTTTTAACGATGTGGAAAGAGGTGTGGCGACTAAACAAGCCGCCATTTCTCCTGCTCAAGCTTCGGCTTCGAGAAAATACAGAAAGCCAGCCTGACTGGGCCTGATTTTGAGGGCGAAGCCGCCTGGTGCCTTTCGGGGTAGCGCTTATCGGCGGCAGTGTTGGTTAAAACTCTTTTGATACCGCGCCATATGAACCACGGTATTGTCCATGTCCGCAGGTGATAACCGTATCTTCAAGCGTCGTTCCAGTGAGATAACGCGTTTCTGTAGGTCCTCACAACGTTTCTGCTTGCTGGCAGCTACTGTAATAGTGGTTTGATTAGCGTTGTTTTTGTCGACTTTTTCAACAGCCTCGCCAGCCGCTGCAACCTGGGGTTCGGCGCTGACGATGCCAGGCTTGTTATTGTCGCCACTGGGTGCATATGTCAGTCGGGATGGTGCGGTTACGGGTTTTTCAGAAATCTCTGCCGCGTCGCTTGCGGTAACCGTTGACTCAATAGCCTGCGGTTTTACAGTTGCGGTTGTGGTTGCCGGCGATGTGGCGATGCTCGGAGCTTGGTTGTTGTTAGCGCCAACCCGCTCGTATTCCACACCCGACGTTGGCGGGTTTGGTGAGAAGGTGATCGAACCGTCCGCCTCTACCCATTTGTAAAGGCCTTCTGCGAATACACTGCCTGCTGCGAAAAGTAGGCTTAAAAGCGTGATTGTTCTAATCATATTCAAGGGTAATTGCGCTAGAGTCCAAGGCATGCAAATGCAATCTCGATGCCGATGAGCCAAACCGTTCATTACCTGAGTGTAGCCTTGGGAGGCGCTTTAGGCGCGAGCCTGCGTTATGCCGTCAATGTTGGCCTCCCGTCTGGACTGGAGAAACTGCCCGCCGCCACCTTGCTGGTCAATGTGCTGGGTAGTTTTGTCGCCGGGTTTCTGGCGACTTGGATGCTCCAGCGCGCATTCGGCAATATATCTCTACAGTTATTTTTGACGGTTGGATTTCTAGGCGCTTTCACGACTTTTTCTGCTTTTTCAGTTGAGACTTTGCGTCTTTTTGAAGCTGGGCAACTGTTCACAGCTTTGAGTAATGTCTTGCTGAATCTTGTTGGTTGCCTTATTGCAGTTTTCATCGGAGCAGCCGTCGCCCGATTCGTATGAGATACTGACTAACCCTGCCGAGGTGACGGCGTTCAGACTATTGAGATTCTAAAAACACGGCATGCTTGATCCAAAACTATTGCGCAACGACCTTGGTGAGGTCGCAGCTCGACTCGCTGTTCGAAATATCACACTGGATCAGGCCGAGTTGTCATCGCTTGAATCTAAGCGCAAAGAGCTACAGCAAAAATCAGAAGACTTGCAAGCGACTCGAAACACGCGCTCGAAGTTGATTGGACAGGCGAAGGCAAAAGGCGAAGATATTGCGCCGTTGCTAGCGGAAACTGCGGACCTCGGCAAACAACTGGATTCGGCAAAATCAGAACTTGAAAAAGTCCAGGAATCACTTGATATCATTTTGTTGGGGCTACCGAACATTGTTCATGAAGATGTTCCACCAGGTAAAGATGAGAACGACAATGTTGAAGTGCGAAAGGTCGGAACACCTCGCGAGTTTAATTATGAGCCGCGTGATCATGTCGATCTGGGTAGTCGCGACATGTCGCTGGATTTTGAAACTGCCGTTAAACTGACTGGCTCTCGATTTTCTGTTTTACGTGGTGAACTCGCGCGACTGCATCGAGCGCTGATTCAATTCATGCTCGATACCCATACTCTTGAGCATGGCTATACCGAGATTAACGTTCCGTATATTGTCAATCGTGAAACGCTGACCGGAACAGGACAGCTGCCAAAATTCGAGGAAGATCTTTTCAGGCTTGTTTGGGGCGATGATAAAACTGCCCGAGAAGCCGGTGCTGATGGCAGTGACTATTATCTGATTCCAACTTCTGAGGTACCAGTGACCAATACGGTTCGCGGAGATATCCTGGACGTTGCTGACTTGCCCATAAAATACACATGCCACAGTCCGTGTTTTCGCTCGGAAGCCGGGTCTTATGGTCGTGATACTCGGGGACTTATCCGCCAACACCAATTCGAGAAAGTAGAGATGGTGCAGATCGTCCATCCCGACGAGTCTTATGCTGCACTCGATGCGATGACCGAGCACGCTGAAAACATTTTAAAGAAACTCGAATTGCCGTATCGAGTTGTGGTTCTCTGCGGTGGCGATATTGGATTTGCAGCTGCCAAGACTCATGACATAGAGGTCTGGCTACCTGCGCAGAACACGTATCGTGAAATTTCGTCGTGTAGTAACTGTACCGACTTTCAGGCGCGCCGTATGCAGGCGCGGTATCGTAACCCCGCCACAGGTAAAACCGAGTTGGTTCATACACTCAATGGTTCAGGCCTGGCGGTTGGGCGCACCCTGATCGCGATCATGGAGAATTACCAACAAGCTGACGGTAGCATCGACGTACCTGCCGTACTGCAACCTTACTTAGGTGGCGTTCGCAACTTGCTGGCGGCCAAGAGTTAACACGATTCAAACATCGCTAGCACTTGTCGTAGCCCGAACTACTTAAAAGCACTTCCTGGCCAATCATCATGATGACTGAAGATTATCCGAATATCGACAAGGACAAAACACCGGCGTCGATGCGAAGTATCGCGATGCCAGCGGATGCGAATCCTAATGGCGATATCTTTGGCGGCTGGATACTGTCGCAGATGGATCTCGCGGGCGGTACATACGCTTTTTTCATAGCACAGGGCAGGGTCGCCACCGTGGCTGTAACTGGTATGAAATTCCATAAACCAGTGAATGTTGGTGACGAAGTCAGTTGCTATTGCGCAACCGACCGTATTGGTAATACGTCTGTGACAGTTCGCGTGGAGACTTGGGTCCGGCGTCGTGATCAGGCCGTTGAAGAACAAGTGACGGAAGGTTTGTTTACGTTTGTGGCCATTGACAAGGACGGTAAACCCCGACCCATAGGCCATAGTGAATGAGCGCTGATTCGACGCGATTGAAAAGCCTCGTTGATGCTCTGTCAAAATCGGACTTGCCTCCCGTCAATGATTGGCACCCAGAGCGTACTGATGATATTGACATTCGTATTGCGGCCAATGGAGACTGGTTTCATTTGGGTCGAAAAATCGAAAGAGCACGAATGGTGCGTCTGTTTTCGACAGTGCTGCGCGTTGATGATGACGGCCACACCTATCTTGTTACACCGGTTGAGCGTTTGCGCATCGTTGTCGACGACGCACCTTTTACTGTGGTGGCGCTCGAGCGCCATGGCATGGATGACGAACAAACACTAGTATTTACGACTAACGTTAATGACCAGGTCATCGTCGATGCTGAGCATCCGATTGTCGTCGAATATCCCGAAAAAAATGGCGAACCATCTCCCTATGTTGTTGTGCGCGACAAACTGCGCGCCAAGCTTACTCGTTCAGTTTTTTATGATCTTGCTGAAAAGGCCGAAATGAAGTCTGGTATTACTGGCGTCATGTCGAGTGGTGTTTTTATGCGCCTGGATGAAAATCCGGATCGAGACCTCGTTTAATGCTGGAGGCAATTGACATCACTGTTTGGCGTGGAGAGTTATTGCTTCTTGACACACTGAGCCTGAAAGTGAATGCAGGCTGCGCTATGCAAGTGCAGGGTGACAATGGTAGCGGAAAGACGACTCTGCTAAGGGCATTGGTTGGTGCGTGCGATCTGGATGAGGGTGATGTTTTTTGGAAGGGTAAGCCCATCTCGAGAGTACGTGAAGACTTTCAATCGAACCTTCTATATCTTGGTCACAAGAGCGGTATCAGTGCTAGTTTGAGTCCGCTTGAAAATCTCCTCGCTCTATGTCCGGAACTTGATGCGAATGACAAACGCATTGTTGAGGCACTTGATGCTTTGGGAATTGGTGATCGTATTCATTTGCCAAGCGAAGCGTTGTCAGCAGGTCAACAACGCCGTGTTGCCTTGGCCAGACTTGCATTGCAGAAACGTATGTTGTGGGTGCTTGATGAACCCTTAACATCGCTTGATAAAAATGGCCATGTTTGGGTTACACAACATATCGAACGGCATGTTGGTGAAGGTGGAGCTGTTATCTTTACAACTCATCAAGCTATGCCTTTGGATGTGTCTCATCACGACACCATGAGTTTGTCGGAGATGGATTGATGGCGGAGTCTGCCGGCATCAAGTCAGTCTTCATGCGAGTTCTCAGCCGAGAGTTGAAAATTGCCCTGCGTGCCCGCGGCCAATGGCTGAACCCACTGATTTTTTTCGTCATTGTTGTGTCCTTGTTCCCGTTGGGGATAGGGCCAGGGCCAAATACTCTGCAACTGATCGCACCGGGTATTCTCTGGGTCAGTGCTTTGTTGTCGATGATGTTGTCAATGGATGCGCTTTTCGCCCGTGATTTTCGCGACGGAACACTAGAGCAATATGTACTGTCCGATCAACCCTTATCGGTCGTGGCTCTGGCCAAAACCTTGGGGCATTGGCTGCTCAGTGGTTTGCCGCTTGTGTTGATTTCACCTTTGTTGGGGGTATTTCTGAACCTTCAGAGCGATGCCTTTGCGATTCTCATTGTGTCTCTTGGTCTGGGAACCCTGTGCTTGAGCCTGCTTGGCGCGATTGGAGCCGCCCTGATCGTTAGCGTGAACCATGGTGGTGTTCTGCTGTCCCTATTGGTATTGCCTTTGACTGCACCAGTGTTAATTTTTGGCAGTAGTGCGGTTGCCGCTGCGGCCGCTGGACAACCGGTTGTGGCCCAGCTGTCTCTGTTGGCTGCTATGCTATTAGCCTCCCTGTCGCTGGCCCCGTTCCTTGCCGCCATGGCACTCAGGGTGGGTGTTGCGGCAGGCCGATAAGACAAACGCCAATCAAGAATATCGACGTGTTTAAGTGGATTCACCGTTTCGGCTCAGCGCCCTTTATGTACCGCCTCGCAGGTCGGCTTGCCCCATGGTTAGGCTGCCTTTGCGCGTTGCTGATGGCGATTGGGCTGTATCTGGGTCTAGTGGTTGCGCCGGCAGACTATGAGCAGGGCGACAGCTATCGCATCATCTTTGTGCATGTGCCGAGTGCCTGGATGTCGATGTTCGTTTATGTCGTCATGGCGGTGTCGAGTGCGGTCTTCCTTATCTGGCGTTTGAAGCTCGCAGATGTAGTTGCTGAAGCGTCTGCGCCGATTGGCGCTGCTTTTACCGCAATTGCTCTACTAACTGGATCATTCTGGGGCAAACCCATGTGGGGCACCTGGTGGGTCTGGGATGCGCGCCTGACGTCGGAGTTATTGTTGTTGTTTTTGTACTTGGGATACATCGCATTGCGGGGCTCACTAGAGCCTGCTCAAACCGCAGCCCGCGCCAGTGCGATTCTGGCCGTTGTTGGCGTGATCAACATTCCCATCATCCACTATTCAGTTGAATGGTGGAATACCCTGCATCAGCCAGCAACGATCACTAAATTTGACAAGCCCTCCATGCACATCAGTATGCTAAGGCCACTGTTAATCATGGTCGTCGCATTCCAGTTACTGTATTTCTACAATCTGATGGTGCGCATGCGCAGCCTCGTTCTGAAACGCGAGGCCCGCACCAGTTGGGTATCAGAGCTGGCAAGGGATACAAAATGACTGGAATTGCTGATTTTTTTGCGATGGGAGGCTATGCATTTTATGTATGGACAGCCTATGGCTTGAGCTTTTTAATTATCGTTTCGGTATTGCTGTGGTCATCTTATGAGCAGCGACGAGTCACCCGTGAATCTTTCGCCATCGCAATCCGTGAGCAAGACCGCAAACTGAAACGCACGCATAATCGTAATAAAACTAAACCTGAAACCCCTTAACCAACTGACTAATGACTCCAAAGCGCCGACAACGTTTGATACTGGTATCACTGATGCTCGCAGGTGTTAGCCTGGCGGTGATCTTTGGCGTCAATGCATTTCGCCAGAACCTGATGTTGTTTCATTCTCCCACCGATGTTGCGGCTGGTAGCGTCGATCCGGGAACTCGCTTTCGCGTCGGCGGTATGGTGGTTGATGGCAGTGTAAAGCGAGGAGAGCAAGACCTCGCCGTAAAATTTCAAGTCAGTGATACGGTTGAGGTCGTGACCATCAGCTACAAAGGCATACTTCCTGATCTATTCCGTGAGGGACAGGGTATTGTCGCGCAAGGCAAGCTAGATCAGAACGGTACCTTTGTCGCCAGTGAGGTTCTCGCCAAACACGATGAGAACTACATGCCACCTGAAGTTGCCGATGCGTTGGAGAAGGCCGGTAAGATGCCAGGCTCGGCCGCCGTTTACGGCAGTAAAACATTGGTAGATCCATGATTCCTGAGCTAGGACACTTTGCCTTGATCCTCGCGCTGAGTACAGCGCTTGTGTTATCAGCTGTACCGCTTCTGGGTAGTTTCACCGGACACCGTGGTTTCATGGCATTGGCAAAGCCGTTGGCCAACTTGCAGATGTTCCTGTTGATTCTTTCTTATGGTTGTCTTACCTGGGCGTTTGTCAGCCATGATTTCAGTGTGTTGTATGCCGCTAATACCAGCAATACCTCCTTACCTCTTGTTTATCGAATCTCTGGGGTATGGGGTGGTCATGAAGGTTCTATTCTTTTGTGGTGTCTTATTCTCGCGGTATGGACAGGTGCGGTGGCTATATTCAGTCGCTCATTACCGAATGTGTTGCTTGCTCGCGTGTTATCGGTTCTGGGCATGATCAGCGTAGGATTTCTGTTGTTTGTTATCTTGACCTCAAACCCATTTGCGCGACTTACCAATGTACCAATCGATGGCGCGTCACTGAATCCCTTGTTGCAGGATCCAGGTATGGCGATTCATCCACCGATGCTTTATATGGGTTATGTCGGTTTTTCCGTTGCCTTTGCATTCGCAATAGCCGCTCTTATAGGAGGCAAACTGGACGCAGCAACACTCCGCTGGATGCGACCTTGGACAAATATCGCTTGGATGTTTCTGACCGTTGGTATATCACTCGGTAGTTTCTGGGCTTACTACGAGCTTGGTTGGGGCGGATGGTGGTTTTGGGATCCTGTCGAGAACGCATCCTTTATGCCCTGGTTGGTCGGTACTGCTTTACTGCATTCCCTGGCTGCATCCGAGAAACGTGGCGTGTTCAAATCATGGACTGTCTTGCTCGCGGTCATGGCGTTTTCACTGAGTTTGCTGGGTACCTTTTTGGTTCGTTCCGGCGTGTTGACCTCAGTGCATTCCTTCGCTGCTGATCCGACTCGTGGCTTGTATATTTTGTTATTCCTGCTGATCGTCGTTGGCGGCTCACTTTTGTTGTTTGCCATGCGGGCACATCGTTTGACCAGTACCCAAGATTACGAACTCATCTCACGTGAGAGTGGATTGTTACTTAACAATTTATTACTGGTCGTTGCATGCGCTGCCGTACTAATCGGTACCTTGTACCCCTTAGTCATTGATGCCTTGGGTCTGGGTAAGTTGTCAGTTGGAGAGCAGTGGTTCAATCTTGTGTTTGTACCTCTAATGGTGCCAATTCTGTTGGCAGTCGGTGTTGGTGCTTTGTTGAATTGGAAGCGGGATCGGCTCAAAGGTCGACTGAATTCCCTGATTGCTTTGGCTGTCGCGAGCCTATTAGGTGGAGGTCTACTAGCTTCAGGATTCTCCGAATACCGTGTGACAGCGGCGGCTTCGATTGCCTTGGCTCTATGGATCAGCTTGAGCACTGCTTATGGCATTTTTTATAGGCTGCGCAACAAGCGCATGCGTTTGTCATCGGTAACTCACACACCAGCAGCATTTTGGGGAATGTCGTTGGCGCATCTTGGCCTTGCAGTTTTCACGGTTGGTGTTGCATTGACATCAATCTATACCCGTGAGGAAACAGTGCGCATGAGTGCGGGTGTTGAGCACCAGGTGGGCGATTACAACTTTCAATTCAACTCGGTGGACGAGGTGCGCGGTCCCAATTACAGTGCGGCTCAAGCAAAAATTTCATTCCTCGATCGAAGTGGTGCAGAGGGTGCAATCATCGCTGAAAAGCGTGTTTATGATGTACGTCGTGAATCCATGACTGAAGCCGGTATCGATGCAACCATGAGTCGCGATCTCTTTGTCGCACTCGGGGAACATCTAGGCAATGGCGCGTGGAGCGTCAGATTACAAGTCAAGCCGTTTATACGCTGGATTTGGCTAGGCACTGTGTTTATGGCGCTTGGAGGTTTACTCGCTGCTATGGATCGCCGGTATCGAAAACTCGCGGTAGTGCGTGAAACGTCCAGTAGCCGCGCAAGTGGTGTTGCTGCGAACGCGAGCTTAACTGCCGCCACCGCGTCTCTTGCATCTGACGCATCGGTTCAACAATGAGAGTCTCTTCGAGAGTCTGATGAAACCACGGCTGCTAACATTTCTGCCTCTACTTGGGTTTGTCGCACTTGCTGTGTTCCTGTGGCGTGGCTTGCAACTCGATCCGTCTCGGTTACCATCTCCGTTGGTCGACAAACAAGCACCAGCAACCAGTGTGGCGACACTGTCAGAATCTGGTGAAATTTTTACCAATGACAAGATGGCAGGTGAGGTGTGGGTGTTGAACGTCTGGGCCAGTTGGTGTGCTTCCTGTATTCAAGAGCATCCTTTACTGGTTAGTTTATCGTCAAGTTTTGACATACCAATTGTTGGTCTTAACTACAAGGACACTCCACCCGAGGCTTCGCGCTGGCTTGATCGTTATGGCGATCCCTATGAATTTGTTCTGGATGATCGTGACGGTACAGTTGGTATTGATTGGGGTGTGTATGGTGTGCCGGAAACGTTTGTTATCGATCATCTCGGTCAAGTTAGATATAAACATGTGGGGGCTTTGGATGGCGAAGACATCACGCAAACACTGATACCGGTAATTGAACAGTTGCAGGCCGCAATGTAATGAACATTGGTCGATTGAAATTACTGTCTGTCTTGATTTTGTTTACCGTTATGTTTGGCGGATCTACCTCTCGCGCAGCAGAAACAATGGTGAGCTTTGACACCAGTCAACAGGCAGAGCTGTACCAACTGTTGTTACGTGAATATCGTTGTTTGAAATGCCAGAACCAGAACCTTGCCGATTCCAATGCGGGTCTGGCTGGAGACTTGCGCCGTGAAATTCGCACCCAAGTGATAGCGGGTAAAACTCAGGCCGAGATCGATGAATATCTTGTCTCTCGATACGGTGAATTTGTCCTGTATCGTCCGCGCTTCAGCGGAAAAACACTGGTGTTGTGGCTGTTGCCGTTTGGCTTGTTTTTCGCGGCGGTTGGAGGTCTACTCATCAGCAGCCGAAAGCGCAAACGCCTCGACGCTGCGTCTGCGACAGCCTCCGAATCGCCCGATCCGGATCAACTGGAGGCCGCAAGGCGTTTTCTAGAAAATCCTTGAAGT
The DNA here is from genome assembly GCA_964594905.1 of uncultured Granulosicoccaceae bacterium. Lineage (GTDB taxonomy): Bacteria > Pseudomonadota > Gammaproteobacteria > Granulosicoccales > Granulosicoccaceae > Granulosicoccus. The sequence goes on from CAZQOI010000014.1 coordinate 17,213, forward strand.
TACGCGTCTTGATGCTTGATCTTTAGATTTCTCCGCCAAAGCAATGACCTGCTTGTAAAAATTTTGTGTTCCCAACGTCGTTAACTGTAAATTGTTGTGCAGAATGATTCGACGACATTACATTGACGTGGTAATTTAGGGCTGTTGGAAAGGGAGCCGTGTTGTTCCTTCACAAATAACAGGTTAAACAAGGACATGACCATTTCCGAAACATTCAGCCCGCAAGTCACTCTCGATTCGCTTAGCACCGACGAATTTTTGCAAGTCGTTGGGCAACGCGTCCGATTTCATCGCACAGCCAAACGTATGTCACGCAAACGATTGGCTGAAACATCTGGGGTATCTGAGCGTTATCTCGCCCAACTGGAGGCAGGTCAGGGCAATATGTCCATTGCCTTACTAAGAAAGGTGACAGCTGCGATCGGTTTATCACTCGGCGCTTTGATGTCTGACGAAGCACCAGCAGAACTTAAAATAGCCGAAGAAGCTTAAAAACGTTTGGGTGTCTTGATGACAGGGCAATTGCTTAAGCCTGTCATAGTTGGCCCTCGTGATGTAGGGCCTTGTCGGTTCGTCTTGGAGTGTTAGAGCTTCTTTAGAAGCTCATGATGATATTGGTACGTGCGCTGCCTTTGGCCCCTACAGCTAAACGTTCATCATCTGTTTTGAATTGGTGAATGACGATTCCAGGTCGGTACGTTGCCCAAGGGTCTTGATCCTCATCGTCTTTGCTGTATCTGACATAATCATTCATCGCAATCAGACGCGGCATGCCTACTTGCCCTGAAACTTCGCGATAGTAGCGATCCACCTGTTCGAAATCGTCGTCAGTTTGAAACACGACAATCTTCAAGCCATTTTCACCACCAACGCGATACTTGGATCCGTTGGGGTAAACGGGGTAGGGAATTTCACTCGCTCCAATGACAGCTGACAGGCTTTCATCATCACCGGTCATGTCTGGCAGTACGTCAGATACGCTTGAGTTTGCTGCTGCGGCAATCGGTTCGACAGCACCCTTGAGTTTGTCGGCAGGGTCGTCACCACAGGCCACCAGCGTCAACAGTGCCATGACAGACACGGAGTACGTCAGTATACGAGGCGCTTTCATCGGAGTTCCTTAAAGTCCATTACACATCAAAGAGAATAGACTAAGGAAATAAACTTGCTAGTTGAGGACTTGTGGCAGTGTCAAGAGCTCATGACCTTCCTCGCTAAGGGCTATGGAGATGGCCATGGCAGTGTCCACGGCGTGGGCGTTATCCCCATGTACGCAGATGCTGTGAAACGGTGTTTTCAGGACTTTTCCTGAGCTCGATACGATGCCACCGGCATCTATCATTTGGTTCACGTGCTCGATACATTCGGCGGTGCTTGAGATGACAGCACCGGGTAAGCTGCGCGATACCAGAGAGCCAGTGTCTGTGTAGGCTCGATCGGCAAAGATCTCGAGTGCTACCGGAAGGCCTGCACTTTCCCCGGCGCGCGCCAAATCGGAAAGAACTGGGGCCAACAGAATGAGATCAGTTCGAAACTCCCGAATTGCTTCAGCGATGATGGTTGCCATGGCGAGATCCTCGCAGGCCATATTATTCAGCGCGCCATGCGGTTTGACATGAGTCAACCTTGCATTTGTTGCTTGGCAAATTCCATCAAGCGCTGCGAGTTGATAGATGATTGTGGCGCGTAGCTCTGCGGGCTTCATCTGCAATTGTCGCCTGCCAAATCCTTGTAAGTCTGGAAACCCTGGATGTGCACCGATGCTAACGTTTTGTTGATGCGCTTCGGCGACCGTTTCCAGCATGACAACTGGATCCCCCGCATGAAAACCGCAGGCGATATTGGCTGAATTGACAATCCCCAGCAGGCGTTTGTCATCACCCATTGTCCAAGGCCCGAATGACTCGCCAAGATCGGCGTTCAGGTTCAGTCTCATCTTGTCTCCCTCTTGTATTCAGTTTGAACCATCGGTTACACCGTCAATTAGATTATTGGAAAGCAGGCTTGAAGTATCAAACGTGGTTGTTAACACGTCCAACTTTGACATGACACGTTGTAAGTCGGCTGAACATGACCTTGTGTAATCAACTGCTTCATTAGTAGTGAGTTGCTTGAATCGAAACTGGCTACCGGGGCGAGCCAGCGACAGCGCGGATAAGTCCGCACTGGCAAGGGTGGCAATTTTGGGATAACCACCCGCGGTATGTGCATCAGCCAGCAATACAATGGGTTGTCCATTACCTGGAATCTGAACAGAACCTGGCAGTATTGCATCAGAGACAATATCGCGCGCAGAACTGTTTATATGTTCAATTCTTGGGCCTTGTAGTCGCGCACCCATTCGATCCACTTCGGGCGTCAGTACAAATTCTGAGGAGAAAAAATCCTTGAGCCCTTGGTCAGAAAAATGATGATCTTGTGGCCCGGCGACAGCGTGCAGCACGCCATTGTCAATGCCGGGTATCGTTGGCTGTTCACATTTTAATAAGGGTGAATTTAATGCTGCTGATACATAAAGTTCGTCCCCGTTAGCAAGTGCACGGCCATTGATTCCTCCCAGGGCGGCCTTAGTGTAAGTGGCTGTGCTGCCAAATTGCTCTTTTGTTTCGAGTCCATTTAGAGCTATCACAGCAAGGCGAAATTGACCTGTACTTTTAATAAATAATTTTGTGCCGTTGCTAACGTCGTAGCTTCTGAACGGCTGGCACTTCGTTTCTACCTCATCAATGATGAGCGTCATGGTCGCGCTTGCATCCGCTGCAATGGCAAGGCGTGAGGGTTTGTGGAATATGCCCTGAAAACCACCCTCATAGCATTCGATTATGGTGTCGCTTTGAGCGTTACCAGCAAGTGTATTAGCAACTTGTTGCCACGCGGGGACCATTACTCCTGCCCATGGAATGCCAAGATGTCGCATTCCACGACGTCCTGTATCTTGCAAGGTACTTAACAAGCCCGGCTGTACGATCTCAAACATTGATTGCCATGGTGTTGATATCAATCGTGCCAGTGACTCGAGCATCCATCAGGTCTTGATACTGAACGAGATCTATAGCTTCAAAACTCACCTTGTCACCTGATCGAAACAGGGCGGGAGGATTATTGTTGCCAGAAAACAGTGGTGTTGGACAACGACCGACAATGTGCCAGCCGCCAGGACTTTCCCAGGGATAGATACCCGTCAACTGATTAGCCATAGCTACGCTACCTGCAGGGACCCTGAGTCGTGGTTCGCTTCGACGAGGCAGCTGAAGTGATTCATGAGTATCGCCCATGAATGCAAAGCCTGGTTGAAATCCGAGCATGTACACGACATACACTTCGGCTAGATGAGCGTCGATAATGGCTTGTTCGTCCATGCCACATGCATTGGCTACAGAGTTCAAATCTGGTCCAAATTCATCACCGTAGCAAATCGGTATTTTCCAATGGCGGTTAGGGTCATTGCCATCGATAGAATCGTCGATCGCTAAACTATTTATCTCACTGGCTAGTCTGTCAGGTGTCGTAATAAGCGGATCCAGAATAACTGCTAGTGAGCGAAACGTCGGCACCGTTTCGATCAGTCCCTCGAATTTTCCTGCTTTAGAGGCTTTGTGGATTGCTGAGTCGAGGTTGGTGACTCGTTCGAGAATGCGACGATCCACCGTATTTCCAAATTCGACAACGAAGCCAGTGTCGCCAGCTGAACGGATTGTCCAGTCAGATCTTTTCTCGTCAGCTGTCATGGTTGACTGACAGCACCTTTTCAGAAAGTGAACGAATGATGTGGATTGTTTTCAAGAACTCGCTGTAGTGCGCGGAAATGCTTCTCGGCAAATGTTGGCAAGTCAGCGTTGATCTGTTTTGCAGTCAATTCGACGGTTTCATCATCAATAAGCTTGAGTGGTGCGCCAGTTTGCAGTGCCAGAACATGTTGGCGGCAAGCGCGTTCGAGGTAATACAGATCATCAAATGCGACGGCGACACTTGGCCCGCCCACGACAACACCGTGATTGGCTAGAAACACTACATCAACATGTTGCGCATCTGCAGCTTTTGCTGCGATACGTTCACCCTCGGATTCATCGTGTGCGAGACCGCCAAAACTGCGTTCGTAGGTAACCCGATCATGAAAGCGAACTGCTGTTTGATGAGCCATGGTTAAGGTCGCAGCGTGATCATCGAGCATTGTCATCGATGTCGCATAGGGCATGTGAGTATGAAAGAGTGCTTTGTGGCGAGGGTTGGCACGGTGGCCGGCGACATGTATGAATCGCGCTGTATCCTCGACTTCGCCATCACCTTCCAGAATGTTTCCATCGCCATCGATCATGAGTAGCGTATCGGCGTGCATTTCTGACCAGTGAACGCCGTAGGGATTTATCAGATAACGCTCGTCTTTCGTGTCAAGGCGTACTGAAAAGTGGTTACAGATGCCCTCATGGAAACCGAAACGCTCGGCCAGACGTATTGCCAGCGCCAGATCATGGCGGTCACGACGCGTGGAGCTATTCGCCTGATCTTCAGGGGCTAGTGTGGTCGATCTGCCAGATACGGGGGTCATACACGGCCTTTGATGGGTATCAGTCAATCTGCATAATACCGAGGAAGGCTGGTTTAATGAAAGATAAACCGCCGAATGGCGCTTATCGAAGACTTTCGCACGGGCATCCTGGCCCGCGCAATGGACTCAGCGGAACAATCAGGCGGTGGCAACTTCTCGGGTGTCTTCTTCAACATCCGCGCCAGCGGTGGTTGTTTCTATATCGGCAAGTAGCTTGGCGTCAACAACCGGTGCGGGATCGCCGCCGTCGATTTTTTCCTCAGCGCCATCAGCCCACTCGCGGATTTCTCGGTAAGCCGCTAACAAGCTAGCAGCATGCTCCTTGAGTTCGCTGAGTGTTTCGAGTTCTTCTTTCTGTGTTTTGTTTTCTTTTTTCAGCTTGCGATTGGCATCTTCGGCCGTCTTGCGAGCATTCCCTTCGTCAAGCTTTTGCTTTTTTAAGGTTTTCAGTTTTTTCAATATGTTGTCTGGCGTGTCAGCCAGTGCAGTATTGATGGATTTGAGTTCTTTTTGCTTTTCTTCGACTTGACGCTTGGCTTTTTGCAAAGCTTCGGCGTTGTCCTTTCGACCAGTGATCAGCGCTTGCTCGGCTGCTTCTCGGCCTTTGATGGCTTCATCTCGCTGGTTTTCAGCATCGAGACGTGCTTTTTCTGTTTTCTTGACTTCGCCTTGCATCAAGCCGATTTCTTCGGATGCTCGATTGCGCGAAGTTGCCATGTCGGCGTCAGCCTCATTGGCTCTCTTGACGGCGGTATCGAGGGCGGAGCGTAGTTCGTCGGCAGTAAAATCGTCTTTCAGTTTTAGGATAGTTGCCGCTTCGTTCATCAGCACTTGCTTGCCGATGGCCAGATCTTTCCAGATTCTTAATTGCTGTTCGTTATCGGTTTGACTCAACGTAATAATCTCTTGAACGGTAAAGGTCGACACCATTTCGCGGTGTCTTGGACATATAGGAAGTTTTAGAAGGTTACTGTGTTGCTGTTGAGCATCGAAATGTGCGTATCAAGTTGGTGACCCAGACATTGAGTTTTCGATGTCTTGGTGTCTCATTAATTATTTTGATGACATGACCAACTAATATTAAGAAAGCTAGTCTAGTAAACATTCCCATGTATAACCTCGGGAAAAGACATAGACTGTTAGAAATTGCGACGTTCAACCTGCAACAACTCCCAAGTATACCGTGTTTTCTCACAGCTTTCAGGCTGTTGGGTTAGCTTGAGCCACGGCATTTACGCTTTGTGACATTCAGGACATTTTTCAGAAATAATCTCAGATGGCTCGCCGGTGGCGTATTGCTGACCTTTTTTTCAAGTTTTGGTCAGACATTCTTCATTGCGAGCTTTGCAGGTGAGATTCGTGAGCAATTCGCGCTTTCGCACGGAGGATTCGGGTTTATTTACATGCTCGCGACTCTGGCCAGTGCCGCGACTCTCATTTTTGTTGGACCCGTGGTGGATCGCTACCGCGTCGCCCCAATTGCAATGGTCGTAATCGCCTCGCTGGCTCTCGCGGCCTTCGTCATGGCATCAGCCACCACTGTGATTACCTTGCTGTTGGCGATCTACCTGCTGCGCCTGGCTGGGCAGGGGATGATGTCGCATGTGGCAATGACAGCCATGGGGCGTTGGTACTCAGCAGAGCGTGGGAGAGCAGTATCGGTAGCAACCACCGGGCACCAGCTCGGCGAAGGGGTTTTACCCTATGCCGTGGTCTTCATGCTGACGCTTGGTCACTGGCAAAATGCCTGGTTTGGAGCTGCGGTGGTCCTTGTGGGTCTAGCCATGCCCTTAGCCTGGCTGCTGCTTTCGCAGTCTCGGCGGCCCAAGACCGCAGCACCAGTCGCAATAGAAATTGGGGTGCAGTGGACGCGCCGACAGGCCTTGGCTGATTTGCCATTCTGGATTGTTTGTACCGGTGTCGTTGCGCCTTCATTTATTGGTACGTCTGTGTTTTTTCATCAAGTGCATCTTGGTGCGATGAAATCGATTACACCTGATGCTATTGCGGTGTCTTTCACGATAATGTCCATCACGACTGTTACGGTTGGACTTATTGCTGGCCAATTGATTGATCGTTGGAATGCCCGTCGAATACTGCCTTTTTACCTATTGCCATTAAGTCTGGGTTGTTTGGTACTTTCGTATGGTGAGCACAGCACGACCATGGTCGTATTTATGTTTTTGCTGGGTATGTCTTACGGTGTATCGAATGCTGTGTTCGGTGCTATCTGGCCAGAAATTTATGGTACCCGTCATTTGGGCGCTATCAGAGCCGTTACCTCTGCGGCTATGGTGTTTGCCTCTGCGCTGGGCCCAGGATTGACAGGTTGGTTGATTGATATAGGTATTAAGTTCGATAAGCAGCTGCTCTTTATGAGTGCATACTGTTTGGTGACAATGCTATCGCTTTTTGTCGCAGTGAAACAGCTCGATCTTCGTTTGAACTCAGATCATGCATAGATGGCAAGCTGATTCATTGTATTGAGATCAATATGAATTGATCAGAGTAATAAAATCAGGGAGAGCAGGTCGATAACCTAAATATAAGCGTTTTGCGCGGCGTATAAAAAAGCCGTTACTGTGACGATCGAAAAAAGTGTTGATATCACCACAGCACTCGATGCACGCTCCTCCCAGACGCCGTATTGCTGCGCTAGTACAAACACATTGGTTGCGGTGGGCAGAGATGCCAGTAACACTGCTGAATACAACCAGACGTCATCCAGGCCTGGCAGATTTTTTAGTAGGAGGTACACAAGCAGTGGGTGAATCAATAGTTTTATGGGTATCAGATAGCTAAGATCAAAAGGAATACGCTTAAGCGGTCTTAACGCAGCTGTTACACCCATTGCGAACAAGGCACAGGGTGCGGCGGCAGCCGCCAGAGTGTCGAGAAACTGATTGATCGGTGCTGGCGGCAAATACTCGAACCATGCTGCGGTAATGCCAGCGATAGTGGCGACAATGAAAGGATGAGTAAATATTTTTTTAGTGATTTCACCAATAAGTTTGAGTGGTGACGTTTTCTCTTTACCACCAATTGCCATTAGTACTGGCGCTAACGTGAAGTGCAGGGAATTATCAAAACAGAACACTAGAGCTACCGGTATTCCAGCTTCAGGGCCAAAGGCGGCAATTGCCAAAGGTGGGCCGAGGTAGCCAATATTTCCATAAGCACCGGCATAGCCCATGATGGTCGCGTCCTTGATACGCCCTGATCCAAACTTTAAAGCCAGTAAAAAGCTCAAGACATAGATTATGAATGTGCCAAGAGTCGTACGAATCAGAAAATCCATTTCGGGCATGGCCGACAGTGGCGCTTGCGCAAGTAACTTGAAAATGAGAGCCGGCAGAGCGACATAGACGATAAAAAAATTCAGCCACGCAAGCCCTTCCATTGGAAGCTTGCGTATTTTTGCTGCCAGGTAGCCGAGCGCTATCAGACCGAATAGCGGTAGTACCAATCCCAGTACTTGAATCATGGATTCAGTTTGGCGCGACGACCTTGCCAGGATTCAGAATGTTGTCTGGATCGAAAACCTTTTTTAATGAAGACATCATTGCGACTTCTTCTTCGTTCCTTGAGAGCGCTAAGTAGGGTTTCTTTTTTAATCCGATTCCATGTTCTGCCGATATCGAACCTCCAAGTGCAGTTAGAGGTTGATAGACAAGGTCATTGCTCTGCTTGAGCCAAGTCTCTCCAAGCTCAGCTGTATAGTCTGGCGTTTTTGCAGGTGAGATGACCAAGTGCAGATTGCCATCAGCTAGATGACCGTAGGCATAAAACTTTACGTCGTCCCAAATTTTTTGGAGGGAATTCGCGACATCATCGAGATACGCTTGCATTGTCGAAATTGGCAAGCTGATGTCATAAATAAAGACTGGATCAAATCGACGTCTCGCATCGACGTTTTCTCGAATGTGCCAGATGGCTTGCCGTTCTTTCTCTGATTGCGGTACTGCGGCGTCTACAATTAAAGTATCGTTAAGTGCGCTCTCCAGTGCATTCTGGAATTGTGTTGTCACGAATTCCTGTTCAGATCCTTTCGACTCAACGATAACGTATATTGGGTACTCACTATCGAAGGGTGAGCGAGTACTGTCATCGACTGCGGGATCAGTGTTCAGATCAAAAAATGGTTTCCAGATAATCTCAAACGCATCCAGTGTTCCGTTGAGTGCTGAGTCCATATGCTTTAGAAATTTGGGTACTTGCGCATAGCTATCAAAAGCGACTAACGCGGTTGCAACTGCTGGGGTTGCTGCGCGCAGACGTAATACCGCGCGGGTTATTATGCCGAGAGTACCTTCGCTACCAATAAATAATTGTTTGAGATCATAGCCTGCGTTGTTCTTCATCATGTTGTTCATGGACGACAGGATTGTGCCGTCGGCCAATACTACTTCAAGCCCAAGTACCTGTTCGCGCATCATGCCGTAGCGAAGCACAGACAAGCCGCCAGCGTTGGTCGACATATTGCCGCCTATGGTGCACGAGCCGCGTGCCCCAAGATCCAGACCAAATTGCAAGCCTGCGTTAGCTGCAGCTGCTTGCACTGTCTGCAAAACCGCGCCAGCTTGTACGGTAATCGTTCTGCCGTCCGGATCAATTTTTTGTATCTCTCGCTGTCGTTCCATCGATAGCACGATTTCCTTGCTATTGCTGGTATGGCCTCCAACAAGGCCGGTCAATCCACCGTGGGTGACAACAGCTTGCCCGGCTTGGTGACACAAACGCAAGACAGCTGCAGTTTCTTCGGTGCTTGCCGGGCGAACAATTGCGAGCGCTTCTGTTGGCGTTGAATCCCAGTAGTGTGAGGCGCGACTTGTAACGGCGTCATCGGTTAACACATGCGCGTCGCCAACTACTGCGCGTATATCGTCAAGCAATGAGTCTCGATCTATGGTTGCTGCTGTTTGCATAGCGGATATCCTCAATCAAGTAAAAGCCTGCAAGCCTGTCTGACAACGGCCGAGAATCAGCGCATGAATATCATGTGTGCCTTCATAAGTGTTCACCGCTTCCAGGTTCATGACATGGCGAATGACATGGTATTCGTCTGAAACACCATTACCGCCAAGCATGTCGCGAGCTTCACGAGCCATTGCCAGAGATTTTCCAGCGTTGTTACGCTTCATTAGTGAGATGAGTTCTGCCGATGCATCTCCTCTGTCCATTAGCCGACCGAGCCTCAGAGACCCTTGCAAACCCAAGGTGATTTCGGTTTGCATATCGGCAAGCTTTTTTTGAATGAGTTGATTTGCAGCGAGTGGTTTACCAAATTGCTTTCGGTCGAGGGTATAGCTTCTTGCCTGGTGCCAACAGGCTTCCGCAGCACCTATAGCTCCCCAACTGATACCGTAACGGGCGCGATTCAAGCAACCGAAAGGGCCTGCCAGTCCTTGTGCGTTGGGCAAGAGTTGATCGTCGGAAATGTCAACGTCTTGCAATTGAATCATGCCGGTGACCGATGCTCGTAAGGAAAATTTGCCATCGATCTTTGGTGTTTCCAAACCCTTGGTGCCACGATCCACCAGGAAACCCTTGATCTTGTCGTCGTGTGCATCAGATTTCGCCCAGACGACACAGACATCGGCAATAGGGGAGTTGGTGATCCAGTTCTTTGCACCATTGAGTCGGTAGCCACCGTCAATTTTTGTCGCCCGCGTAATCATCGACGAAGGGTCCGAACCATGGTCTGGCTCCGTCAAGCCGAAACAGCCTACCCATTCGCCGCTAGCAAGTTTGGGTAAGTAGTGACGACGTTGTCGTTCGTCGCCATAAGCAAAAATTGGGTGCATAACCAAGGATGACTGCACTGACATTGCGGATCGATAACCCGAATCGACTCGTTCGACTTCGCGGGCTACAAGTCCGTAACTGACGTAAGAGCTACCGGCACAGTCGTAGTCTTCTGGAATCGTCATGCCGAGTAAGCCGAGTTCGCCAAATTCGTTCATGATTTCACGATCAAATTGCTCATGCCGACTAGCCTCGATCACGCGTGGCAGTAAGCTATTTTGGCAATAGTCGTGAGCGGTATCGCGTATCAATCTCTCTTCACTGCTTAATTGCTGGTCGAGCAGGGCAATGTCTTGCCATTGAGCGGCGGCGGGCTTGGCACGGGCCGACTCTGGTGTCGCGGCGTGGCTATTGTTCGATTCTGCTGGCATGGCGGTCAATAGGGCAATGAAAACGGAGACAGGCTTTATTGTAACTGGCTTGCAAGTTGCAGTTTGCTTTAAGGAAAACCGATTTCGGACCCCTGAATGTCTGTAGATTCGCCGTTTCGTCAGGACAGGGCCCCTGTGGCTCGAATTGCACCTGCGTGCTCTGGAATCACATCTTCAGAACTCAGCGATGCGGTGCTTCGCGCCATGGCCACTGAGGCTACGTCCAATGCGGTAGTGCTGACCTTGGTAACCCGTCTTGCCAGCGCCTTCAACGCCCGCCGAGTGTCCATAGGTTTTCAGATTTCCGGTGAGACTGTATTAAAGGGCGTCTCAGATCAGATAAAGCTGGATTCGTGGCGATCGCTTCCACGGCTACTTAATGACGTGCTTATGGAGGTGCTGGACAGTGACGCTCCTATTCGTATCGATGCGGAGAATAGCGATGCGTTAAACGAATCCTTACCTTCGCACGTTGAGCTTTACGAATTAGGTTCAACTAACGCGATATACAGTTTCTGTATTGAAGCGACGCGGTGTCGTTTTGCATTTTTGATGGAGTTTGGTATCGATGAAATACCCTCCTCGGAGGTTCTTGAATCGATGCAGGAAGCCGTTAAACCTGCTGTCGTTCTAGCTAATGTGCTGGTCTATCAAGAACAATCATTCATAAAAAAACTGTCCAATAAAGTCAGTCGTTTTGTTAATGCATTGTCGCGTGGAAAATTGTCAACTAGGCAAACTCTGGCGCTCGGATTGTTTACCGTCTTGGCGTTGAGTTTCGTTTTTCCAGTTACTGCCAGAGTAACGACGAAAGCAACTATCGTCGCTGCGGACAGTCAGCTAATCGTCGCGCCTCAGAATGGCTTTGTTCAATCGTCATCGGTACGTGCCGGCGATTTAGTCAAGTCCGGTGATCTCCTTGCAACGCTGGATAACCGAGATTTACGCCTGACGGCAGACAAATGGCAAAGTGAAGCGCTCCAGAATCAACAATCGCAAGCACAAGCCTTGGCAAGTCGTGATCGAATTGAGCTTGGACGATTACGAGCTGACATGGCCCGAATTGAGGCTGAACTTGCATTGGTTGATCGTCAATTACTGCGTGCTGAATTGCGCGCTCCATTCGATGGTGTAGTCACGCGTGGCGATCTGACGCAATCACTTGGTGCGGCGGTTGAACATGGTGAAGTACTGTTTACCGTTGCAAAGGCTTCGGACTATCGACTTGAACTGGATGTTAGCGAGCATGATGTAGCGCTTATCCATCCAGGTCAGTCGCTTGGTGTGCGTCTTTCATCAGCACCTGGAACTGGACTGGCAGCAACCGTTGAAGAGTTACTTCCGGTTGCCCAAAGCGAAGCGGGCGAGAGTACCTTTCGCGTTCAAGCCAAGCTCGCGGACCAGCTTGCATTGTTTCGCCCGGGTATGGAAGGAATAGCGAAGATCGATGTTGGCAAAAGTGTGGCGATCTCTGTGTATACACGCAAACTCAGGAACGGTCTTCGACTTTTGGCCTGGAAACTCGGACTCCTGTGATTTCACTGTGGCAACGCATTGCCGAGCTCAAACCTGTGACGCTCGACACGATGGAGCTAAGTGCCCGTCCGATTCGGGGTAGTCACTGGTATGTCGCCGCTAATGCCATAACGGGTGATAAGGTTCGCCTGAATCCTCAGATGTACAACTGCCTGCAGGCCTTGGATGGGGCAAAGACCCTTTCCATGGTTTGTGAAACGCATTATTCCTTAGCCGACGAAACAGACAAGGAATCCTTGGCAAGCGCGCTGATTACTTTGTCAAACGCCGGTATGGTTCGTCTGAACGCAGCGAATGATGTTGAGCGAATGCTTCACGGCGTTAAAGTCGCAAAGGAACGTAAGCGCGCAGAAAGGTGGTTTAATCCATTGGCTATGCGATTCAGCGTAGTCAATCCGGATGCATGGGTCACGCGTGTGCTGCCGTGGTTGCAGTGTTTGTTAACGCGTAACAGTTTGATGGTTTTCGTGTTAGTGATTGCTACGGCTATGCTGTTAGCGATCTCGGAAGCATCATCAATTACCGCGGAATTCAGCAGGCTACAGAGCTCACCGGGACACTGGTGGATGTATCTGTTGTTGTATCCATTGATCAAAATTGGGCATGAATTTTCACATGCGCTAACAATAAAGCGTTTTGGCGGAAATGTGCATGAAGCTGGCTTTTCCATTCTTGTCTTGATGCCCATACCTTTTGTTGATGCTTCGGACTCCTGGATGTTTACCGATCGCTATCAACGATTGCTGGTTAGCGCTGCTGGTATTTTATTTGAAGCAATCATTGCATCGCTTGCGATTTTTATCTGGTTGATCGTCGAGCCAGGGCTTCTTCGTAACATTGCTTTTGCAACTACCGTCATCACGATGGCATCGATATTCCTGTTCAATGCCAATCCCTTACTGAGATTTGATGGCTACTACATACTTCAGGACGCTTTGGATATTCCGAATTTAGGAACTCGATCCACTCACTATTTGAAATACCTTTGTAAGCGTTATCTGTTCAGAGTGGAGCAGATCGAAAGCCCGGTAACTGCATACCGTGAACGTCGATGGTTTGTGATTTATGGTGTGTTGGCGATGTTCTATAGATGGTTTATCACAGCCGTAATCTGTGTGTTTCTTTACAACACACTGCCTTTTATAGGTTTATGCCTTAGCGCTTTCGCCATATATCAACTTGCTGTGAAGCCTCTGCGAAATTTAATTCTATATCTGCACAGCAGTCCAGAACTCGGAGATACACGTGTATCGGCGATTTTCAAAACAGCTTTTTGCGTATTGACGACAATCGCTCTCATGACAGTAGTCCCCTTACCCTCAAGCACACGTGCTGAAGGGGTAGTCTGGGTAATGGATCAGGCGGAAGTCTATGCAACTGAGGATGGCGATCTTATTGCCATGCCGTTCAAGGCCGGTGCTTGGGTGGCAGAAGGTGATGTCCTTTTTACACTCGTCTCTCCAAAGCTTGCGCGTTCACTGAAAGTACTGGATGCGGAAATCAAGGTGCTTGAGACTGAGCGACACGCGGCGCGCCTGACAAATGTGTCTAAAGGCCAATCGCTCGATCGTGAGCTCGAGAAGCTACACCAGCAACGAAAATCAATGGGTGAGCGACACGCTGGACTGACAATCCGTGCCCAGGTTGCTGGTCGTCTTGCACTTGCCGCGGACGATGTCGCGCTTGGGCTGCATGTCAAAGCGGGGACTCCACTGGCCTTTGTGGTCCGACCTAACGATCTGCGTATCAGGGCTGTGGTGCGCCAGCGGGATATAATGCAGGTTCGCCGAGGCGTTTCTTCAGCTGAAGTCAGGCTCGCTGAAAAGCTTGGGAGCAGTCTGGATGCGGTTGTTTTGCGAGAGATACCTTCTGGAAGTCACTCATTACCGAGTCAAGCGCTGGCATACAACGGCCGTAGCGGCATAGCTGTTGCATCAACCCCTGAAGGAACTGCTGAAACAATTGAACCCGTCTTTCACATGGAATTGAGTTTGCCTGAGCAACTGATGACACGTGGAATTGGTGGGAGAGCCTACGTCACTCTGACCCATGCACCTGAATCTCTTGGTGCTAGATGGTGGCGGACAACTCGACAGGTCCTGATCAAACAATTGTCTGTTTAGACAGTGCCTTGCAATCGGAAACAACATGCACCAGTTATTAGGATATTCAAAAAGACTCGGCACACATACAGCTGTTGGTTCTGCTTGTGCCGCAGTTCTATTTGGTATCGCTATTCTGCCGTTTGTTAGCCCAACTATTGCCGCCCAAGAAGTCTTGTCGGATATGGATTGTGTTGTCGAACCGAGTGCGGTGGTCGAACTTGGAACCGCAGTTCCTGGTTTGCTTGCAGAAACAATGTACGAGCGCAGCGACTTCGTCTCTGCTGGCACTATCATGGCCAAACTCGAAAGTGATGTTGAGTACATGTCTGTCGTCATTGCCAAGGAGATAGCTGAGGCGGAAACTGCTGTAGAGCTTCGCGCTGCGACAGCTGAATTTGGCAAACGAACTGTGTCAAGAAATATGGAATTGCTGTCCAAGAAATTGATCTCGACACAAACCATGGATCAGGTTCAGACAGAATCAACAATTGCCGAACTACAAGTACAACAAGAAAGAGAGTCCGTTAAACTTCGAGCGCTTGAGGTTGAACGATCTCAAGCCATACTGGATCGTCGAGTTATTCGTAGCACCATCGATGGCGTTGTTGTTCAGCGTCACAAGAACGCTGGAGAATATATTGATAATGATTCAGTTTATCGTGTCGCACAGCTCGATCCATTGCATGTTGAGGTGATAGTGCCGATTGAATACCTTGGCGCACTCGAAGCAGGTATGCATGCGGGTGTTGCCTTGAACGCACCTGGTTACGAGAATAAGGTGCTTAATGCAGAGATCAGACGAATCGATGCAGTCGCTGACCCTGCGAGTGCCACCTACGGTGTGCGCCTAATCCTCGAAAACCCGGATTTTGTTATTCCCAGTGGCGTACGCTGCGAAGTGGATTTTTTCGCTTCTTGAGTGGTTGTTTGAGTTTAACGGCCTGAGCGTTAGCCGTTAGCAACTTTGGGTAGAGTCTCCACTGATTCAGACTCGTCTTGATTCTCCGCGAAGCTATCGTAGTGACATGTTCGATCGCGACCAGCATACTTCGCTGCATACAAAGCGTTATCCGCTTGTACGATCAGGGAACGACCAGACACATTACCTCTAGTCTCTAACGAGCTTGATATGCCGATACTGACAGTAATAGGTGCTTTTCTATTTTCGATGATTAAAGGCTGTTGCTTTATTTCATTGCGAATATTTTCAGCGATGATATTCGCGTCTTTTGCAGATGTTCCCGGCAGAATACAAATAAATTCCTCACCCCCGTAACGCCCGATCAAATCTCCTGATCTTGAGTTATTCGTGAGAATTTGTGCAACGTGTTGTAAAGCTTTGTCACCACCATCGTGTCCGTGACTGTCATTGAAAAGCTTGAAATGATCGACATCGAGTAATAAAACTGACAATGGATCAATGAGCCGTGTTCGTTGTTCGGTCTCTGTTTGCATGGTTCGGTCTATGAACCGACGGTTATAAATTTGTGTAAGCTCGTCGGTAATAGCCAGATGTCGAAGCCGCTTGTTCAAGTGTACTAGGCGTTGGTTTGCAGCAATCACCTTAGTATGACTTGCTTGTAGCCGAGAAATCAGTTTGTTGTTTTCTTGTATCAGCTTTACGTTCTCGTAAGCGCGGTGTACCGCTGCAACGATAAGGTCGTGATCTTCGAGTGGTTTTGTCAGGTAGTCGTAAGCGCCTTCCTGTAAAGCTCGCCTTACTGAATCGTAGGTGTCGTAGCCCGTCATCATGATGACTTTCGAATTTGGATCTCGGATAAATAGCTCGCCGAGTAAATCGAAACCCGACATACCATCCATGTGAATGTCAGTGATAACAACTTCGATCTCGTGTGTCTCGTGCAGGCAAAGTGCTTCTTCAGCGCTGTTGGCCGTCCATACCGTCGCGCCTGCCGCTTCGAGCACATTCTCCAATATATCGTTGATCGACGGTTCATCGTCGACCACCAGTACTCTGCACTGGAGGTTATTTACATTGAACTCGGGGTTACTTTCCATGTTAGGGCTCAGCGAACTCTCTTAAATTCAAATTGACTTCCTCAGCCGATGAGGGAGTTAGTTTTGCTATCGGCAAAAAATCAACGCTCTCTAGTGGTGTTATTTAGGGTTTCAGAGGCTGTGATGCAGTTCACGTAACACTCGATGACACGATCACAGAAGGGTGTAGAAATGTGTTTTCTAGCCGATTTTTCCATACACACCGTCTGCATTGGTGTTTGACCGCAGCGAAGAGGCCAGGACGGTCGGAAACATGCATGGACACAGAGATGAGATACGGAACCCTTTAATGCCGTCTTTGTTGAAAAAATATTTCTCGTGGTTACCGAGCATGAACGCGCGGTTTCACATCGTGTTTGGCCTATCGTCTTTGATGACGACGATAGTCCTGCTTGCGATGTTGCTCGGATTTGTGCCCGACCGGGAGAATGCCGTTATCGAGGGCCGCATTGCCTTGTCTGAGGCAGTGGCATCTTCAAGCACGATGCTGTTACGGCGCGGTGATCTCGTGGGCTTACGTAGTTCCCTCGAGTACATCATCGAACGCAACGTTAATCTTGATTCGGTTGTATTGCATCGAAAGCAAGGAAATTCAGATGCGGTATTCGGCCTGGCCCTAGCTGATGATGCGAAACCGATAACTGTCCCATTATTTTTAGGTAATCGAGAATGGGGTGAACTGCGATTCGTATTTGGCGAATACAAACCAAAAAACTTTTTGGATTGGTTACGTCACTTGCCATTCAGTCTGATGATGTTCATCTCTTTCGTTAGCTTTCCGGTTTTCTATTTCTATTTAGGGAAAATGCTCAAGGAGCTTAATCCTTCATCTGCAGTTCCTGGTCGTGTGCGCTCTGCGCTGGATACAATTGCTGAATCATTGATCGTTCTCGATCGCAAAGGTAATTTGGTGTTGGCAAACTCCGCATTCGCGACTTTGGTTGGTCGGTCAGCGGAAGAATTGATTGGCCAGCAGGCCACAAGTTTGTCGTGGGTGCATGATGATGAAGCCAATCCTCAGTACCCATGGACTCAGGCTTTAAACACAGGTGAGCCTACTCGTCACGAGATGTTCGGCTTCAAGGATGCTAGTGGGGAAACGCGTAAATTTATTATTAACTGTTC
Organism: uncultured Granulosicoccaceae bacterium; assembly: GCA_964594905.1. Lineage (GTDB taxonomy): Bacteria > Pseudomonadota > Gammaproteobacteria > Granulosicoccales > Granulosicoccaceae > Granulosicoccus. The sequence goes on from CAZQOI010000014.1 coordinate 34,720, forward strand.
ACCCGTTAACGGAGCAAAAGGACGGGTAGGCGGTGTATTGATCAGTATGGATGATGTCACGCTATTGGAGGAAAAGGAAATTCTGCTTCGTCAGTCGATGCAGGACGCAGAAGATGCCAACCAGGCAAAGAGTGCTTTCCTGTCGAATATGAGTCATGAGATTCGTACACCGATGACAGCCATCTTGGGCTTTACAGAAGTGTTGAAACGTGGATTTAATCAGTCTCCTGAAGATCAACAAAAACACCTCAATACTATTTCAAATAGTGGTAACCATCTACTTGAACTGATAAACGACGTTTTAGATCTGTCCAAGGTGGAATCTGGTGCAATGGAGGTGGAGGAAATTGCGACCAAGCCCGCTGATATTGCGCACGAAGTCATCAAGGTATTGCGTGTCAAGGCAGAAGAGAAATCCATAGGTCTGGATATGCAGATCAACAGTGATTTGTCTGAAACTATTGTCTCTGATCCAGCACGCCTTCGCCAGATCATGACGAATTTGGTTGGTAACGCCATCAAGTTTACCGAAGACGGTGGTGTTGTATTAGCTATACGTCAGTTTGATAAGCAAGTTGAAATTGTAGTCAGCGATACTGGTATCGGTATGAGCGAGAAACAGCAAGCGACTATTTTTGACGCTTTTACCCAAGCAGATGCCTCCATAACCCGCCGCTTTGGTGGTACTGGGCTTGGTTTATCGATCAGTAAGAAATTATCCGAAGCTATGGGTGGTGATATTGCTGTACGGAGTGTTCCCGGTAAAGGCAGTACGTTTATTGTGACGATACCCACTGGTGATTGCAGTGATGTACCAATGCTGTCGCCCGAAGAGATTTTCGCTAATCTTGAAAAAGTGGATGTGGTGAGCTCAGCGAGCTGGAAATTTCCACCCTCTGAACTTTTGGTGGTTGACGATGCCTTGGAAAATCGTGAACTACTCAAACTGCTGCTTGAAGATCTTGGTCTGACGATAACGCTTGCAGAGAATGGACTTGAGGCAGTGAATGCCATCAAGGAAAAGACGTTTGATGTAGTACTGATGGATATTCAGATGCCTGTCATGGACGGCTACGAAGCAGTGGACGAGATGCGTAAGCTTGGAATAGAGCATCCGATTGTTGCGTTAACAGCAAATGCGATGAAAGGCTATGAGTTACGAATTCTCGAGGCAGGCTTTTCACACTACCAAACAAAACCAATTGATATCGACAAGTTGACGGCGATGCTAGCAAGCTTGTTGGGTGGTGAGGTTGCGCCAGAAACTCAAGTGGCAGTCGAAACACAGACAGGCGTCGAAGCAAGCCTCGCAGAACTTAAGCAGGAATCAAGTGAAGGCATCTCAGATGCCTCATCGAATGAATTTATTTACAGCTCCCTCGCGCAATCAAATCCAAAATTCGCCAGTGTTGTTGAGCAATTTCTTGAAAAGCTTGATCGTCAGATACTGGCAATGCAAGTGGCGCTTGATGACGAAGAATGGAAAGAACTGTATGCACTCGGCCATTGGTTAAAGGGCTCCGGCGGAACCGTTGGTTTTGCTGATACTTATCAGCCAGCGCTGACTCTCGAAAATGCAGCAAATTCGGAGGACAGAAATGCAGGTATAGAGGCACTTGCCGCGATAAGGCGGCTACGTCCACGTCTTGCGACAGGTACTGGGCCAGCTGCTGATTCAACAGTTTCTGGCGACGATAATGTGGTGCCGATCACGGATTCATCTAATGTGCTCAGAAACAGGGCTAGTGAAGTCGATACCCCAGTAACGAGCACTTTGCTTGACAGTAACCCGAAATTTCGAACTATCGTGGATCGGTTCATGCCTCGTCTAGAGGAACAATTAGCTGCAATTGATACGGCGATGAGTGAAGGTGACTTCACGGCTATTGCCGAAATTGCCCATTGGCTCAAGGGGTCAGGGGGCAATGTCGGCTTTCATGGTTTCACTGAATGCAGTCGAAATCTTGAATTAGCAGCCAAGGCGTCAGATCAAGAACGCACTGAGAGCGAATTGAAAGTAGTCAAGCGATACGCATCGCGAGTTTTTGCTGGTTGGCATGATCTTCCTCCTGCGCAGGTATCTGCTTGATGATTACAGCGCTTCATAGGGGATTGACTGTCTCGTGAGATCGTACAGTTCATCACAATCAGAGATCGCTGATCTCGAGGCGCTGCATGAGCAGGCCCGTGATTTGATGCAGTGTGCAAAAATCATGATGGTTGATGATGAAGAGATCAACATGGATGTGCTCCGTGTTCATCTCGAAGCTGAGGGTTATTCGCGCTTCGTGTCGATATCAGATTCCAGGCTCGCAATGGAAACCATCCGGCGTGAACAACCTGATGTCGTGTTGCTCGATCTTGTCATGCCAATAGTATCGGGCTTCGATATCCTAGCCGAACTGCACCGAGACGATAACTTAAAGAATATTCCAGTTCTGGTTCTAACATCCGCCGATGATCCTCAAACCAAACTAAAAGCACTTGAACTTGGCGCGACCGATTTTCTCGCCAAGCCAATTGATGCGAGCGAACTGGTACTCCGACTTGGTAATACATTGACGTCGCGTGCCTGGCAAAGGCGCATGACTCATGTGGATACCCTTACAGAGCTACCCAATCGACGTTGCTTCACTGGAATGCTGAAACAACGTTTCGATCATCTTGAAGAAAATTCACCGCCAGCGGCGATGATTTTGATCAACATCAATCGGTTCAAATCAATTAATGATTCGCTCGGTCCTGCTGCTGGCGATACCGTGTTGAAACTGTTTGTGGAACGTTTGCAAGAAATCTTTGGTGATTCCAGTGCCCGCGAGTTGTGGAACTATTCGGCCGCAGACTTCACTAACCGCGACCCTTATCTGGGTCGGCTTGAAGGGGATCGATTTGCTGTTTTGCTGCCACTGGAAGCGGACAATGCATTAACAGAAAGCTTGACAGTTAACATCGAACGATTCATCGATTCATTGAACATACCGTTTCTTGTTGATAATCAGAATATTTATCTATCGGTCAAGATAGGTGTCTCGACCATGACCTTCGATACCGCTGAAGTTGAATCACTGATCAACGATGCCGAGACTGCCATGCAGCATACAAAGCGGCGCAGTGATACATCGTTTGCTGTGTATTCCAAGAACATGGATGCGCAGGCACGAGAACTTCTTAGTTTGGAAAATGGATTACGCACCGCTGTTGATAACGGGGAGATATTTCTCGTGTATCAACCGAAGGTCGATGTTAAAACCAATGAAATTTGTGGTGCGGAAGCTCTGGTGCGCTGGATGCATCCGGAATTCGGACTTATCTCACCGGAAAATTTCATTCCCATGGCAGAAAACTCGGGAATGATTGTTTCGATTGGTGAATGGGTGCTACGCGAATCCTGTTTTCAAGCCCAACAATGGCAAGTAGCCGGATTTCCAGAATTCAAAATCGCCGTCAATGTTTCTATTCGCCAACTGCATGAACCTGATTTCATCACTACGGTGAAAAGCGCACTAGCGGATAGTGGTCTTCCGCCAAGTTCATTGATCATTGAATTGACTGAAAATATGATCATGGAGAACGCCGAAAGTAATGTTGTGAAACTACAGGCACTCCAGGGAATTGGTATCAAAATCTCGATTGATGATTTTGGCACAGGCTATTCTTCTCTTGGTTACCTGCAGCGTTTTCCATTGCATCAATTGAAAGTAGATCGATCTTTTATCAGTGAAATCAAATCCGCTTTTGACAAAACTCCAATCGTCAAAGCGGTCATTTCTTTGGCCCATGACCTTGGGCTTAGCGTCGTTGCTGAGGGTGTTGAAACGCATCATCAGCTTGCGCACATCAAGGCCTTAAAGTGCGAGGAATATCAGGGCTACCTTTGCAGTAAGCCTGTCATCGCCGATGAATTCGCCCAGCTCCTGGCAACAAACCTGGAAAGACGGGCGTAAATTTTTTCCCCAGTTAGGGAATAAAACCCAGATCAGAAGTGTCTTTAGGGTTAACGGTGTCAGATTTCGATCTGATTCTGTTTACGAAATGACCCTTAACCGTTGCGAAGCATACCTTGCGGAGACACAATGAAACTTTTTACCTATGTAGCCAGCACAATCGCGCTAGTAGCCGTCAGCCTGAACCTGATGGCTCAGGACCTTCCACGTAGCTCCTCGCCAGAAGGTGCGAAGGTCGAAATAATTTCCCCTAAAGATGGGGACACCGTCGAGAAAGAATTTACCGTCTATTTTGGTTTGTCTGGAATGGGCGTTGCGCCTGCTGGAATCGAAAAAGAGAACACCGGACATCACCACTTGTTGGTTGATCAGACGGAGTTGCCTGATTTGAACATGCCTTTGGGCAGCCCTCCGATTCACTTTGGAGGCGGTCAGACACAGACCACATTAACGCTCGAGCCGGGTACGCACACACTGCAATTGATTCTTGGAGATAAGCTGCATATCCCTCATCAACCTCCGGTTGTGTCGGAACTGATCACAATCACGGTTAAATAAGCGTGTTGAATTGTCGGTTGGGCATTGAATTCATGCCCAATCGGCCGCATAATCCTTCTGTGGTTGACGTTTCCGGGGATGACATGGTTTCGACGGAAGTGGCAAACCCTGAGGTGCATGCCGAGGCTCAGATTACCTCGTAAATCCAGCTGAAAATTTATAGTTGCAAACGATGACAACTATGCGATGGCTGCATAATTAGACTTTAACCTCTAGTTATTCAGTTCTACCCCGATTCCGATATGCCTGTGTATTGGACCGGGGGCAACAGCCACAGGATCGCGCGAAGGGTCGCCCTTACACTGGAGCGCTAAACAAATAATGGGCTCGCTGGTTTATACGGTGCTCGTCCTGGATCTATCCGGCTAAAGCTAATGACGAAACTAAGCATGTAGTACCAAAGGCGGAGTGCTTTCGGACGGGGGTTCGACTCCCCCCATCTCCACCAACAACTGAGCAGGCAACTTTACTCTGCTCCTAAAAAAGGCCCCAAATTGGGGCCTTTTTTTATGCTTACTCTGTAACTGTTACGTGGCTAAATTCAATAGTGTGCAAGAGATGCCTGTAGTTTGGCGCAGGAATGTAAAACAAAGTCTCATGTAACACCACAAGTTCATGAAGCGTTTTTCGCCTTCCATACTCACTGGCCACACTAATTTGCTGATTGAAAATATCGACATGAATATCTATCTCAAGCGGTACACGCGAGGTGTAGTTGTATTGAGTTCGTTGGTTTTAGGATCATTTTCCTCTTCGCTGTTAGCGCAAGGCTCGGTGCTTCAGGGTTGGAGTGGTTCGGCATCTATTGGAGCCACGAACACAACTGGTAATTCCGAATCATCCAATGTCAACGGTTCGATTCGATTGTCCAAGACCGTCAATCGCTGGGAGCACCTGGTTTTCGGTTCTGTGTTCAAGGGAACGTCTTCGATTGTTGTTGAGGAAGAGGGCGTTGGTGGAATTCCGGTGCGAACAATAGTCGAGGGTGATACCTCTGATCGTATCGCTTTGGGCTATCAGCCAAAATTTTTCTATTCACCAAAAACCTACTTTTTTGGCATCCTAGATTGGGAACAGGATCCACCGGCAAACATCGATACGGCCACCCGTCAGATTATCGGGGTTGGTCATCGTTTCTTCGCCAGTGATAGCGGTTTTCTGTCTGCCGAAGTTGGTATAGGTAACAGGACGACTGAGCTCGTCACTGGTGGCGATGTCGATGGCGCCATCGGTTATCTGGGGGTGAACTATCTCAATCGTTTTACTGACACCGCCACATTCAATGCTGATCTACGCAGCGACTTCGGTAGCGACAACACCTACGTCGAACTTGGTCTGGGATTGGCGTTCAAGATTTCTCAGAATTTTGCGTTGAAGGTTGCCTATTTCACACGTGGTAACACAGATCTCGGCGATCTGGCAGATGGCGATAACCCATTGTCATCAGACAATGACAGTGTTACGTCTATCAATCTTGTGTTCGATATCTGATCCTTCATTTGCTGTGTTCACTGCCCGCCAAAATGGCGGGCAGTGCTTCGTCATGAAATTCACGATGACGAAGCTGCTGCGAAGCAAGTATCATATGTGCGCGCAGCCCGCGTCCGGGCTTTCGACTATGAGCTACAAGCATGCTTTGCTTTTCCGGCGCTGCGGCGCTTTCGGACTTTCGTCGTGATCGCTTGATTCAGTCCCTGAAAGGGATCGATCCCTCTGTATCAGAGCTTCGAGCGGAATATTTCTACCTTCTCGATGTTGAATCGATCACCACCTCCACGCAAGAACGGCTTTGCGCTTTGCTCGATAGCTCCGGCGAAATCCCCTTGCAGGATCTGAATGGGTTTTTGGTTGTGCCGCGATTGGGTACTCGATCCCCGTGGTCATCCAAAGCAACTGACATACTACATAACTGTGGTATCAAGGAAGTTGCCAGGGTCGAGCGAGGAGTGCGCTTCAAGCTCACCGTTGAACGGGCCGATCACCAGCCCGAACTTCTTGACGTCTTACACGACAAGATGACCGAATCCATACTGGATAACGTTGCCGACCTGAAGCAGGTATTCGCACAAACGGATCCAATGCCGCTCAGCTTGATTGATGTACTCAATGGCGGTATGCAGACCTTGGCACAGGCTAACGAGGAATTGGGTCTGGCGTTGTCAGATGACGAGTTGGACTATCTGGTGACAAATTTCACGGCACTCGGTCGTAATCCCAGCGATGTTGAGCTCATGATGTTTGCTCAGGCAAATTCTGAGCATTGTCGTCACAAGATATTCAATGCTGACTGGACGCTGAATGGCGATAGCGCCGAGCTGTCCCTATTCGGCATGATACGAAATACGCATAGTGCATCGCCCGATGGTGTCTTGTCAGCCTATCACGACAATGCGGCAGTCATTGAGGGCTACTCAGCAGCTCGGTTTTTGCCTGGCCCGGATGGGCACTATGGAAGCAATGAAGAAGCTGTGCACATACAGATAAAAGTTGAGACGCATAATCATCCAACCGCCATTTCACCTTTTCCTGGGGCCGCCACCGGTTCGGGTGGCGAAATTCGAGATGAAGGTGCAACTGGCAATGGGTCGAAACCGAAAGCTGGTCTCTGTGGATTCACCGTGTCGAATCTGGCTATCCCGGACCATGTTCAGCCTTGGGAAACCCATAACGACAAACCTGATCGCTTGGCCAGCGCGCTGGATATCATGTTGGAAGGCCCGATCGGAGCTGCAGCTTTCAATAATGAATTTGGCCGTCCAAACCTCTGTGGCTATTTTCGTAGCTACTGTCAGGAAGTTACGTTTGGAGGTGGCGCTGATGCGCGTCAGGAAGTGCGTGGCTATCACAAGCCGATCATGATTGCCGGTGGTCTTGGCAATATTCGTAAAGACAATATCGACAAGCAAGCGGTACCCACTGGAAGTGCCATTGTTGTTCTTGGTGGGCCGGCCATGTTAATTGGCCTGGGTGGTGGCGCTGCGTCATCCTTGGCCAGTGGCGCGGGTGATGAAACCCTGGACTTCGCATCGGTACAACGTGGTAACCCTGAAATGCAAAGGCGTTGTCAGGAAGTCATTGATCGGTGTATTGCCCTGGGCGAGGGCAGCCCGATTCTGTCCATGCACGACGTCGGTGCTGGTGGTTTGTCGAACGCGTTACCGGAGCTCGTCAATGATGCTGGAATGGGTGCAAATTTTGAGCTTCGCAAAATCCCCAACGATGAAATGAGCATGTCGCCGATGGCGATTTGGTGCAATGAATCTCAAGAGCGCTATGTGCTGGCGATAGATCAATCGCGTTTGGATACGTTTGAGTCGCTATGCCAACGTGAGCGATGTCTGTATGCGGTGCTCGGGCAGGCAACGAGTGAAAAACAGCTGACGGTTACCGATTCAGTGTTTGACAACAAAGCTGTGGATATTCCCTTGGATGTGTTACTTGGCAAGCCGCCCAAGTTATCCATCACGGCATCACACGCGCCGATGTCAGTGTCCAGTTTTACAACAGATGGTTTATTGATTGATGATGTTGTCGAGCGAGTATTGCAATTACCAGCGGTTGCGTCGAAGAATTTTTTAATCACCATTGGTGATCGCAGCATTACCGGTCAAGTAGCACGTGATCAGATGATAGGCCCGTGGCAGATGCCCGTCAGTGACGTCGCAGTCACCGTTGCTGACTACAGCGGCTATACCGGAGAGGCTATGGCAATGGGTGAACGTCCGCCAGTAGCGCTTTGCAGCCCAGCTGCTTCCGCGCGGCTTGCCGTCGCTGAGGCGATCAGTAATCTTGCTGGAACAGCGATTGGGGACATTGGCAATATCAAGTTGTCTGCGAATTGGATGGCGGCATCAGGACATCCTGGCGAAGACGCGGCTTTGTATGACGCGGTTAAAGCGATCGGCATGGAGCTCGCACCAGCACTTGGCATAGCGATACCGGTAGGTAAGGATTCACTATCTATGAAAACGGTTTGGCAGGATGGAGAAGAGCGGTCGGTAACTGCTCCTTTGTCGCTGATCGTGACAGGTTTTGCACCAGTTAACGATGTACGCCGAACCATTACACCTTTGTTGCGCCGCGACTGTGGTGAAACAGAACTGCTGCTGATTGATCTTGGTGGTGGCAAGAATCGCCTTGCGGGCTCCGCACTGTGTCAGGTGTATGGTGAAACTGGCGCTGAAGCCCCTGATGTTGATGAACCAGCTCATTTAAAGGCGATGTTCGAGGCCTTGCAAGCACTTAACGATGCTCAGTTAGCACTTGCCTGGCACGATCGTTCAGATGGCGGGTTATTTGTCACGGTAGCCGAAATGGCCTTTGCTGCGAATAGCGGTGTAAGAATTCAATTAGGTAGTCTGCCGCCAGACATCATAGCGACTTTGTTCAATGAGGAGCCTGGTGGTGTCGTACAGATTCGTTCGTCTCAATACGCACAAGTGATGGCAATTTTTGAATCCGCTGGTCTCGGTGATCATGTGCATTTGATTGGTGGTCTGAATGACACGCATGATGTTGAGGTGTTTAGGGGTAGTGAGTTGGTGTTTGTAGATTCGGTTGGTGAGTTGCGGCGGCAATGGTGGCAAACCAGTTACCAGTTGCAGCGTCTGCGTGATAACCCGACAGCAGCTGATGAGGAGCTTGAGCTTATATCGCGAGAGGACGATCCTGGGATATCACCATTACTGACCTTTGATCCGCAAGCCTCATTAATCCCACCGTTGAGCGCTCCAGGGCTTGGCTTAACGCGACCTACGGTTGCCATTTTGCGTGAACAAGGTGTTAACGGCCATATCGAAATGGCTGCAGCCTTTGATACGGCAGGGTTCGATGCTGTGGATGTGCACATGAGCGACCTTGTCACTGGACGCCAAAATCTTAGGGATTTTCGTGCGATTGCAGCTTGTGGAGGTTTCTCGTTTGGTGATGTGTTGGGTGCAGGAGGCGGTTGGGCACGATCGATTCTGTACACACCAGAGCTACTCGAACAGTTTCAAACATACTTTCAACGAGATGACACACTGTCACTTGGGATTTGTAACGGTTGTCAGATGATGTCTCAATTGAAGGGCATCATTCCAGGAGCTGATAACTGGCCGCGTTTTATACGTAATGCATCGGAGCAGTTTGAAGCGCGAGTATCAACAGTCACGATATACGAGTCGCCATCGATGTTCTTCACCGATATGGAAGGGTCACGTTTACCTGTTGCACTTGCGCATGGCGAAGGGCAGGCGGTCTTTGACTCCATTGAAGCGACAAGAGCTGCAAAGATTAGCTGCGGGTTTATCGATAACCATGGCGATATGACGGAATCTTATCCACTGAATCCGAATGGATCTCGTTTTGGTATTACAGGACTTTGTAGTGATGACGGAAGAGTCACAATAATGATGCCGCACCCAGAGCGAGTATTTCGTACCGTCACTAATTCATGGCATCCGCCTTCCTGGGGTGAGCGAGGTCCATGGTTACGCATGTTTGAAAACGCGCGTACCTGGATCGATAGTTAAGCTTAAAACCTGGAATCCATAATGGAGTTACCGACTACCGCGTCTGCTGCAGTTGCTCGATATGAGGCGATATCCAGTCGTTTGCCAAATGCGAATTTTCCGCGCGATTCAATATATCGGCAAAATCTATTTGAGCTCATCGATGATATCGATTGTTTTGTACTCGATGGCTTTGGCGTATTGAACGTCGGAGAAGAGCCTGTGCCTGATGCGGCAAAAAGAATCCAACAACTACGTGATGCCGGTAAAACTCTACGGGTATTGACTAATGGGGCAAGCTATCCGTCATCAAAAACAACTGCCAAGTATCAGCGTTGGGGAATCGATTTTTCATTAAACGAAGTTATATCGAGTCGTGATGCGCTAGCGACTGCGCTGAACACGGCCTCGGCCGCTGACACATCTTTTGTATGGGGTTTTGCAGCCTGGCCTGATTCCGAGATAACTGCTCTGGCACCCAACAGTGTTTTGCTAGCGGATGATGCAGACGTCTACGCACGTTGCGATGGTTATGTGTTGTTAGGAGCAGGGGCCTGGACGTCAGAGCGGCAATCGCTGCTTGCTACGGCGTTGCTTGACAAGGCCCGTCCTGTGTTGATAGGTAATCCTGATCTCGTTGCTCCACATCCTGGTGGTTTATCTCATGAGCCTGGTCTGTTTGCCCATGACCTAATTGATGGTGGGCATAAGGATGTGCGTTTCTACGGCAAGCCGTTTGATAATGCCTTTGCGGAAGTGCGCAAGACGCTTGAGGTGTTAGATCCCACTCGTTGTGCAATGGTTGGTGATACTTTGCACACGGATATTCTCGGTGGTGCGCAGTGCGGTTGGAAAACTGTGCTGGTTACGGGTCATGGTATTCTAAAAAATCAGAACGTTGAAGCCGCCATTGCTCGGAGCGGTATCAGACCAGACTTCATCATTCCAACGACTTGATAGTTATTGCCGCAAGCTTGAATCAAATCTGATTTAAGCAATCTGAAGGTGATCGACTATCGCGTCGATATCCAATGCATGTTCGGTTGCTGTCTCGCTCGCCTGCGCTAACCAGGCAAGTGTATCGGTGATCTGCTCACGGCTGATGGTGCCGGCATTGAGCTTACTGTTTATGCCTTCCTGCGTTTCACAAACCTGACTTTCAACCAAAACATCGTCACGCGATTGCCCGGTAAAGCTCGACAAGACCATCTGGGCGGTCTTGTCTTTGTGATCGTCGGTCATGCCGAATTCTTTGCGCCACGCTAGTAATTTTTTATTACTCGCTACAGCATGTTTCATTAAATCAGTAGAGGGTCGAGATTGAAGTGCTGTTCCAAAAATTCCGAGTAATCGACGTGCACTACTGGCTCCACACTGAAGCGTTTCGAGATCCATGTTATATGCCTCACGAAATTGCTTCCAGTTACCGATCGCGTTAGCCGCCATGTTTTCTGATTTCAGAACGTCGCTGAGTTCCTGTGCGTATTGGCACATTGTGTCCAATGCATCCCAATCTGTTCTAAGACCTTTGTAGCCGGGTCCCAATGCGGATCGATATTCAGTGTTGTTGACAAACAATTCGCGAAAACGCAATACCTTGGCAAGCTGGCCCAGGTGTCTTTTGTGATCGCTGGTAAGGTTTGTTGGCTTCTCAATGCTGAACTCCATAAACTGGCGACGTGCATTAAAGTAATCGGCGTCAACAATATCCGGCTCCTCGCTAACTGAACCACCTAACTCATTTATAAGGCTCAGTAGTTGCTGTTTGGCCGGCACCCGATCAAGTACAAATACGTCTTGCAAATTTGACAACTCGTCGTGAATAAGTCCAGCTTGGTGACGGGCGCGATGCAAAAGAGTTGCGCTGGTCGAAAAACACAGGTTGCCATGCGCGTATTGCTCAATCATCTCCGGTGCTTTATCGATCAATTCGATAATACCGCCGAGCCTGATTAGCTGTCTTACGGTCAACGTTCGCATTTGCAGTACTGATGATACGGTAGCTGTATCGAGTGCGTCTGAAATATCAGAATTCCAGCGTGGGATACTCTTCGGTAATCCGGGTAATAGGCGAAATTCGAGATGATCAAGCCCCTCGGTTGCGAGTCGAGCGGCAAATTTTCTGAGGCTGGATACAGTTGACGATACATCATTTGAAGATTCCAACTCGCTGTTGGAACTGTCGTTGGTGTAGTCGGGTATTAGTTGCAGTACCGCATGCAGTTGAGACAGGCTTTTGTTGCCAGTGATACTCATGGCGAGGTTTGCATCAAAGTGAGTCGGTACATCTGGAAGTTGAATCGCGTTATCTGTATCGTTTTGAAGTGAGAACGGTGCAGCGCTGCCAAGTGAGATATCAAACTCAAGTGTCAACTGTTTCTGCGTACTGAGACTACTCGCGACCCGCGCGAAGTAATCGTCAAGCTTTTCCTTTTCTTCCAGGATCGGCAGGGTACATCCGTGGTTTTCATCAAGGTACTTCGCCAGCGGTGCGTTTTGTTCTGGCAACTCTGCATCAATCCGGATTTCATATTGGGTGTCATTGGTTTTTCGAACCAACAGAATCGGATAGACGAGTAGGGGTGCCCGCTTGGCATTATTAGATGAGTCCAGGTAGTTGATAAATCCAGCGGCCAGATACAAATGGCGCTCATCTCTATGCTTGATCAAAGCACCTTCAACAAGCAAACGTTTACAACGAACTAGCAATTCATCTGCGTTGTGTTGGCTCAGAAGATTGATTCGTGTTCGTGGAGCGCGTGAGCGCTTGGTGGCCGAGCGAGGATGAAGGGTGGGGTCAGTTTTGTCTCTTTGTTTTGACGTTTGCGCCATGTTGGGCGTTTGCGCGTCATTCACGCTGTTGGATTCGCCTTTGCCGGATGCGTTGATTGGCGTTACCTTGGATTTGCTGTCGTCGCTGATGGGCACTAGATCAAAGCTGGCGCCAGGCGTTGTCAGTACGTCACTGATCGCGAGTGGAGAATGTGGAAGTAACAGTATGTCACTCGCCTGAATTGCCCAGTCCATCGAACGATTGAGCGCACTTCTCGCATCACTGCGCCTGCGTCCATGTTCTGGTCCTGGTTGCTTGCCGTCAAGAACTTCCACGTGAATAGCGTTACCTGGTCTATAAAGGTGTAAGGAACAAGCTCACGATTCAGGAATCGGGCCAATCAAAGGCAGGAATACGGCATCAGTTCTGCATTTCAGAACCTGGTAAGAGATGTCTGTCCCCGATTATTGGCAGTGCTGCGGAATTTAGCCCCCTGATTGTGGTCACATCGCTTGTAGTATTACCGATGGCTTTTAGCCTTTTTGAACTTTTGACTGATCAGAGAATTGATGCCCCATGAACAAAGACTGGATGAAAATGGCTGGTATTAGCTCCAGCGAGATCACTGATGAGGCGGTTTTCCGACGTCGTAGACAGCTGCTTCAACTTTCGGCTGCGGCTGGATTGACAGGCTTTATTTCAACTCAGGCACAGGCTGCTTCTACGCCTTTGTCAGGCCCCATTGTGAAAACTGACTATACGACTGACGAGGAACTGACGTCCGAGGAGACGGCAACAACCTATAACAATTTCTACGAGCTTGGCACCGATAAGAGTGACCCGGCCCGGCATGCTGATCGTCTTGTAACAGATCCTTGGAGCGTTACGATTGACGGCGAATGTGCAAAACCTGGTACCTACACACTAGAAGATATTCTTAAGCCTCACGGTATCGAGGAGCGCATCTATCGCTTGCGCTGTGTAGAAGCTTGGTCAATGGTCATCCCTTGGAATGGTTTCGCACTTGGGGATTTGCTCAAACGGTTTGAACCGACGGGTAATGCGAAGTACGTGTCTTTTGAAACAGTTGTGCAAGATGATTTGCCTGGCATTCGCCGCAATGTTCTTGAATGGCCGTACAGAGAAGGCCTGCGTATGGATGAGGCGATGCACCCTCTAACTCTGATGTCGGTTGGTATGTACGGCAATACTTTACCGGGACAGAACGGCGCACCATTAAGATTGGTAGTGCCATGGAAATATGGTTATAAAAGCATCAAATCTATCGTGAGAATCAGCTTTACTGAAAAACAACCAGAAACCAGCTGGAATATGTCGGCGCCACAAGAGTATGGTTTTTACAGCAATGTGAATCCAACGCGCAGCCATCCTCGTTGGAGTCAGGCCAAAGAGCGACGACTCTCAGGTGATACCAGTGGTCTCGCGGCCTTGTTCTCTCCAAAGATCGAGACTCATTTTATGAACGGTTATGGTGATGAAGTTGCCAGCCTGTATGAAGGCATGGATCTGATCAAGAACCACTGATTGAGGCTTGGCGGTTTAAGAAGCAATTAACGTGGCGGGTGTAACTGCAGCAGTGACTGATAAAGGAACGCAAGAGCGCTCACGATCTGCTGCAGGCTTGCCGCGAATTCCATTTCGCCTTGTCAAGTTGATCGTTTTCCTTGTGTCGTTGGTGCCGTTCGTTTACCTGTTAACCGCGTTATTGACAGGTAGTCTAGGAGCGAACCCAATTGAAGCCCTGACTGACGAAACTGGCGAATGGGCCATTCGTTTCATCATGCTCAGTCTGAGTTTGACGCCGCTTCGTGGTTTGTTGAAAAATGCATGGCCTGTACGCCTTCGGCGCATGCTTGGTCTGTATGCATTTTTTTATACGGCTCTGCACTTCGGTGTCTACTTCGGTCTCGATCAGCAGCTTGACCTGGTCGCTGTCTGGGAAGATCTAAGTGAACGCCCCTATATCCTTGCAGGCTTTACTGCCTTTGTTATTTTTCTGCCTTTGGCAGCGACTTCTACTCGTGGGATGGTGAAACGTCTCGGACGACGTTGGTCATCGTTACATCGTTGGGTGTATATCGCGGCAACAGCAGCGGTAGTACATTACGTTTGGCTGGCGAGAGGAGATTTGATTGAGCCGTTTGTTTATCTCGGCATTCTGTTCGTGCTGTTAAGTTATCGTTTCGTCAAGCTTCTCAAGGCTTAAGCCAAGCGCTTGGAATGTTAAGCAGCATGAATTTCCATACTGGATAAAACACTTAACTTAGCGCCCGGGGCATCAGTTGCCCCGGACGATAAAATCAAACGCTAACTTGGTAGTAAATCCGCGACAGTTTCTCGCTCATCACGTAGTTCTTGCTGACTGGCCAACATCTTCTCGCGAACCGCGTCGTTTATATCGAGATCACTGACGATGGTGTAGTCACCGTTTTTGCATTCAACTGGAAAGGAATAGATGAGGCCTTCATCTATACCGTAGCTACCATCACTCGGTACGGCCATGCTGACCCAATCGCCATCAGGCGTTCCATTGACCCAACTCGCCATGTGATCGATAACGCCGTTGGCAGCAGATGCCGCACTTGAACTGCCACGTGCGTCGATGACTGCTGCACCGCGCTTGGCAACAGTTGGTATGAACTCATCCATTGCCCAGCTGGCGTCAACCATATCGTTGGCAGCTTTTCCGTCGATGGATGCGTAGGAAATATCAGGTACTTGTGTTGTGGAGTGGTTGCCCCAGATAACCATGCGTTGGATTTCGCTGATGCGCGACCCCGTTTTGCTGGCCAATTGCGACAAGGCTCGATTGTGATCAAGACGCATCAGCGCTGTGATGTTTCGTGGATCGATGTTTGGAGCGTTAGCCTTGAGGATATAAGCATTCGTGTTCGCAGGGTTACCAACGACACACACCCGACAATCCGGATTTCCCACGTCGTTTAGTATTTTCCCAAGCGAGCTGAAAATCTTGCCATTGTCAGCGATCAGATCGCTGCGTTCCATACCAGGGCCACGTGGTTTCGCGCCGACGAAAAGAGCTGCATCGACTTTGTTCAGCGCAACTGTTGCGTCATCTGTGCACACCACGTCATTGAGTAACGGGAATGCGCAATCATCCAATTCCATCTTGACTGCCTCGAGCAAACCGAGCGCAGGTGTGATTTCGAGAAGGTGCAAACTGACTGGTTGATCCGGGCCATAAATATCGCCATTGGCAATACGGAAAAGCATGGAGTAACAAATTTGTCCGGCGGCGCCAGTGACAGCAACGCGCTTCGGTTGGGTCATAATGGTTATTCCTCTAGAGAATTCAAAATGTTATCACAAGCGCCTGTGCTACTCTCGAGCTCGCAAAAACTTTAGTGGGATGAATCCAGCATGCGTTGCCCTTTTTGCGGCGCTTTAGAAACTCGAGTGGTTGATTCGAGACTCGTCGGTGATAGCGACCAAGTACGCAGACGCCGTGAGTGTACTGAGTGTGAGGAACGGTTCACGACTTACGAATCTGCCGAATTGAATCTGCCGCGTATCGTAAAATCACGCGGTAACCGTGAGCCATTCTCGGACAACAAGCTGCAGGCCGGTTTTCAGAAAGCGCTGGAAAAACGCCCCGTCAGCATTGAGCTGATTGACGACGCAGTCGCCCGAGTCAAGCATCGTTGTCTGGTCGCTGGTGATCGGGAAATAGATGCACGGCAAATTGGCGAATGGGTCATGGAGGAGCTTCAGCAACTCGATGAAGTGGCGTACATCCGCTTCGCCTCTGTGTATCGTCAATTTGACGACGCCGCAGCATTCCGCGACGCAATAGACACTCTGGAGCGCACACCAGACGCAGAAGCGGCCGCAAATCAGCTGTCCTTGCTACCGAATGCCGACTGAATCCAAGACAGATTGTCCAAAGGGATGACACACTGCGTGTTCTGATCCGATTTCGGATTTTCAATATAAGGACTCTGACACCTTGTCGACTATTGTCGTGGCCCGTAAGGGCAAAACCGCCTGTATTGCCGCCGATACCTTAACGACGTTCGGCGACATCAGACTTGAGCACCAGCTGGATTTCAATCATTCCAAGATCCAGACTTTTGGCAAAACCTATATGGGCATCGTCGGCAGCGCCGCGCACACCTTGGTGGCTGAGCGTGCCTTCAATGACAAGCAGGTGAAGGCTGATTTTTCGACCCGCGATACAACATTCGATACCTTGATTCGGTTGCATCCGG
>CAZQOI010000015.1:0-50678 GCA_964594905.1 uncultured Granulosicoccaceae bacterium
ACGACGCTCAACGTTCTCGTTTGATGGAAATCGCAGATAGATGCCCTGTACATCGCACGCTGACGGGGCAACTCGAAATTCGGACCCGTGAGGTGGATGTGCTTGCCGAGGCTTAGGTGTTAAAGAGTCATAATATTTCATCAATTACCACACTCAAGGCGCTTCATTAACGATTTGTTCACGCCACATTATAAAAGTGCCTGAAGCTATAATTAAAGCCGCTCCCGTTAACATGAGAGCATCGGGTGTTTCGTCAAAAATAAAAACACCAATAACAAGCAAGAATATTACGCGCGAATAACGGTAGGGCATTACGGTTGAGACTTCGGCCATGCGAATGGAGGCGATTAACAACATATAGCCAACCGAGCCCAACACGATCATCGGAACAACAACGATCAAGTTGGTGTGTACCGGAAACAAACTTTCACCATTAAACAGCACCCATACTACGGTAAACGGAAGTGCCGCAGCCATCGTAAAGGTTGCCATACTCGAAGAGGGCATATTAGCGGGTACAAGGCGAGTAGTTAGATCGCGTACAGACAACGCGACCAATGCAAGAATTGCCCAAAGCACAGAGAAATCAAAGCTGATTGCGCCGGGTTGCACGATAAGCACCACCCCTGCAAATCCGATCAATATTGAAACCCAGCGACGCCAACCGACCTTTTCATTTAGAAATAAAACAGCGCCAACGGCTGCTAACAATGGAGAAGCTTGTGTTATCGCTCCAACTGATGAAATAGGCACAGTTGCCAAGGCCACGACCATCCCTATCATGCCGGCAACTTCTGCAATGTAGCGTATTAACAGAACTGGCGAAAACGCTCGGGAGTCTGCCAACTTGTCACCCTGCAGTGTCGCAAGCACTGAAAATATCACTAACCCTCCGCCGACTAAAAAAAACAATACCTGGGCGGGTGAGAGTGAATTCGTTGAGACTTTTACTAGGGTATCAGCCACCGAGAAAGCACCCATGGAAACGATCATCAACAAAATCGCGCGTAAGGTTTTGTCAGAACTCATATGATGTTTTTTTACTTCTCGGCAATAGGCCGAAACGTGGGCCGCCACTTTCACCTGGTAGTGACATATATACAGCTTAGGTATGTGAGGCTTAACTAATTACGCGTAAAACCCGATCATCAGTAGACTTGTTGTTGGATTCATCATCTTCCGAATCCTGATAACAACGGTTCTTGACCAACTTCTTGCCTCGCATAAGTGCTTGGTCGGCGCGGTTTACCACCTCATCAACAGATTCACCGTATCGCCAACAGGCGACGCCTGCGGTCAAACCAACTACATGATTTCCACGTGGCGACTCAATTCCATCGGCAACCGCACGACGTCGAACGCTTTCAACAATCTCCATATAGTCGACACTCGTAGGAACACGAAGCGCTAACGCAAACTCATCACCACCAAGTCGTCCGACCAGCTCACCATCACGAATCCTACGTCGTAAACGCGTAGCGACCTCTGACAAAACTATATCGCCCACCGCATGACCATAGTCATCATTAACCGCTTTGAATCCATCAAGATCAAGAACAACCACGACCACCTGACTTTCACGATCGTTTCTTCGCACACTACGAGTAATTTTATCCAGGCGTTGATAGAAGGCATTGCGCGACATCGCGCCAGTTAATTGATCAACAGATGCCTCTTTATAATAACGTTCAAGCGGTGCGGTAAGCCGCATGATCAAGGCGGCGAGGAAAATACCAGGAAGCAAAACGGTTGCAATCAGTGCCCATAGATTACCGGTTAAAAGTTCAGACACACCACCGCTGTATTCGGTCTCTGGAATTTGCGCAAGCAACATCCAATTAGTATCACTGCCTCTAATCGAAAAACCGCGAACCAATCCGATATGCGCTTCCTCATCGGTAAATACACGGGTCACGACACTCGCTTCGGTATTAATCTGATTAGTCTCACTGGTATCCGCGGTCATTTGCGAATACACCGCAGCAAGTGATGTATCAGCGACGTCCTCTAACTGCGGTGGTGCTTCAAGGCCCACGATGGAATTCAGGTAGCTACCACTTGAATAGGCAAGGACATGTCCAAGTTCGTCAAATATGACTGCGCTACCTGGCGTCTCGTCGTCGCTGCGTTCTATAAAGGACGAGAGATCAGATATATCCACGTCGACACCAATCACGCCGATACGCTCACCCTCAGTACTCATCACGCTGACCGCTGCAGAAACACCTGGCTTACCTGAGGTGAAAAACATATAGGGTTGAGTCCATATCAGTGACTCAGTTTCGGTTGCACCGATGTACCACGGTCTAGTTCGAGGGTCGTAGAGATCTTCTTCTTCAATCCAGTCTTGCGGCGCTGCAACGTCTGAGTACTGACGAATCATCACTTCGCGAGCGCCGGAGTCTAAGGATATCTGTTTGGTGCGAAGCCCCTCTTCCTGCCGATTTACAAACAGAAAACTACCATCCGGACGCCCAAGATAGAGCCCGTTTAGCGATGCTACTGATTCAAGCTTTGCCAGAAAATAGCGTTCGAGCTGTTCGTCGTCGGTTGGCGATAGGACATTTTGATCCACAAGCCTTTGCGCGACAGAAACCGCATCGACCGCAGGTGTCAGGTAGCGTTGAGTCTGATCAGCAACTCGCTCAGCGAATTCTGCTAACGTTTTTTCGGCGTTAGCACTGAATTGTTCTCTGGTTTGCCGATGCGTACTAACCAGTACAAAACAAACAGAGGCAATCTGGCCGAAAATGACAAGCAACACCAGTAAACCACGGATATGGGTCGGCTTCATCGCAGGTCAGTTCGTCAAGCTCGGCTGAAAACAAGCAGAACTTTACAGCCTCGACTAGGAAAATACCAGACAGTAGCTGTGGTTAAGCGCACGATCCGGTGGTACTGGTGCCGACCACAGCTCAGATCATGGGACCACGGCACACTATTTATCACGCTGGTGAGCCATAAAAACGCTCTTCAAGGGTACGTCCACGCGACAATTGCCTGTATTGCCAACCTCGCTGATGTAACAGCTCAAGCACTGCTTGACTTGCCAGCATGTCATCACTGACTTTCAGCAGGTAGTCACCTTGTGCAAGTCTGCTGACATCAAGCACCGATGACAACATAATACATGCCGACAGAAAGTCCTCCTCTGCGACATCTATAAGCCTGAGCGTCAGGAAGCCATTCGCTGACTCATCAGCCAAAGGCCCATGACTCAAAAGCTTACCCTTTTCGAGATACACAACTGACTCGCACAAGCGCTCAAGCTCATCGAGATTATGCGAACTCACAATAAACGTGATGTCACCAGATTCTCGACGAACAACATCACGAATCATTTTCGCATTTGGTGGATCAATGCCTGCGGTAGGCTCATCCAATAACACGACACTTGGTGAACCGAGCAATGTCTGCGCAATAGACACCCGCTTACGCATTCCATGACTAAGCTCAGTAGGTTTTTTATGCAACACATCAGCGAGATCCACAGCCGATAACACACGTTCAACATCAAGTCGGGATTCGCGGCGAGACATGCCCTGTAGTTCGCCCATGAATCTGAGTTGCCGAGCTATGCCAATACGCGGATCAAGCACAGCATCCTGCGGTAGCGCTGCCAGATGCCCACTGAGTGCCGAACTGCCAGGTTTGTTACCCAGTATTTGCACACTGCCGTCACTAGGACGAATAAAACCACATAAAAGACTGAGGAAGGTTGTCTTGCCAGCACCGTTAGGCCCAATCAACGCAATCGGAGGGCCCTGCTCGAGCGTTATAGTCATTTGATCAAGCGCAGTGGTGCTACCGTAACGCTTGGTCAAACCATTGCTTATAACAAGGCTCATAGATCTCGCCTATGCATTGTAAAGGCTCCAATTCCCAACAGAACAACTGTGTGCACTAAAGGGATAAAGGCATAATTCAGTGTTTGCCAGTCAAAGAGTTTACGCAAGTGCGAAACCTGAGAACCAGGGAGAACCCAATCAAGTATCGCCATCGTGCCGAATTTACTTTGTACATACCAAATAAGAATCGATACAACAATCCACGCCATGATCGCAAACAAGGTAGCCTGACGCGCAGACTTCGCCAACGCCGAAACCCATGCCATCAAGGCAGTGTAAGGCAATAGCAATAACGCGAGATTGACGACAATTACCGGACTACGTTCGAGACTTGATACCAAAAAGTCCGAT
This sequence comes from uncultured Granulosicoccaceae bacterium, assembly GCA_964594905.1. Lineage (GTDB taxonomy): Bacteria > Pseudomonadota > Gammaproteobacteria > Granulosicoccales > Granulosicoccaceae > Granulosicoccus. The sequence goes on from CAZQOI010000015.1 coordinate 4,200, forward strand.
GAATGAAAGGCAATCAAACCAAGCACAGTGGCAAGTGTTGTCACTATCAATACGCATTGCACAATGAATTGCCCCAGAAATCGACCTAAATAGATTTCCAATCGGCTGCAACGTAATGCAAAGAAACGCAAAGTACCTCGGCTTCTGTCGCTAGCGGTTTGATCAGCTGCCGTCATGACTGTAAAGAACGGAAACAGATACAACCCAAGAATCCAATACAAGGCCAATGATGGGGCTGGCCACTGCGACACAAGGCCAAGCCCAAGCGGTTTCAATATCAATTCCGCAAGCCCACTTGACTGCCCACTCTGCACAAGATTTGCAGCCGGTATTAATGCATACAACATGATCGCCAGCCAGATCAACGCAAAGGCTGCCAACGACAACAAGCCTCGTCTGGTTGAAGGCAGACAAATAACTTCATCTCTGGCAATCGCCAGGGTTTTGGACAAGCTGATCATTGGTTATTCTCCGACCAGTCCCTGATCCATGCAGGCAACGGTGGCGACTCTGTTTCATGCCCAATAAACTCAAGAAACTCCATAGAGCTGACAACGCCTCCTTGACGTGACAAAAAACGAGCATCGATGATTGCGCGGGCGATAAAGGTATCACCTCGCGTAAATGTCTGTTCCAGGAAAAACGATTTTTCAGTCCAGGCTACAACGCGGGTTGTAATGCTGAAACGTTGCCAGAGCTTGAGTGATTTTCGAAACCGAATGGTTTCAGCGGCAACCACGGGATACCATCCGTTTTTTCGTATTCGATGAAAAACATCTGCGCGCAACAGCAAATCAGTGCGCCCAAGATCTGCAATGGTCAGATAAACCCCATTGTTAACATGCAAGAAAACATCGAGATTGTTAGGCAATACACGGAACTGCGTCTCGCAGGGTCCGGTTATCTCACATCGAGGGCGTCTGGACTGGGTGAGTATCAACCACAGCAACCGGAAGATATATTTCATTCACTTATGATAACAGTGCAACGCTCTCGTCTGCTGTTTTGCTCTCCGCCCAATGAGTTAGACTCGAGATAGCGTTGGCCCCGTCGTACCAACCAATCTTGTAGTCAGTGAAAAGATCATCAGAGTGACTGCCGAATACTTGACTCCTTAAAGGCCGCTCGGGCTTGATCGTGATGATCTCGACATCCTCTTGATGGTTATCGATAAAGTGCTCAGCATCGCGCTCAGCCGCTTCGTGGCACTCGAGCATGCGCATCATTTGCGTGGGTAATGCCCGTAGTTTCCGAAATTGATCGAGCCGTGTTCGCCAGCCAGATTCGTTGATATCAGAACTGGTTCTGATCAAGATCATGCGCTTCGCACCCTGCTCGACAGCACGCCTTATTGGTGTTGGATCTGCAATGCCTCCATCAAGCAATGTACGGTCGCCAAACCTTACACCCGCTTTGTACAGAAACGGCACTGCGCTGGACGCCTTAAGATAATCCACAACAGTACTTTCGTCGGGCTCAAGGTAGATCGGTTCCAGTGTTTCGGAATCCGTGGCAACAAAGTACAAACGCCGCTGTTTTTGCACACTTGAGATACGTTGATACGGTAGCAAGTAGTTTGGATCGGTCAATGATCGTGCGAAATATCCATCCAGATCGATGATGCCGCTATCACCTATTAAACGATAGGGAACAAAGAACTCTGGCGCGCCTGTCAGATCCTCAATGGCGCGCTTGGCATACCCAGGCTCTGAAAGAAAGTAACACAAGAGATTCTGAGCACCTGCAGAAACGCCGATGCCCATGGTGAAGGGATTAAATCCAAATTGCATGAAGGCATCCAGAACGCCAGCGGTGTAGATTCCTCGCTGCCCACCACCTTCTGCAATGATCGCCGTGTGTGCCATGACCCAATGTTACGACAGTCAACAATTCGAATCCATTGCGGTTTGTCAAACCAGTTCAAATCCTGCGATGCAATTTGGGGCGACTCCACGCTTGGGATTTGAACCAAGCCACAGAGCACGGAACTGTGAAGCGTTGCCGTAATGAGATCCGGTAGTATCAGTGCTGGAGGTACCACTATGTCATTTAACCTTAAGACTCATTCACTGCTTCTGGCAGGATTACTCAGCATTTCAGGCTTCGCACAAGCCTACGAATGCGGCGTCAAGTCACCGCAGTTGGTATCGCTGGGCGATGCATACTATGACATCGGCCCTACTCGTGACAAACACGGGCGAGTCATCAAATCGGTACCTATCGACGATCGTTCAAACGAGCTGCTAACAGCGCTCGCCCGCGACAATTTTCGTCACGGTAGCGGCGTGCACTACGAATGTTTTGGAACAGAAAAAGCCCCACGGGTAGAGCGAAGTGAATTTGAATTAAGCGATATCTCGATTTACCAACGCAGCGAAGACTTCATTTTGCGCGCTATCGAGGAAGATCATGAAAGGCGAACATTGCGACCACGTCGTCTGTTTCTGTCATTGCTCGATCATGAAATCGATATTGTCAGCGACAACGAGTTGAGTGCCTATCGCAAGCTTCGTCAATTCAACAAAAAAACCGGGTTCAGCTTCCTGCGCGAATCGTTTATAGAAGTGACACGTGACGAGACAGGCATCACGCTAGCTCAGACAATCTGGATGAATGGTTATTTGGCCGGTACTACCTACTGGTTACTCGAAAGCTGATCAGCTATCTGTTTCCGGACGCATATGCGGAAACAGAACAACATCTCTGATGCTTGGTGATGCGGTTAATAGCATTACCAAGCGATCTATACCGATACCCTCACCAGCGGTAGGCGGTAATCCATACTCAAGCGCACGTACGTAATCAGCGTCGTAGTGCATCGCCTCTTCGTCGCCTGCATCCTTGTCAGCTACCTGCGCTTTAAACCGCGCAGCCTGATCTTCCGCATCATTAAGCTCTGAAAACCCGTTGGCGATTTCACGCCCACCGACAAAGAGCTCGAAGCGATCAGTCACAAACTCATCATCGTCGTTACGTCGTGACAGTGGAGACACTTCCGTTGGGTAGTGGGTTATGAAGGTTGGATCCTTAAGGTTCTCTTCAACGGTCGCCTCAAAAATCTCAGTCTGAATCTTGCCAAGCCCCCAGGAAGGTTTGACTTCAATATGCAGACGCTTGGCAATCTCGCTTGCGCTGGCAATCTCAGTCAATGCATCAGCCGTGATATCAGCGTTGTGCGCCAGTATCGAATCAAAGAGACTCAACCGTGTAAACGGCTTGGCAAAGTCAAAGTGCCCGTCGCCTTGCTCGTTTGGTATTTCAAGAGTACCAACAACCTCTTCTGCTAGGCCACGGAAAAGCGTCTCTGTCAGATCCATCAGATCATTGAAATCGGCATAAGCCATATAGAATTCAAGCATCGTGAATTCCGGATTATGCCGAGTACTCAAACCCTCGTTGCGGAAATTTCGGTTGATCTCAAACACACGATCAAATCCACCGACAACCAGCCGCTTTAAGTACAACTCAGGCGCAATTCGCAAATACAAATCAATACCAAGAGCATTGTGATGCGTGACAAATGGCTTTGCCGCAGCACCACCTGGCACCACTTGCATCATTGGTGTTTCAACTTCCAGAAATTCTTGTGCAATAAAAAAATTGCGGATATAGGCGACGATCGCTGAGCGCAAGCGAAAATTGTTACGCGTCTCTTCACTGGTAATCAGATCAACGTAACGTTGTCGATAGCGAGTTTCCTGATCGCTCAGGCCATGAAATTTCTCTGGCAATGGACGCAAGGATTTAGTCAGCAGTTCAACAGCGTTGGCTTTGACCGAGAGCTCTCCTGTCTTGGTCAGAAACAAAGTTCCAGTAATGGCAATGATGTCGCCGATATCAAGGCCCTTGAATTCTTCGTAGCCCTCTTTACCAATCACGCCTTGGTTAACGAACAATTGTATGCGCCCCGACACATCCTGCAGATCAGCAAAGCTTGACTTACCCATGTCACGACGGGACATCATGCGCCCCGCCACCTTGACGGTAATGTCTTCAGCCGCCAGCGCATCCTTCTCCTTTGCACCGTGTTCACTGTGCAAATCACTTGACTGATGCGTTGGCCGAAAGCTGTTCGGAAACGCAATGCCGGAGGTGCGCAACGCATCAAGCTTTGCGCGTCGTTGCTGAATCAGTTGATTGTCGTCGTCACTCATGAATACTGTCTGATCGTCGGTAAGGGGCCTTCCACACAGGTCATTTATAGACCAGCTTTGAGGCTCTCTTGCAAGAAAGACGTCAGGTCGCCATCAAGCACGGCCTGGGTGTTACTGGTTTCAAGGCTGGTACGCAGATCCTTGATACGTGACTGGTCGAGTACATAAGAGCGAATCTGACTTCCCCAGCCAATATCTGATTTGCCCTCTTCCACGACCTGTTGATCGCCTTGGCGTTTTTGTAGCTCAGCCTCATAGAGCTTCGATTTGAGCTGCTTCATCGCCGTAGCCTTGTTCTTGTGCTGAGACCGATCGTTCTGACATTGCACAACAATGCCCGAAGGCTCATGTGTAATACGTACGGCAGACTCAGTACGATTAACGTGCTGCCCACCCGCACCACTGGCGCGGTAAACATCGATGCGTAAATCTGCGGGATTAATATCGATATCAATGTCGTCGTCCACTTCCGGTGCAACAAAGACCGCAGCAAACGAGGTATGCCGACGATTGCCAGAATCGAAAGGGCTTTTTCGCACCAGGCGATGCACGCCAGTTTCAGTGCGCAACCAGCCAAAGGCATGATCGCCATCAAAACGGATTGTCGCTGACTTGATCCCTGCGACGTCCCCCGGGGAGGCTTCAATGAGTTCGGTCTTGAACCCTGAGCGTTCACCCCAGCGCAGATACATCCGCAGTAGCATTTCCGCCCAGTCCTGCGCTTCGGTACCACCACTGCCAGACTGAATATCCAGAAACGCCGCCGCTGAATCATTTTCGCCTGAGAACATACGTCTGAATTCAAGCCGGGCCACTCGCTCTTCATACGAGGCAAGGTCGGCCGCGACAGCAGTCACTGTATCTTCGTCATCTTCCTCGCGAGCCATCTCGAGTAGATCACCAGCATCGTTAAGACCGGCATCGAGCGTTTCAAAGACATCGACGATATCTTGCAGTGAGGCTCGTTGTTGCCCGAGTTTCTGAGCCTTTTCCGGTTGATTCCAGACTTCGGGGTCTTCGAGTTCGCGCAGAATTTCTTCTAGGCGCTCTTTTTTGGCATCGTAGTCAAAGATACCCCCGGAGGGAGTCGGCGCGCTGCCGCAAATCCTCAATGTGCGTGACGTAGGCGTTTATTTCGATCATAAGGCGAAGTCTAACCGAAACTCATGACTTCCAGATGCAATACATTGAGCTGAAGTGTCACTCGATTACGCCAGCTGTTGGCTTCCAGACTGTAGACCAGGCGTACCCAGTCACCGTGTTGTACTGATGTTGCGCAATTAAATGCAATCGCGTCCACAGATCCTGCATCTGTCACCACACTCAGTTTGAGATGCCCTCTGCCAACAGGCTTGGCAGTTTTAACTAGAAATTCGTTTGTAAACGTTGGAGCCTCAAAGCCTTGGCCCCAAGGCATCAACCCCGCCAACAAAAGAGCTGTATCGAGTTCGAGTTCGGATGGTGCTAGCGAGCCATCGGTCAGCCAGTTACGCGATGGTGGTTGATCGTTAAGGACACGCCGCACCTCCACATCAAAGGCCACCTGAAAAGGCTCAAAATATTCACGCGGCATACTCAGCCCCGCCGCCATGGCATGGCCACCAAATTTTTCAATCCAGTTTGGGTGTTTAGCAACAATCGCCTGAATGACGTCGCGAATATGGACACTAGGAATAGAACGCGCAGAACCCTTCAAGCTGTTTTCCTTGTCAGCCGTAAACACCACCACTGGGCGGTGAAGTCGATCTTTGATTCTTCCAGCAACGATCCCAATAACACCCTGATGCCAAGCATCGTCCATCAGGCATATGCCAAACAACCCATCCGCGTTGTCAGCATCAATCCGAGCCAACTGGGAAGCTGCGGACTCCCGCATCGAGGCTTCGATCTGACGTCGCTCCTTGTTGAATGTATCCAGAGCCGTGGCCAAGTCATTCGCCTCCGTATCATCCTCACTGAGCAGACAACGAATACCCCAGGCAATATCATCAAGGCGTCCAGCTGCATTCAATCTTGGACCAATACCAAAACCGATATCGCTGGCGGTAAGGGTAGTGGATTCACGACCAGCAACTTTGATAAGTGCCAATATGCCAGGCCGTGTTCGACCAGCGCGTATACGTCTGAGCCCCTGCTCAACCAAGGTACGGTTAATACGATCAAGTGGGACAAGATCAGCCACCGTACCAATAGCAACCAGATCGAGCAGATTGGCAAGTGGCGCATCACCACCGGGATCGCCCTGTTCTGCCAGAGCGCGACGTACCGCAAGCAGTACGTAAAACATGACCCCAACGCCCGCTAGATTCTGGCTTGGGAATGTTGAACCGGGAATACTCGGGTTAACAATGGCACACGCCAGTGGCAAGACCACAGGCGGCAAATGATGATCGGTGACTACAACATCAATACCCAGAGCCTTGGCCCGCTCAACACCATCAATCGATGCAACCCCGTTATCAACCGTGACTATAAGCGAAGGCTTGCTCTTGTTCGCCACCTCCACTATCGCAGGCGAAAGTCCATACCCATACTCGAACCGATTAGGAACCAGAAAGTCGAGTTTGCCAAAACCCATCATCGCAAGACCTAGCAAAGCAACACAGGTACTACTGGCACCGTCACAGTCATAGTCACCGACTATGGTGATGTGTTCCTGATTGGTACGCGCCAGGAGTAATCGCTGCACTGCCTTGTCAATCCCCAACAAGGTATCTGGTGTGGGCAAACTGGCAAGAGCGAAATCGAGTTCGTCGGCATCGGTAATGCCTCGGGCAGCGAGCACTCGATGCGCTATCGGATTGTTGTGCAAGGTGTTCGCAACGTCCGGAACATCACGCACTGAAATACAACTTGCTGCCGGGCTTGCCTGGGTGGCAGTCATGATCGGCTGATTGCTTGTCGAATACGGGTCAACCATCCACCAGCTACTTGCAGTGCGGCACGATGCCCATCTTGCGTAACAATTTCGACTGACGCCACACGACGCTTATCGAATAAACTCACCAGCGACGGTAGCAAGGCTTCATTGATCAAACTCAAGTTATGTGTAAGCGAATCGCTATCTTTCGCCAACCAGGCATCAAGCAGGCTTGTGTCAAGAATCACGATTCGATCTGTTGTCGAATTTATTTCTAACGACAACTCAGATCCAACTTTAAGTTTCGGTAAAGTTTTGACTGGCACACCGAGGCCACCGCAGAAGGCACTGGCAGTGTCATCCTTGGTATAAACCAACGAAGCGTCAGGCACCACTGGCGGTAACTGACCACCACCCCAAATCCACACACTATTGATCGGTAACTCGCCATTAGCGACTCTCGCCTGATTGACTGGGTGATGATGCAACAGCATTTGCCATTCGGTTTGCCAGCGACGCAATTGTTCACCACCTTCAGCCTCACTCAGGTATGACGAAATCGCGCGTTCGGCAAGATAATGCGGAGGATGCGTCGCTAGCTCGTCGCCTGTTGCACCCTTTAAAATCCAGCCATGATCAAGCCGACGCTCGAAGACTAGCCCATCCTCATTCACGAACTCATTCAAGGAGGCGATCAGTTGATCAGCTTCATGCCTCGTGATCCCTAGGCTGCTTCCGGGCACCAGGCGCGCCGTATCGCGATCAGCTTTGAGATGGATTGGATCAGCACAGACCACCGGATCAGCTTCATCATATGAGCTTAAGGCTCTGGCCATCGGAATATTATTGGCGTCAGTGGCAATGCCGAGAGCGCGTTGCAGTGAAACCTCCCAAGGATATGAGGTTTCCTGGTGCCAACTGAGCCGTGGTTCAGCCAGCAAAATGGCACTAATGTCAGGTTCGGCAACTGCCGCTGCCGCTAACTCCAATCCCGGTAACAGCAGCGTTACTTGGGTGGTTGTGTGATCCATAACATATTTTGTTTTTCAACCGGGCTCAACTTCTATACCATTCTATAAACTAACCGGTGGAACTCTGAACCAGCTGCACCCTCACATAAGCTAACCAAAGATTGGAAGACCAACAGCTAGTATCATACGCGGGCATTCGGCTCGCCGCTACCGGATATAACTCAGAGAAATGAAAGACAAAAAACTGCTCATAATTGTACTGGTAGCGCTAGTCGCCGCTTTCTTCATTTTTGATATTGGTCGATTTTTCAATCTTGAATACCTTAAAAGCGAACAGGCCGCCCTGAATTCTCTTTATGAGAACCGACCTTTGTTGGTCATCCTGAGCTTCTTTTTTATCTATATTGCGGTCACTGCGCTATCACTGCCTGGCGCTGCGATTCTGACTCTTGCCGCTGGCGCGCAATTCGGTCTTGGCTTGGGCACGCTTATCGTGTCCTTTGCATCTTCGATCGGGGCAACACTCGCTTTCCTCGTATCGCGTTTCTTGTTGCGCGATACCATCGAATCAAAATTTGGCGACAAACTCCAAACGTTTAATAACAACATAGAAAAGGACGGCGCCTTTTATCTTTTTACAGTTCGTTTGGTACCAGTGTTTCCATTCTTTCTTGTCAACCTGGTTATGGGACTGACACGACTGAAAACTTTCGTCTTTTACATCGTCAGTCAAATCGGCATGTTAGCTGGCACACTTGTTTTCGTTAATGCAGGTACACAACTCGCCAAAATCGACAGCCTTGCCGGCATCTTGTCCCCGGGACTCATCTTCTCCTTCGCGCTGTTGGGTATCTTTCCACTGATTGCAAAAAAGATCGTGGAAATGATCAAAGCCAACAAAATTTACGCCGGGCACGAAAAGCCCAAAACCTTTGATCGAGACATGGTAGTGCTCGGTGCTGGATCGGGAGGACTCGTCTCTTCTTATATAGCCGCCGCAGTCAAGGCAAAAGTATCGCTGATTGAACGCCACAAAATGGGCGGTGACTGTTTGAACACAGGTTGCGTTCCATCGAAGGCACTTATTCGTAGCGCCAAACTGATGAACAATATCAAGCACTCGGAAAAATACGGCGTGCAAAATGCGACAGGCGAAATCGATTTCGCTAAAACCATGCAACGAGTGCAGGAAGTCATTACCAAGATCGAACCACATGATTCAGTAGAGCGATACACAAATCTCGGTGTTGATGTCATTGAGGGTGAAGGACGTATCACCTCCCCGTGGACTGTCGAAGTTGATGGCCGTACGCTGACAACCCGAAATATTGTTATCGCAACCGGAGCTTCACCCTTTGTTCCGCCAATAGACGGTATCGACTCGGTCGACTATCTGACATCCGACAATCTCTGGGGGCTGAAAACTCTACCTAAACGATTAATCGTAATAGGTGGCGGTCCAATCGGCAGCGAAATTACACAAGCCTTCAATCGTCTTGGCAGCGAAGTCTGGCAAGTTGAGCGTGAAGAGAAGATCATGATTCGCGAAGATCCCGAGATCGCCGACATGATCCGTGAAAAATTTGAATCTGAAGGTATTCACGTCATGGTCAGTACCAATGCGGTGAGTGTCAAATCAGGCGGCGGTAAGAAGATACTCGTTTGTGAAAAGGACGGTGAAACCTTCGAACTTGAGTTTGATGAATTGATCGTGGCCGTTGGTCGTAAGCCAAGAACCGAAGGTTTTGGTGCTGAAGAGCTTGGCCTGACGATTAGTCCAAAAGGCACATTTGCGGTCAATGAGTACCTGCAAACCGATTTTCCAAATATATACGCAGTCGGTGATGTTGCAGGGCCTTATCAGTTCACACATACCGCGGCTCACCAGGCATGGTTCGCGGCAGTGAATTCATTGTTTGGAACATTCAAGAAATTTAAGGCCGATTATCGGGTTATTCCGTGGGCAACGTTTACCGATCCCGAGGTGGCACGCGTTGGCTTGAATGAATCCGAAGCCAAGGAAAAAAACATCGCTTATGAAGTCACTACATACGGGATTGACGACCTCGATCGTGCAATCGCAGACAGTAGTGACTACGGTGTTGTAAAGGTACTGACCGTTCCCGGTAAGGACAAGATCCTTGGCGTAACGATAGTTGGAGAACATGCCGGCGATCTGATCGCTGAATATGTTCTAGCAATGAAACAGAAAATAGGGCTGAACAAAATTCTCGGCACCATACACATCTACCCAACTTTGGCGGAATCAAACAAGTATGTGGCAGGCGAATGGAAACGCGCCAACCAACCAGAAACCTTACTTCGTTGGGTAGAGAAGTATCATCGCTGGCGTCGTGGCGACAAGAGTGACGATTCGGATGCGAAGGTCGAAACCGCATAGGAAGAACACATGAGCATTACCGGCAGCTGCCTGTGTGGCAAAGTTGAGCTAAGTGTCGTCGCAGCTGAACGCGATGCGGTAACCTGTCACTGCCAGCAGTGCAGAAAGCAATCGGGGCACTTCATCGCCGCAACCCGTGTTGAAAACTCTGATTTTTCCGTGACGGGTGAACAGTATCTGACGTGGTACAAAGCATCCGCCGAAGCTGAACGAGGTTTCTGTAAGCTCTGTGGCTCAACTTTGTTTTGGCGTAGCGTGAACTCCGAGCACACATCCATTCTTACCGGGTGTCTGGATTCACCCACCGGTCTAACGTTGACCCATCATATCTACGTGGCTGACAAAGGCGACTACTACTCACTGGATGACGGTAAACCGGTATTTGCCCAGAGCGACTGACTAATACGCACTTCGCTCTATCTCACTATGAAATGCCTCGCTGTGCAATTGCCTCAAGACAAACAGCCATACAACGTACAGCCGTCACCGTTCATTCTGAGTAAGTTTCATTCTCCTTAGCTTCACGCTCAAGCAAAGACGCCTTGCGTTCTACACCCCAGCGATAACCCGACAATCTGCCATCACTTGCTACAACGCGATGACAAGGCAGAACGACAGCGAGTGGATTAGCCGCACAGGCTTGCGCAATAGCTCGTGACGATTTGGGCCGACCTATCGCTACAGCCAGATCCTTATAGCTTTGAGTCTCACCGATAGGAATACGTCGCAACACCTGCCATACCTGTTCTTGAAACGCCGTTCCTTGGATATCAATTGGAAGCTCGGTCGACAATTGCCAATCGTCAGACAGCGGTTGTTCGATTAACCGAATCGCGAGCTCGAGCCACTGATCAAGTACAGCATCGCACTTACCATCACCAGTATTGGCTTTGGCTTTGGCTTTGGCTTTGGCTTTGGCTTTGGCTTTGGCTTTGGCTTTTTCAGACAAATTTGCTTTTGGAAATCGTTCATTGAGCTCAGTGCGTAGTGCAGCTTTCGACTCACCAAAAATCACTGAACATAAACCCCTGTCGCTGGTAGCGACAAGCACGACTCCCAACGAGGTTTCAGCAAACGTGTATCGAATCTGCATATTGGTCGCTCCGCCTTTGGCACGTTGTAATGACATACCAAGGCGCGCACCTGCATCTTCATAAAATCGAGAGGCGGTTTCATACCCTGCCTCAAAGATTGCATCTGTTTTACGTCCCTTGGTATTAATCACTGACGACAATCGCCCTGCTCTTATAGCCTTGTCGTAGATCTTGGGACTGATTCCCATGTGCGCCTTGAACACGCGTTGCAAATGATAGCGACTGACATCAAGCGATGTCGCAATGGTTTCAATTTTCGCGGGGCCAACTGATTGTTCAATTAAACGGCAAGCATTCTCGACAAGTTTTAGATGACGCACCGCCAAGGGAGGCTTTTCTGACTGACACCGTTTGCAAGGACGTAAGCCATCCTGTACCGCTGCCTGACGTGATGAGTAGAAACGAACGTTTTCTCGCCGAGCACCTCGTGATGCGCAGGATGGATAGCAATAAACACCGGTTGTGACAACTCCATAGAAAAATACGCCATCTGCATCCCCATCGCGGTCCTGCACAGCCAGCCAACGGGCGGTTTCCGTATCGTAGTGATTGGGGACGATTTCACTCATAGGTCTAATTTACCGACATTAAGAGAGCGTTGCATCCCGAATTGTGCTTTTAAATCCAGGCAAAAAAAAAGCCCCCGGCTGGAGCGATGGGGGCTTTGCTGTCTCATTTATGGACGATTGAGACGTTAACTAAATGACTGGGCTTTCTGCATAGGCGGTCCTCGTGAGAATACAGATCAAGATTATTTGCCACTGGCGAGTTGCTTGCAGGCTGGTTCGTGGTTCCAGTGGAGTTGTTTTTTCACATTCACAGATATCCTTTTGTTCACCGAAGGCCATACGCTGAAGAGAGCTGTGACGCTGGATGAGTACAGCAGCAATCCTTTACAGGAAATACTGCGACATCCATGCTAGAAGCAACTTATCAATAATCGAGACTAACCAGTCAGCCGACTACTTAACAATGCACTCTAAACCTGTGGCGGCTCCGCTATCGCTGAACAACCAGGGACCGGAAGCTTTGCGTCACTGCTTCGCAGCAGTTTTGCCTTTTTCAAAATATCGACAATGCCGATACCTTAGGTCAACGGCACAGAGGTAGGTCAGATTTACTCTGGGGGGTTACATAAGGCGAGAAATGCTGAACATAACTGCCACAGGAGGGGCAAATTAGCTGATCAGTTCAGGTTTTCCGATATGGAAACCTTGTGCGAAATCGATCCCAATGTCACTAACCGCATTCATCAGTCGTGGGGTTTCAACAAACTCTGCAACGGTGCGCTTGCCCATAGATTTGACGATGTCGTTGATTGCCTTGACCATGGTGTAATCGGTCGGATCTACCAGAATGTCTTTTATCAGCAGGCCATCCACCTTGAGAAAATCGATTGGCAGTTTGCGCACATAGGCAAACGAAGATAAACCAGAGCCAAAATTATCAATACTGAAACGGCTACCCGTTGCTGCAACCCTGTGCATGAACTCACTGGCTTTGGACAAGTTGGCAATGGTCGCCGTCTCAGTCAACTCGAAACAGAATTTTTCTGGGGCGATGCCATTTTTTGCAATCATGGCAATCAACTCGTCAGCAAATTCGATATTCGTGAATGATCCACTGGATAAATTGATTGAGACATGGCGAAGATTTTCTTTAATTTCAGGGCTTCGTTGCAACCAGGCTAAGGTGAGCTCAATAACACGTACATCCAACGCCGCCGTCAAGCCGTAGCGTTCAGCCGACGGCATAAAAGATTGTGGATTAATCAAACTCCCATCAGGCATCTCAAGTCGTAACAGTACTTCGCAGCGCAAGCCGTCAGTTTGGCGGCTAAGCGGTGCAATTTTCTGCCAGGCAAGACGCATGCGGTTTTCTTCCAGCGCCGTGTTGATCTCCTCGACCCAGTGAGTTGCTACTTTGCGATTACTGACATTGCCCTCGCCTTCACGATAAACAACGACTCGATTTCGTCCTTCGTTTTTCGCGATATAGCAGGCTGAATCAGCGGCACTAAAAGCCGATTCAATGCTGTCCCAACGATCATCAACCACAACAAGGCCAACACTGACGCCAACGGTAAAACGATTTTCTTCCCATAGAAATTCAAAATTTTCTACTTCATGGCGTATCTGGTTAGCAAGTTTAAGTGCCTCCGGCACGCTGCACTTGTAGAGAAAAACACCAAACTCGTCACCACCAAGCCTGCCAAGTACATCGCTTTTACGCACGAGGTTATCGAACATTTGCGCGAGTTGACGCAACAATTCATCACCCGCTTGATGGCCGCAGGTGTCGTTAACGATCTTGAAATTATCCAGATCCAGAAAGCACAAGGCATGCGCCTGGCGATTTTGCCTTGATGCCTCAAGTGCTTCACTGACCTTGCGTTCAAACTGCCGACGGTTAACAAGACCGGTCAAGGTATCGTGATTGGCGTGATAAGCGGTTGTCTCCGCTTCGCGCACCGATGCGGTGACATCACAACCGACACCACGATAGCCGAGAAATTGTTTGTCCTGACGAAACACCGGGATACCACTGATGCTCAGTACCCGAGTTTCACCACCACCTGACCAACGGAATTCAAAATTGCGAAACGGCTGATGATCAACCATGCATTGAAGTTGATCAGCAAAATGATCAGCATCGTTGACATTACCTGGATGATCCAACAATTGCTCTGTTGTACGACCAATCAGATGCTCACGCGGAATACCAAGCACATTGACCAGCTCATCCGTTACAACACGAAACATTAACTTGTCATCAATTTCCCATAGGAAATCCGCTGCCGCATTGGTGTAGTGGCGGAATCTCTGCAAATTCAGGCGCAGGGTTTTCAATTCCTTTGCCTGTTCAATGCTCGGCACCTGGCTGACGTCTCGCCTGGCGTCCATCGCAACAGGCATCAGTTTTACGTTGGCAGCCATATTGTTCGTTACCGGCAACTGCTCTTCGGGTAATGCGATATCTACAAACGACAACAAGGTTGCTTGTGATGCGCCCCACTGCACTTGAATGATCCGCGCTATCAGACGCAATGGCTTACCGTTTAAGGTGCTGGCACTGATCGTGACTCGTTCGTCGAGGTACGACTCTTCACCCTTTCGTTCCACCTGCGCAAGCTGATTGACACGCGCAAGTTCAGCATCATTGAAAATCTGATGAGTATGACCAGCGTCGATCATCGACTGCGCACTGGCATAACCAAGCACGCGGGCGGCATTATCGTTGGCGAACAGAAACGCATGCTTGGCCATAATCAGGCTGCCCTGAATGCCTTCGTTGACCAGCGTCTGGAAATCTATTGTGACTGCAGAACGAGGGGTCGAGGCTTTGGGACTGCTGACAAGGCGAATATCGATGCCAGCCACCTGCTCATCTGCGGTCATGACAGGAGTCCGAACAATCATCGCCTGATTGGCAGATTGATGCAGGTCGATCTCAGCCAGGTCAATCGCGCTGATATCGGCGCGGGCCATATAAATTGTTTGGCTGTCGAGTGCCATTTGCTCGCGAGCGACCTCTCGCGGAAATATATCGAAGTCGGTTTTACCGATAATTTCTTCTGGAGAATTCTTGCCTACGCTACGCGCAAATGCCGTTGAACACGCCCGATATACGAGGTGTTGGTCTTTTAAGGCGACACAATCACTTTGCCGGTCCGGCGATTCGGTTTGATGACGATTTTTCACCACCCGATTATAGTTCAGCCATCCCGTGTTGCCGGCTCAATCAAGGGTGGCTCAGCAGCCTTATGCGGCCACGATCACAGATCGATTTGTTGTATTTCTACCACGTTGCGCCAAGCCGCACAGAGTGAACCAGCAGAGCAAGGCCATCAGAGGTTTCGGCGGTACTGCCCACCTACTTCGAACAACGCATCAGTCAGCTGGCCAAGTGAGCACACCTCGGCGGCACGCATCAATGCGGCAAAGACATTACCGTTGGCGATAGCCGTAGTCCGTACATCCTCCAACGCAAGCTCTGCCTGATCACGGTGGCGATCTTGAAACGCTGCGAGCCGCTCGATCTGTTGATCTTTTTCCGTGTCGCTGGATCGCGCAAGCTCGATATCGGGTAATTCATCACCCTCCGGGTTGCGGAACATATTGACCCCGACAATCGGCAAACTGCCATCGTGTTTGCGATGCTCATACAACATGGATTCATCCTGGATCTTGCCGCGCTGAAAGCCAGTTTCCATCGCACCTAATACACCACCACGATCAGACATCCGATCAAATTCACTGAGCACTGCCTCTTCAACAAGATCAGTCAACTCATCAATGATAAAGCTACCCTGCTGCGGGTTTTCATTCTTGGCAAGACCCCATTCACGATTGATAATCAACTGAATGGCCATCGCACGACGAACCGATTCATCTGTTGGTGTGGTCACAGCTTCGTCATAGGCGTTCGTGTGCAATGAATTGCAGTTGTCGTACACCGCAATCAAGGCCTGCAATGTTGTGCGTATATCGTTAAACGCCATCTCTTGCGCATGCAAAGAACGGCCAGATGTCTGGATATGATATTTAAGTTTTTGACTACGCTCATTCGCACCATAACGTTCACGCATCGCAACCGCCCAAATCCGTCGCGCTACTCGCCCCATGACTGTGTACTCAGGGTCCATACCGTTACTGAAAAAGAATGACAAGCTGGGCGCAAAATGATCGACATCCATACCACGCGTCAGATAACTTTCCACATAAGTAAAACCATTGGATAAGGTCAAGGCGAGCTGAGTAATCGGGTTAGCGCCGGCTTCAGCTATGTGATAGCCGGAAATGGATACTGAATAAAAATTCTTGACGCTGTGTTCGATAAACCATTGCTGAATATCACCCATCAACTTTAAGCTGAATTCAGTTGAGAAGATGCAGGTGTTCTGTCCCTGATCTTCCTTGAGTATGTCGGCCTGCACGGTGCCGCGCACACGGCGATAAGTATCTTTACGAATCTCAGCGGCTTCCGATACGTTAGGCTCACGACCATTGGCATCAGTAAACTGTTGTAGTTGCTGACGAACAGCAGTCAGGAAATAGAAGGCCAGTATTGTTGGCGCCGGGCCGTTTATGGTCATCGATACTGATGTTGCTGGGTCACACAAGTCAAAGCCTTCATACAGCACCTGCATATCTTCAACCGTTGCAACTGACACACCTGAGTTACCCACCTTGCCGTAGATATCTGGCCGCCGCGCCGGATCGTTTCCATATAAGGTCACCGAGTCAAACGCAGTGGATAAACGCTTGGCTTCAGAGTGTTCTGACAATGCCTTGAAACGACGATTAGTACGCGCAGGATCTCCTTCACCGGCGAACATACGTGTGGGATCTTCGTTACTACGTTTGAACGGGAATACACCTGCTGTGAACGGGAAATACCCTGGAAGGTGTTCCCGCCGTAACCAACGTAACAAGTCACCATCATCATGAAACTTTGGCAGTGACACTTTTGGCATCACGGTACCGGACAAGGATGTGACGGTTAACGCTTCATCATCAGTAGAATACTTTGTCGCAATAGCAGGCCAGGATTCAAGAACCTCGCGACAATCAAGTACCAACGCAGCCTCACGCTCAGCAATCAGCTTGTCCAAACGAGAATCGGATTCATCCGCCAACAGACTTTCTGCAGTCTTCAGGTGTTGACGCTCTCGTGCAACTAAAGACGCCTTGTCTGTTGCCGCGTGATAAGTCCTGACCGTATCAGCCACATCCGAAAGATAACGCAAACGCGAAGACGGAATGATAGTGCTCTGCTGTGTGCTCTGTCTTGTGCTGACGTTTGGCAGTCGCCCTGGTTCAAGTTGCAAGCCATGTGGTGCAAGTTCAGCGACCAAAGCCTGGTACAAAGCGGTAACGCCATCATCATTGAAGCGCGCTGCAATCGTGCCGAACACGGGCATATCGTTGGCATCTTCGGTAAACGCCTGACGATTACGTTGAACCTGCTTCCTGACATCGCGCAAAGCATCATCACCACCTTTACGCTCAAGTTTGTTTATGGCAATCACATCGGCAAAATCGAGCATGTCGATCTTTTCCAACTGACTGGCTGCACCAAATTCTGGTGTCATTACATAAAGCGAGGTATCGCTTAGCGACACAATTCCCGCGTCACCCTGGCCGATGCCAGGTGTTTCAACAATGACTAAGTCAACACCGGCAAGGCGACATGCCGCCACCATCGCCGGCACACCTTCTGGTACTTCATTGGCCGCATCACGCGTGGCAATCGAGCGCATGAAGATATTCTCATGCTCGATCGCATTCATACGAATTCTATCGCCGAGTAAGGCACCACCTGTCTTGCGTCTTGTCGGATCAATGGCAAGCAAGGCGACCGAAATCTTGTCGCGCTGATCAAGTCGCAGACGTCGTATGAGTTCATCAGTTAGTGACGATTTACCAGAACCACCAGTTCCCGTAATACCAAGCACCGGTGCAGCCGACGTCATGTCGCTTGCCTGTGCAAGTAGTCGTTCGCGTTCAGTAGCACCCAATTGATCGTTTTCGATAAGACTGAGAAGACGCGCAAGTGAGCTATGCGCTGAAACATCAAACGGCGTTGTCGATGGTGCAAACATTTCGCTGACCGATGCATCCCGCGCAACGCGATTCCAACTACTGCGAGTCGATTCGATCATATGATCGATCATCCCCTGCAAGCCCATCGATTGACCGTCTTGCGGTGAGTAGATTCGAGCAACACCATAATCATGCAGATCATCAATCTCAGTAGGAACAATGACACCGCCGCCGCCACCAAACAATTGAATATCTGAGCCACCCGCTTTTTTCAACGAATCAATCATGTACTTGAAGTACTCGACATGCCCACCTTGATAGGAGCTGATGGCTATGCCATGTGCATCCTCCTGAATCGCCGCGGTGACAATTTCTGCGACCGAGCGGTTGTGGCCTAGATGCACCACTTCTACCCCGGAGGCCTGCAACATGCGTCGCATGATGTTGATTGATGCATCGTGTCCATCAAACAGACTGGCTGCCGTTATAAAACGCAAAGGTGTCGCTTCCACCGCAGGGGTTACGTCGTTGACGTTGATCGAATCAGCAGAACTGGACATGTGACGCCCCTCTCGGACGATGTGAAAGACAAATGTGGGCTCATGGCCCCAATCAGACAGTAAACCAACTATTGACGTTTACGTCAACGTCAATGTAATATTTAGACCATGAGCACTGAAAAAGCCCTCACCTACACGATCACCGATCTGGCTCGAGAGCTTGATATCACCACACGAACCATAAGGTTTTATGAGGACAAAGGCTTACTGCAGCCCGCCCGCGATGGGCTGAAGCGCATTTACTCGCGCGCTGATCGAACTCGGCTGAAACTCGTCCTCAGAGGCAAGCGTTTAGGTTGGCCACTCGACGAAATTCGTAAAATGATTGAGCTGTACGATTTGCCAGGGGGCGAAGAACGTCAGCTGAAAATGATGATTGAACGAATCGATACAAGTCGTCAGACTCTACTGCAACAGCGTGACGATATCGAACTCGCTCTGCGTGAATTTGATGAAATCCAGACACGTTGTGAACGACAACTTCAGGCATTGGTCTTACCGAACAAGGCGACAGGCTAGTAACATCAGTACCGCTCTTATCATTCGTTCTTTAACTTGTAACCACTTACGGTCAATTCAAACATGAATACATCTGCTGCTGATCCAGTCGTCATCGTTGATGGCGCTCGCACACCTATGGGTGGTTTCCAGGGCGACCTGGCCGCAGTCAAAGCACCGGCACTGGGTGCCACCGCTATCACGGGGGCGCTTGAACGTGCCGGCATGAAGCCAGACGATATCGAAGAAATCGTCATGGGTTGTGTCTTGCCAGCAGGCATGGGTCAGGCTCCAGCACGACAAGCCTCACTTGGTGCAGGTATACCTGAAGCGAGCGGTTGTACCACCATCAACAAGATGTGTGGCTCTGGCATGAAAGCGGTAATGTTCGCTCACGATCAGTTACTGGCTGGCAGCGCGGCAACGATGATCGCTGGCGGCCTGGAAAGCATGAGCAATGCACCTTATCTATTGCCAAAGGTTCGCGACGGTTTGCGCATGGGGCATGGAGAAGTAAAAGATCATATGTTTCTTGACGGTCTGGAAGATGCCTACGATCCAGGCAAATTGATGGGGCACTTTGCCGAGAAAACTGCAACTCGATATCAGTTCACCCGCGAGGCACAAGACGAATTTGCAATTACCTCACTCAAGCGTGCTCAAGCGGCGATGGATAGCGGCGCATTCACAACCGAAATCAAAGCGGTCAACGTCAAGACTCGCAAAGGCGAACATGAAGTAGAACTTGACGAACAACCACCCAAGGCAAACTTCAAACGTATCCCGACCCTACGTCCTGCATTTGATAAAGATGGCACTGTCACAGCAGCGAACGCAAGCTCCATTTCAGATGGTGCTGCAGCGCTTGTTATGATGAGAATGAGCGAAGCTGAAAAACGCGGACTGACGCCACGAGCAAAAATTTTAGCGCATAGCAGCCATGCGCATGCGCCCGAATGGTTTACCACCGCGCCAGTCAATGCACTTGAAAAACTCTTTGCAAAAATTGGCAAGAAAGCATCCGATATTGATCTTTACGAAATCAACGAAGCATTTGCAGTGGTCACAATGGCTGCAATGCATGAACATGGTCTTCCTCATGAAAAGGTCAACGTCTATGGCGGCGCATGTGCGCTTGGACACCCAATCGGTGCTTCAGGCGCTCGCATAATCGTGACGTTGATGAACGCGCTGGAAAGACAAGATCTTAATCTGGGTGTAGCGTCTCTGTGTATTGGCGGTGGTGAAGCCACAGCTATCGCTATTGAACGTCTGAGCTGAAGTCAAACGCTTGATTGCCCAGGGTAAACGCAATAGCGCAGGCTCAATAACGTACACCCAATAACGTAGACACCATCATGATGCAGCTAACTGAAGAGCAACAGCTGATTCGCGATACCGCAAGGACCTTTGCGCGCGATGTTCTGCAACCTCAAGCTGCACAAAATGATGCTGAAGCCCGGTTTCCCAGCGATGCACTCACATCAATGGGAGAACTCGGTTTTCTTGGCATGTTGGTTCCCGAGAAGTACGACGGTGCCGCCGCTGATAACGTTGCCTATGCCTTGGCACTTGAAGAAATCGCCGTTGGTGACGGTGCTACTTCTACCATCATGAGCGTTCACAACTCAGTTGCCTGTATGCCAATTCTGTCGTTTGGTAGCGATGAACAAAAAGAACGATGGTTACCAGACCTGGCCAGCGGTAAACGCCTTGGTGCTTTCTGCCTGACAGAACCCGAGGCGGGTTCCGATGCAGCGGCACTTCGCACAACTGCAACTCTTGACGGTGATCACTACGTACTTAATGGCACCAAACAATTCATCACTACTGGCAAACATGCAAACATTGCGATTGTGTTTGCGCGAACTGATGAAGGCAAGCGTGGTATAACAGCGTTTGTCGTAGATACCACTAACCCCGGTTATATCGTCAGCCGCGTCGAAGACAAACTTGGTCAGCGTGCATCAGATACCTGCCAGATTGTGCTCGACAATTGCCGTGTTCCTGTTAGTGACAGGCTGGGCGAAGAAGGCGAAGGTTATCGCATCGCGTTGTCAAACCTCGAAGGTGGACGTATTGGCATCGCGGCACAAGCAGTTGGCATGGCACGCGCAGCCTATGAGCAAGCGCTTGAATATGCACAAACCCGAAAGAGTTTTAATCAAGCGATAATCGAACACCAGTCGATAGCCTTCAAGCTTGCCGATATGGCAACGCGCATTGAAGCGGCTCGATTGTTGATACTACGTGCAGCTGCTTTACGCGATCGCGGTGAACCGTGTTTGGTAGAAGCCTCCATGGCCAAGTTGTTTGCGAGTGAAATGGCAGAGGAAGTTTGTTCCGACGCCATTCAGATTCATGGTGGCTATGGTTATCTTCGCGACTATGCTGTCGAACGCATTGCGCGCGATGTACGTGTGTGTCAACTCTATGAAGGCACTTCTGAAATACAACGTCTGGTAATCAGTCGTTCACTTCCACAACGAGTCGAAGGATAAGCTACGTGTCAAATACAATTGACTTCTACTTTGATTTCTCATCACCCTACGGTTACCTGGCAAGCGGACAGATCGAAGCCATTGCGGCAAAGCATGGCAGGACAGTCAATTGGCAACCTATCCTGTTAGGTGCGGTATTCAAAGTGACGGGCCAGGCACCACTGATCCATGCACCAGTCAAAGGGGATTATGCAACGATGGATTTCGCACGGTCCGCCCGCGAAAAAAACATTCCATTCAATATGCCCGAGACCTTTCCCATAGCAACGATTGCTGCCAGCCGTGCTAGCTGGTGGTTACTCAGTCATGAGGATACATCGGTAAAAGAAAAAAGCGGTGCATTTATCCATGCCTGTTACCGAGCCTATTTCAATGAAGGTCGTGACATTACAAACGTCGATACGCTAACTGACATAGCAACATCTTTAGGTATTGATGCAGCGGCAATGGTTACAGCCTGTGGCGAACAAACGCTAAAGGATCTGTTGCGCGACAAGGTCAATGCCGCCATTGAACGAGGTGTCTTTGGATCACCAATCTTCATGATCGACAATGAAATGTTCTGGGGGCATGACAGGCTGGAGCAAGCGGAACGCTGGTTGGCTAGCGGCGGTTGGTAGCAATGATCGACAGCGCTGGCCAGTCAAGAAATCTTGCATTGCTGGGAATATTGCTGCAAAGCTTATATGTACTGTTCGGCATCACAGCCGTCATTGGCGTTTTGATTTCGCACAGCAAACTCTCATCAACCATTGGTACTGTCTACCATTCTCAGCTTCGTTGGCAGATCATCACATTCTGGACTGGGCTCCTTGTCTACGCCGTGTCAATATACGTATGGCTAACACAATCAATTACCTGGCCGATTGTGCTGGCGTTTGTGTTTGTCCTTTATCGCTTGGTAGTAAGTACTATTTATTGGCGCCAAACCAGAGCGATTGATCGGCTAATTTAACCCAAGCTGCCATAACTCGTTACAATGCGGTTGCGACAGGGGATTAGCGCAATGTCACACTTAACGGTCAAAACGGATCATCGGGGCGTAACCACTCTTACGCTGAATAGGCCTCGGCAACACAATGCAATCAACCGACAACTGATTGACGAATTGACCGGCACCCTGGATTCCCTGGTAAAACAAACCCGTGTATTGGTTTTAGCGGGTAATGGCAACAATTTTTGCGCTGGCGCAGACATCAATTGGATGCGTGAAGGCGCATCCTTGGGACAGGCGGAAAATCACAACGATGCGCTTGCACTCTCCAACTGTCTGCGCGCGCTAAACGATTTCCCAAAACCCACAATTGCCCGTGTTCAAGGTGCGGCGCTAGGCGGCGGTACGGGTCTCGTTTGTTGTTGCGATATTGTTGTGGCAAATGAGGATGCTCGCTTTGCATTCTCCGAAACTCGGCTTGGCATAATCCCGGCAACCATCAGCCCCTACGCGCTCCAGGCAATCGGCGCTCGCCAGGCACGGCGTTATTTTCTAACCGCCGAACGCATCGATGCACTTGAAGCCTATCGCATCGGCATCGTCCACGACGTTTGCTCTTCGGATAATCTGAATCGACGCGTTGAAGAAAAAATCAGCGAGCTATTAGAGTGCAGTTCAACAGCACAGGTCGCTGCCAAACAATTAATTCCTGAAGTAGCCGGCCGCATGATTGATGACGATCTACGCGAACAACTGGCAGCACTACTTGCAGCTATACGCGCAACCGATGATGCACAGGAAGGGCTTGCCGCTTTTCTGGAGAAACGCCCAGCGAGATGGGTGCCTCGTACAGAAGACGCTCCTCACTGAGCAAGCCCATTGAGCAATTAATAACTACTGGCTCGAACTGTCAACTTCCATCGCTTCGTCAAAGCACATACCAGCCTTCTCTTCTGTGTGGCCGGCGTCGGCAAATACTTCGCGCGGACACGATTCCAATGCCGCATTATCGAGCTTTTCCAGATCAATTTTTTCCGGTAACGGCAGCAGGCATTGCTTGATTGCAGAATCTGACAGGAGTTCGCACTCTGATTGGCTGAAACCCATACACCCGGCAAAGATCGAAGAACCACACAGCACATCCAACTGACCTTTTGCCATTTCAACAAGGAGCGCCCGGGGAATCGTCTCTTGGGCACGCAAAGGGTTGGCACTGGTAAGCAGGAACATCGTCACAACAAAAATCAATCGAAATTTCATGGGTTCTGGATCCGGGCAAACGCTGATGGGACAGTATACGGACAATTCAAAACAAGGAAATGTGAGCCAGGTCCGGATGATTTAACCCCGATATTCCGAGGCGTACGTTTACAGGGTTGTCATTCACATAAATGGACACAATCCATGTACACGAAAACCATCATTACAGGCCTGAGCTGCCTGACAAGTATCACCCTTATCGCAGCGTGCAGCGGCCCAGCAAGCATACCCCCCGTGGCAAAAGTTGAAGGCGTGAGGCAAAGTTCAACCGTGCTGGTCGAAGCACAAGAACTCGTAGCCAGACACGCCGACATTGACGCCACAGCCAAATTGGCCATGTCACCAAGCATCGAACACATACACGTTGAACCGAACACAGAAAAATATCAAACACTTGAACTTAACCCAATTCACGTAGCCGCACTCGATCCAGTATCAACCTTCAGTATCGATGTAGACACTGGCAGCTATGCCAACGTTCGTCGTTTTCTCAATGCTGGCGAGTTACCACCAGTAGACGCAGTACGTGTGGAGGAAATGCTCAATTATTTTTCCTATGACTACACCTCCACCGCCACTCAAGAGCAACCTTTCAGTGTTACCACTGAACTGGGAAACAGTCCTTGGAACAACAAGACAGCCCTACTTCACGTAGGCCTCAAAGGGTTTGAACCGGAAAACATCACCGACCGTCCTTCCAATCTGGTTTTCCTGATTGATGTGTCAGGGTCCATGAGTGCGAAGAACAAACTTGGCTTACTGAAGCCATCGATAGAAATGTTGTCACGACAACTAGACAGTGATGATCATGTATCGATCGTTGTCTATGCGGGAGCATCAGGAGTCGTGCTTGAACCCACACCAGGTAATGAACATCAAACAATTGCCAAAGCGATCAAAAAATTGTCTGCAGGTGGTTCCACCAACGGTCAAGCTGGGATAGAGCTCGCGTACGAGATGGCTGAGAAGAACTTTACCGAAGACGGCGTCAACCGCGTCATACTTGCCACCGATGGCGATTTTAATGTCGGTATATCCGATATCGACAAGCTGAAAAAACTGATCGAGAAAAAGCGCAAGTCAGGTATTGCACTCACGACACTCGGGTTTGGCACTGGCAACTACAACGACTATCTGATGGAGCAGCTTGCTGATGTCGGAAACGGCAATTACGCGTATATCGACACAATCAACGAAGCACGCAAGGTATTGGTGGAAGAGCTCAACTCAACCTTGTTAACCATTGCCAGTGACGTCAAGATTCAAATCGAGTTTAATCCAGCTATTGTCAGTGAGTATCGATTGATTGGCTATTCAAACCGTAAACTCGCTAACGAAGATTTCAACAACGACAAGGTTGACGCTGGTGAAATTGGCGCAGGCCACACGGTTACAGCACTGTACGAATTAGCACTTGTCGGTAGTGGTGGTGAGCGACATAGCGAATCTCGATACGGCAAACCTGAGCTTCCAACAACCAAACAGTCTCTGATCAATGAAATAGGTGAGCTGCGCATTCGCTACAAGCTACCCGGTAGTGACACGAGTCAGTTAATCAGTGAAGTCATCGAAAACATCGATTTCCTTGTAGTGAAAGAAAACAGCAATGACTTTAACTTTAGTGCAAGTATTGCCGCCTTCGCTCAAACCTTGACTGACAGCAAGTATCTTGAATCCTATACTCTGACAGACGCAGCGCGGCTGGCAAAAGGTGCGATTGGGGAAGATGACTTCGGTTATCGCGCTGAACTACTCCGATTAATCAACATCGCCGATAGCCTCCGAGGAATCACCTACTCCAGTCATCGTCTCGACAAGGAATCCAACGGATGACTAATACCTGATTATGTGGGCACAACAATTCGATATGACTAAGTAAATGGATACCAGCGCGGCGTTGAACGAAACGCCAACCGACAAGAGTTTAATGCTGGCCTACGCCGATGGCGATACAGGAGCTTTCGAGACCCTGTATCAACGCCATCGGCAGGGACTCTACCGCTATGTACTCTATAGCTGTGGCAATGAAGCAGATACTGCCGAGTTGTATCAGGACATCTGGCTCAGGGTTGTCAACGGGCGGGACGCTTATCAAGCCGATGCACCATTTACCGCCTGGCTTTACCGTATTGCCAAGAATCGGATTATTGATCATTACCGTAGCCAAGGAAAAATCAAAACGGAAGAGTTTGATGAACACAAGAGCGATGTCGCTTTTATTGCACCACCACTGCAACCTGAGGAAGCCGCACGTATTGGAGAAATGCGTACAGTTCTTCAGTCTGCACTGAATACCCTACCCGACAAACAGCGCGACGCAGTGTTGCAACGACATGTGGCAGGTTTAAGTCTTACCGAGATGGGCACCATGAACGGAGAAAAAGTAGAAACGGTCAAAAGCCGGCTTCGCTATGCACTTGTCAAACTTCGTAGTCAACTGCGGGAACAATCATGAATTCAAAATCCAACAACGAATTTAATGATCAAGACATCGCGCGGGTGTTTGAGGCTCACGAGGTTGAGGTTCCAGCAGCTCTCGATCAGGCAATATTGCGTGCCGCAAAACAATCGGGGGCAGCATCTAAAGAAACAGAATCCACTACTGTTTATCGCCGAAAAACCTGGCCTATGCATGGTTTCGCCATTGCGGCTACTGTGATGCTGAGCATCGCTATCGTGCCTCTGTTGATACAGTCGCCAGACTCCAACCCATCAGCAATCCAAGTCGATACAGAAAGCACAGTGGCCGCGCCTTCTGTGAGCGTGACATCAGCGTCTGTTGTTGAGAGTCAGGAAGCCGTGAGCGGCGGTAATGCCAGTGCTGATGCAGCACTTGCCTTTGCCGAAAGCCCGCAAGAGATAAGCGAGATCTCCAGCGCGAAAAGCCCACAGGCGCTCAGCGAGGCATCCAGAGTAGAAAACACACTGGAGCTTAGCAAGGCATCTAGTGCGCAAAGCACGCAAGCGCTTAGCCAGACTTCTATAGCAGAATCCACACAAGCGTTTAGCGACACATCAAGAACAGTCGCTAAAAGCCTTGCATCCACGAGTGAGGCGTCGGCGTATAATCCCGACAAGCCAGACACTTGGATTGATGCGATAAAAACCTTCGCTCGTACAAATCAGATTGAACTGGCACAAACAGAGTTCAAGAAATTTCGTGAACGTTATCCAGATTTTCAACAAGACTTTAAGCTTGATGAATTTCTGCGATCACTTGACGACCCGAAAACAAATAGCGATTAGCGTGAATATAAAAATGCTCGAAGGCCACCGTCATTGGTTGTTTGATATGGACGGCACATTAACCATAGCAATGCATGACTTTGACGCGATGCGCCACACACTTGGCCTGCCAGAGGGTGTTCCTATCCTTGAGGCACTGGCGGCCTTGCCAACATCAGTTGCACGTGAAAAGCATCAACAGCTTGATGATATGGAACTCGACATGGCGGATGCAGCTAGAGCGCAGCCTGGAGCTGTTCAACTGCTGCAGTCATTGTCAGACAAAGGCGCGCGACTCGGCATTGTGACACGTAACGGCAAGATAATAGCCGAGCGCACGCTTGCAGCTTGTGGCCTTGATACTTTCTTTTCCACCGACACAATCGTCAGTCGCGACTGCTGCGCCGCTAAACCAGATCCAGCCGGTGTACAACTGATGATTGATCGCTGGTCAGCTGATGCGAGTGATACGGTAATGATCGGCGACTACCGATTTGACCTTGAAGCGGGTCGTAACGCGGGTGTTACGACCGTTCACCTAGACGTCGATGGGATTTTCCCGTGGCCAGAACTCACCGACGTGTCAGTAAAGACCCTTGATGAACTGAACACCCAGCTCAGCGGCAATTGACAGCCGCTTGGGCCGTGAGCATTTTCTATCATGACCACTTTTGACCCGCAGCAGACCTTGATAGCAATCTGGTGGTAGGTCTGCTTTGTGGAGAATATGCTGCATATTTTTAGCGCAGCAGGTATGTTCTTGCAAGAGGTCCTCGCCATGCGATATAGCATATTGCAACCAAAGCAAGCGCTTCTACCACAGAAAACACGATGTCATCAAGATCAGGGTTTCTATTAAACACAACGATGGTGACAAACATAACGATGGATGCCATTATATTTGACCAGCGATTTATAGAGTCAGACATAACACGGGATAGAACAGTCATTAAAAGCGGAATTTGTATTGCGAACGCGGAGTACAGCAATATCTCTTCGGTTAATCTGTTACCGAATACAACGCCGCTTATCACCTGCTCCAGATAACCGGTACGTAGGAATTCATGCACATCGCGGAAAAGTATATTCAGTAGAAAGTAGAGCCACAATCCAGACAGAATATTCCTCCACTGCATTTCTTCAATTTTTAAAATATTACTCATTGTTTACCTCAGTTTTAGTTTAACTACTTATCCGACCAGGATAGGGTTGTAAGTTATGCTCAACTTGGATGTGAAGGAAGTTCGTAACCATTGCAAGAACGACTAAAACAACCCCTCCGCTAGCATCTGCAATAAGATCAAGCATGGTGTCGTATAAGCCACGCTGGGCATTGAAAAGACGAGTGCGATCAATCGTAAATTCAAATATTTCCCACAGTGTTCCGGCACTCAATGTTCCGCCTAGTACAATTGCTGCAATCATTACTACAGGCAGCTCAATGGAATGGCGAATGCAATAGCGATGCACAGCTAGCAGCAGTAAGCCTGCTATTGCCGATGATCCAACTGCGTGCATAAATTTGTCGTAAAAGTAAGATGTCTCGTATAGAGAGCCCGACATGCCTAAGACGACATGTGCAGCAAGCAAGAGCGCAACAACGGTTGCAGTCATGTCTTGTAATAATGGATCTCGAATAAACAACTTGGGCAATAGTGTTAGTGCCAGCGCACCCATGCCAACACTGAGTTGCAACACTTCACCCTCGTGCCACCAATGTAAAACGCACAGACCAATCGCAGCACGACAAACAAGCACGATCACTACAGAAACACTATTGGAATTAATTCTATTCATCACGGTTTTCTCGCGACGAGAAATGCCGCGGTTTTGCGCGCAGGTTCTGATGTATATTCGATTTCGAATCCAGCATCGACTAGCGCGTACTCCAGTTCCTCGCGAGTAAAGAAACTGAATTTCGGCAAAATCCCTACCATTCGTCCAGCTATTACTGGAAGCCGAATCAAGGTATAGCCATCACCTAAACACGAGGTGCTAGATACAAACACACCGCCTGGTTTGAGAGTGTTGTAGGCCATCGTAATGTGCTTACGCCAGTCAGCAAGAATATGCAGGAGGTTTAGCATCAACACAACATCAAAACAATCATCAGCTAACTGCAGATGATCAACGTCGCTATGTGCAAAATCTATATTGTCGACACTCGCAGATGCAGCTTTGCTTTTAGCTATTTCGATCATGCGTGATGACACATCAATAGCCTTGATGTGATTCACATGATGTGCGTGCGCAAGCGCAGTTGAGCCGGTGCCACAACCGAGTTCAAGTACGTTTGCTTCGAGATGTAGATAGTTGCGTGTGATTGCCAGCTTATGCGCATAGGCGTTTTCATCAGTAACGGGTTTAGCTGCGTAGCGATCCGCAGCCCAATCCCACATGCGTTCAGCGCGCTTGTTAACGATATAAGCCGGTAAACTATCGTCGTTGATTATTGAACCAAGATCTTTCCGATTGCTTTGGGTGGCCATAAACG
This sequence comes from uncultured Granulosicoccaceae bacterium, assembly GCA_964594905.1. Lineage (GTDB taxonomy): Bacteria > Pseudomonadota > Gammaproteobacteria > Granulosicoccales > Granulosicoccaceae > Granulosicoccus. The sequence continues at coordinate 33,697 of CAZQOI010000015.1, forward strand.
TTTGCTCCGTTTCTTAGTAGGAGCGCTTATAATCGGCTGATTGCCACCTGTTTACATCGTCAGAAAGGCTCGATTTAACTGGATCGACTGACCGAGATTTTTCTCATCCTTTCGGACGATGTCATTTACCGTGAACGCGACCAGTCTCATAAGCCCACATTGCCATCTCGACCCGGTTCCGGGCGCTAAGCTTGCCCATCAAGCTGGCAAGATGAGTTTTTACCGTACTAAGGCTGATGTGCAATTCGTCCGCAATCTCGGCATTGGTTCGCCCGCGCGCTACGGTTTGTAGCACTTGTTCTTCGCGTGTCGTAAGCGCTTCAAATGGCTGAGATGGCGGCTTATGATGCGGAAGCTGTGCAAACTTGGTAAGTAAACGTGCAGTAATACTCGGCGCAATTAACGCGTCTCCACTTGCGGCGGCACGAATTGACTGAGCCAACAAATCAGGACCAGCATCTTTGAGCAAAAAGCCGCGTGCCCCTGCCCTCAGTGCCTCATGAACATAGGAGTCGAGATCGAAAGTGGTAATGACGACGATCGCCATCGGATCTGCTACATCCGGCCCGGCCAATAGGCTCACCGCCTCAATCCCATTCAACTTCGGCATTCGGATGTCAAACAAGCACACATCCGGACGTAGCTCGCGCGCTAACTCAACAGCTTCCCTCCCATCGACTGCTTCGCCTATCACATCGATATCTGGCTGTACGTCAAGAATCATGCGAAGCCCAGTTCGAACAAGATCCTGATCATCGGCAACAAGAACTCGAATGCTCATGACTTTATCCAGGTTCCATACTTAGGCAATATCGCTTCCACTTTCCAACCACCCGATTTTATGGGCTCTGCTTGTATGCTTCCCCCAAGCAACTCAACACGCTCTGACATGCCGCGTAAACCAAGCCCTTGTGAAGATACCTGCGAAATTGTATCTCCGTCATCAACTATGGTTAACCGTACTTTTTCTGAATCGCCCGTGACCTCCACATTGACATTGCGAGCCGCCTTCGCGTGACGCGCAGCGTTGGTTAATGCCTCTTGTGTTAATCGAAACAGCGTTGATTGGATAGCTGAGCTTATCTCGTCAAGTTCTCCTTTAAATTTGACACTAACGTGCAACGGATACGCGTTATCCTGAGCAAGGCGTTTTATATCTTCAAGCGTTGCGACAGGTGCTTTAACAGTGGGGGAATCATCACGGAGCGTGGTTACGATCTGCCTCATTTCCACAAGTGTTCTCGACGCGGCCTCTTCTATAGCCCCAAGTACCTCCAATGGAGCACCTGGTTTCGTGGCTGCTAGAGCCCGACCGGCCTGCGCTTGGATAGCAATTGCAGAGACGTGGTGTGCAACCGTATCATGAAGCTCACGTGCAAGCTCTTCTCGCTCTTCTAATCGAACACGATCGTTGGCGTTCCGACTAGCACTATCTTGGTAACGCATAGTTGCACCTAGGGCAGCCGGAATCAGTATAAACATGCCTGCACCGAGAATTTCCAACCACGAATGTTGCTCAACGATCATTGCGGGGGTGATCAAAACCGCAATCAAGGCAACGCCCAGAATTGACTCTCGACCTGAGCCCCAGCGAAGCAACGCATACGGAAATATTACTACAAACATATTGCAGTTGAGCCCGCGCCAATCCACGTCAAGGCCAAGCGCAATGGTTTGTACAACGGCAGAAAGGCCAAACGCGATTATCGCCATCTCAAGTGGGTGGACTCGACGCCAAGGTAGTGTCAGCGCAACCCCAATGGTCAGCACAATCGTCATGGATCGCCAGATGACGTTCTCTAGGAGTATGCCTTCAACTATCGCCACCAATGCCAAGACGGTCACGAGAACCCAATCTCGCCTAAGCGGACCGGTCGCACCCGGAGCATGTGATTTGTTCCAGATTGTGGAAAACAATTTCGGCATGAACGACACTAAGATAAAAATCTAAATCGAAGTGTATATAGAACCTAGCAATAGCATCATCGGCCGAAAGACTGATACGCGAGAAATTCTAGAAAATCTCTTGGCGTACGGCACGCAACTGGGTCACGTCTTCGTGGAGAGTCTGGGCAGTATCCTTAGTACCAAGCTAGGTAGGCGGACATTTAACTCTACACAGAGAACTACCGCAATTGAGCCGGAAGCGGCCATTAGTTTCACTTCACACAACTCGATTCACTCAATATGCCTCCCAGCAAAACAACAATGTGTTTGGTTAAACCAACGAAACAAAGTAACAAGCCACAATAAATAAACCAAACTTGATAAAGACCCGCCACCAGACTCATCCGCTGAATCAACGGAAGCACCATCCTCGGTAACGCCGTCAAGCACCACTGGCTCTTCAACACGATTGGCAACATCAGCCGCAAAGTCACCCGCATCACCGATGGCCGCCGCAACTTCAAGCCGACTTTCCTCAGAACCTGAAAAACAAAGATCTGTCGGTATCACGGTACCGGCGATACACACATCAAGGGCATGTTGTCCTTCACGTATCAATTGCAATTCAGAGTCCTCACCACAATTGCGCGTAGCACGCAAAGTTGAAATACCAAGTGGTGCAGCATCAATCGGCATAAGCGTATCCCCCACAAGAGCATTACACAGTCGGGCGGATTGTCGCGCCTCGACAAGATCATCTTCCAGGCCATGAATAATGAACAGTGGTGCAGGTGTAAGCCCATCTTCAACAACACGTTGCGGAAAACTGTTTTCAGGAACTGGCGAGGCACTCACATCAATCGAGGAGATATCGGCAGCTTCATCAAGCTGCAACACGCGGCGCAGTATCCCTAAGCCCTGCTCATTGGTGTAAGCCCCGCTGCCTACACGCAATGCAAAGTCGCTAAAATCTGTCGGTGGGTACATCAGTACGGCACCACTGATTTCGTCAGCGCGATAGCTCGCCAATGACAAGCCAAGATGAGCACCCGCCGACTGGCCAAAGGTTACGGGTTTACCACTAGCGCCAAAACGATTGCCCTCTGCTTGCACCCAATCCAAAGCTGCATTAGCGTCATCGACGATGTCATCCACTGTTGCGTTGTGACAGGCAGCGCTGCCTTCGTTGTCACCCAGCAAGCGATAGAAAGGCGCGAAAACCACAAACCCACGTTCAACATAATGTGGAATGCTCATTTCAAGACCAAAGAAGCCGAAACCTCGACCACTCCAGCTACCACCATGAAAAGCGATCATGGGTTTCAGGTTCTCAAGCCCGGGACTTGCTGTGTAGATGCGCATTTCGAGAGCACATTCACCCGCTGCGTTATCCACACGTCGGTAAATAGTCCGTTGCATGTATGGCAACTGAACATTATCAAGCGGGCGCGCGCCAAGATCGAATCGCGAACCCGGTGACAAGGTCCAACTGTCAGTACGAATGCCATTGCCTTCGCCAAGTCCTGTGCTATCGAGCAGCAAAGCGCAGTGCTCTACGAGGTCAGTAGCAGAAAAAAGCAAAGGCTGCGTACACACGTTGTCGCTGAAATAGTCACGTTGCACATCGTCAGGTGTTACGGCTTCACAGCTGTTGTCGTTCATCGTGAACAACGGCGCAACCGGCATATCCGCAAACACGGGTTCAATGAGTCGGCAAGCGAGTTCAGAACGCAGTATGTCTCTTATGTCAGTCGACTGCGCAGCCGATTGCGTGGCAAACAACATCAACCCCGCGGCAAACAGGGTGCGGATTGCAGTCACCGTGCAGTTACGCAAAACTAAATAGGCCTTTTCTATTAGCGAAGCAGTGAGGCATCCAACACCACGACCTGTATTTGACGTGCACGTTGCTGTGATACCCTTTGACCGGTATCAATAACATGACGCTTACCCGCGGGAATGATCGCCGATACACCTTGCACTTGTTGACGCTGTCCAGGTGCAACAGTGAGGCCTATTTTGACGTTAGAAATAGGTCGGGATGTCTGGTTGATCAGTTCAATGACAAAATTTCCGCGTTGATTAAGTCCTTGTCTTACCAACAGGAAGGTATTTTTATTAGCTGGTGGTTCGAGACGCTGCAATGCAGAACGCGCCTTGTCACCAGCAGCCCCTTGAGCCTGGGAAGCCATTGCATAAAACCGTTTGGCAGCAACAAGATTACCTTCGCGTTCAGCGAACTGGCCCAAGCTTGCCTGCGCATCGGAGGTTGGCAGATACTTCATGCTGGTTGCATAGTCTTGACGGGCAGCATTAAGGTTGCGCGTTGCCTCATAGACCTTGCCACGTTGCAGGTAATAATAGAAAAAGTCCCTGTTCAGCGAGATCGCCCTATCATAGTGTTGCTTGGCGGAGCGATAGTCCTTTCGCTGCTGCGCAATGTCACCAAGGAATGATTGAAAGTGCCCTTCTCGTGGCTCGATTCTGATTGCCTGGTTGATCAACGCCGTGGCTTGATTGAAATCACCCTTCTGCGCTGCGGCCTGCGCTTGGTCAAAAGCATCGTAAGCTTTGGTGGTCTGACGCAATCGAGACATCGCCTGCTGGTATTCTCTTTGGCCACGCTGACCACCAGCACCAAGGTTTGCTGCGGTGATCATATTTTCCGCAACACGTTGTTCAGATGGCGGATGAGATGCGAAGAGTTTGCTTATCGGATCCTTCGGACTGCCTTTGGATAATTCAACAAACGTTCTTTGCAAGCCAACCGCACCCTGTGGGTCATAGCCTGCACGTTTCATATAGGCCATGCCAAACTTGTCGGCCTCGAGTTCAGCACCTTGTCCGTAGCGACTGTTAATCAACTGAGCACCAACGGCGGATAAGCCTTGAGCTAATTGACCGTAACCATTTTTTTGGCCAACAACCGTTGCTGTCAGAACACCCAGTTGCATGCCGATATTACGCGTTTGCGCACGGGCACCATGTTTGGCCGCGGCGTGCACAATTTCATGGCCAAGAACCGCCGCAAGTTCTGATTCATCTTTTAGACGAACCAATAAGCCGCGGTTAATACTGATCTTGCCACCTGGCAATGCCCAGGCATTCGGCGTTGAATCATTAATGACGTTAAATTCATAGGGCAGCTTTCGATCACTCTTTGCGGCAAGCCTTTGACCGACGCTTCGAACGTAGGCCTCTACTTTCGGATCGACTACGTAATCACCACCCTGAGACTGACGCAGAGGCGCATATTGCTGCTGACCAACCTGTAACTCCCAGGCTTCGGAAACCACCAATAGGTCTTTGTTTCCGGTAACCGGGTTAGTGACACAACTGCCCAAGGCGAGCGTCGCAATGAAACTGCTGGTAATAAGAAACAGATTTCGAGTCTTCATGAAGATCCTCCAATCAACATCCATCATTAAACTGGTTGATACTTACCGCTATATCAATGCTGATACCCACCAACCCCATGGGCGTGGCCATGCGCCCGCTCCTCGGCAGTTGCGGGACGTACCGATTCAACCGTGACATCAAACGTCAGATCAACACCCGCCAGCGGGTGATTTTGATCAATATCTACAGTGAACTTACCGACCTTAACAATCGTACCCGGAATGGGACCTTTGTCACCACGTAGGTTAATGATTTGCCCGACGCGGAACTGTTTATTCTTACCACCGTCTATTTGCTTACGCGGCATGCGTTGCAATCGATCAGGATAGCGTCTGCCGTAGGCCTTTTCATGCGAGATGGTCACCGAAAAATCATCACCAACAGACTTTCCATCAAGAGCATCCTGCAAAGCCGCCAAGACCGATGAATCGCCAAATAGGAATAACATGGGGTCGCCCCCTTTGGACGACTCAATTTTCTCGGCCTCGGTGGTGTAGAGGTCGTAGTGCATGCCGACCACCATCCCAGCGCCAATCGTATGCTCAGCAGAATTTGCGGAACTGTCCGAGCTTTCTGACATCAACGTTTCTCCGCTGTCATGTGGGAAGGGTAAATTACTGGGCAACGCCCGCGAGTATTTGGCTAGAATCTAGATTGTCATGATACTAAGAACCAGACAGTGGCGCACTCCGTGGAGCACCATCCTAGTGCTGCTTGCAGCAACTGTTCTTAGTGCCTGCTCGAATAGCAGGTTTGTGATCGGTCCGCTCTACAACCGGCTGGACGATCAGATGCGCAAGGAATTCAACAAACTCGGGGATTTCAACGCCGAGCAAAAAGCCGCCTTCGAGGAAGTAGTGGGCAGTTTCCACGTGTGGCATCGACAAAACGAATTACCCAAGTACGCCTCCTTACTCAGAGTGATAGCCACCAGCGTCGCCACACCAGGGCAGACCACCGCCGAGGACATCGCATCCTGGTTCGAGATCACCGAAGGCCATACGAAGTCAATACGCCAGTGCCATCCAGTTAACTATTCCTTCGATTTGATGCGATCACTCAAAGATGAGCAAGTCGATTTCATTGAAAATCGGTTCAAGAGCGAAAGGAAAAAGAATCGCAATCGTCGCGCCGACGAAACAAAAGAGGAACGTGTTGAACGTCGCCATCGCAATATTGATAAATGGGCGGGACGCATAGGTCTGGAATTCACGGCAAACCAACGAGCAATGCTGCGAACAACCCTCGGGCAGCAGATCAGAATGCGCAGCAAGTACTACACCTTGTCAGACGAGTGGAATCGCCAGTTCTTCAACATCGCAAGAGATCAGATAAGTCCCGCCTACGACGTAAAAATGTCCGAGCACCTACAAAGGTTGTGGTCGCTATTGGAAAACGCACATCCTGAGGAATGGGCTGCAAATCGCGCTATTTGGCGAACGTTTGCACTGAGATTCGTTACCAGCATGACTGATGAACAGCGTGCACACTCGAATCAATGGTTAATGAAGATGGCAAACACGCTGGATACCATTTCGAAGACCAAGCCGTCCTTCAACGCCAATAACGATCCGGTCGTCGGCTGCCTTGTCGAGTCAAGAGCAGGTGCCGAGACGCCAGAGGCGTCCGAAAAAACCGGCTAGCGGCAAAACTAAAGTCACAAACATCACCGATTAACGGTGATGCAAAATTCGCCCGATAAAATTAAGCAGTAGTTGTGCTGCGAGTGTTGAAGTACTGCCACCGTGATCATAGTCCGGCGCAACTTCAACCAGATCCACACCCACGACATCGCCACGTTTTGCCAGTCCGTCCAACAACTCAAGCCCTTCATAGTAGGTAAATCCACCATGACTTGGCGTGCCTGTACCTGGTGCGATCGACGGATCAAACCCATCTATATCGATCGTGACGTAATATCGTTTGCCTGCAGGTATTCGTTCAAGCACACCCTCAATGCCTAATTGACGCAATTGTCTGACGGACAAAATATCCGAGCCCATTTCACGAGCCGCCTCGTATCCATCTTTTGCAGTCGATGAAACATTGCGAATACCAATCTGGCTGAGACCAGTGACATAGTCTTTCTCAGCGGCTCGGCGCATCGGATTACCGTGCCCAAAGCGCACACCATGGCGCTCATCAACAAAGTCCAGATGCGCATCGATTTGCACCAGATGAACGGGCTCTTGATCATCAAATGCATTGATGCAAGGGATATTGACAGAATGGTCCCCACCTAAAACAACAGGTATAGCACCAGCAGCAAGAATCTTTCTGACACCGTATTCGATATTTTCATGACTCTTGATCGTGTCGGTATGCACGATGTCCGCGTCACCCAAGTCAACGATGGATGTGGTTTCCGCCGCTAGATAGGTGATGTCATCCTCGTGATCATAAGCACCGGAATGGCCAAACGAGAAAAGTGTTGACGCTTCACGAATCGAACGCGGCCCAAAGCGTGCGCCTGGCCGGTACTGACATCCAAAGTCAAACGGCGCGCCGAGGATCGCAACCGATGCATCTATCTCGTCCCAGTTCTGAACATAGGGATACTTGCCGAAGGTACAAATGCCAACAAAGGGCAAATTCAATCGCCCAGATTCATAACCATGTGACATACGTTATCTCTTTATAAGTAATTCGAACTGCATCACGCAGGTTGTGCCTCCAATGCTTGAAGGTCTTGTCGCCGATGCTCGCTGAACGCCTGACGAATCGCCCGTTGATCATGTAGCGTTCGAATGCGTTGGAAAAGAACAGTGGCTTCTGGATAGTTTCGCTTCAGGTAAGCAAGCCATTGCTTGGTACGGTTACCCACATGCCGCGGGCTTTGGCTATCGCTGATGACAAACTGCCGCTCTACCCGATCAAGCACAGCTTCCCACGGCGTGGCATCCTCAGCACTACCAGCCTTGATGCGTCGCGCGAGATCAGGCGCTGCGAGTGCTCCACGGCCTAGCATCACATGCTCACAATGGCTTTGCTTACGGGCCTCAACACTGTCAGCTACAGACCAGATTTCCCCATTGATATAAACCCGAGGCCGCAGCGAACGCTCAAGCTCTCCCACACGCGACCAGAATGCTGGTGGTTTGTAGCCATCAAATTTGGTTCTCGCGTGAATGGCAATCTCATCAGCACCTGCATCGCTGATACCCGAAACAATGGTCTCCAACTGATCAGTATTGTCGTAGCCAAGCCGGATCTTTGCGGTGACTGGAATCTCGGCGGGCACCGCATCACGAACGGCAGCGACAAGTGATGCCACATTGCCAGGATCTTTCAACAGAACCGAACCACCCTGGCTCTTGTTAACCGTTTTCGCCGGACAGCCAAAATTCAGGTCAATGCCCGGCGACCCTAGCGAAACTGCCCTGAGCGCATTAGCGGCAAGCGCCACTGCATGATTGCCTAAAAGCTGGGTATAAACCGGTGTGCCGTCAGGTGTATGGGCACCGTTGGCAAACTCGGGGCACAGGCGAAAAAACACTTTTTCCGGAAGCCGCACATCGGAAACCCTGATAAATTCAGTGACGCAACGATCGTAGCCCCCCATTGATGTCAAAAAGGTCCGCATCGAGGCATCAATGACTCCCTCCATTGGCGCAAGCAGAATGGTAGGCGCAGCCAAGCCCGTCGGGTTCTCGCAGACCATTGAAGGTTGGTCATTTGTCGGGACAGAAGCGTTCACAACATAAGCATAACGGCTATAGCGTCATACTGCTGTGGTAGCGTTCAAACTGCTCTAGGCATACACTCGTCCCGCAATGGAAATTGGATACACATACGTTTTGCCTGTGAAGCGCAGAACCCAGTCGCATATCGAGCTCGATGCGGGGGATCTCGGCCTCGCCGTCTGCCCGGTCGCCGATGCACCCGATGCAAATACCGGCGATGCATTGCGTGTGTTTCTGTTTTCCGACGCTCAATCAAAGCTCGTCGCTACCACGAAAATTCCGTCTGTTCAACGCGACAAGGTGGCCACTTTGAAGGTCAGTGAAGTCACCAATGCGGGCGCTTTCCTGGACTGGGGTCTGGATAAAGAACTGCTGCTGCCGTTTGCTGAGCAAAGACGCCCTGTCGAATCTGGTCGTTACGAGAGTGTATTGGTGTATCTGGACAACAGTGGACGCTTGGCCGCCAGTAGTCGTCTCGATCATCACCTTCCTGATCAAGCGACTGATTTCAAACCCTGGCAAAAAGTCTCGCTGTTAATTTACCAACGCACCGATCTCGGCTTCAAGGCAGTCATCGATAATCGCGCTATTGGACTTATCTACAAAGATGAAGTCTTTCAACGCATTCGAGTTGGTGAGGAAAACGAGGGGTATATCAAGCGGATTCGCGCAGACGGGCGTATCGATCTATCACTGCAAGCTCGAAGCCGCGATGCCCATGATGAAGTGTCGCAATCGATCATCGATTATCTCAACGCACACGACGGCATCTGCGAATTACACGATAAGAGCTCACCTGATGATATCTACCGTGTGTTCAAGGTCAGCAAGAAAAACTTCAAGAAAGCCGTTGGCAGTTTGTACAAAGCTGGAAAGATAAAGATAGAAACCAATCAAATTGTGCTCAGTGATCAGGACAACAACTGACGCATGGCGATTCAATGGTTTCCTGGTCATATGCACAAGGCCAGAAAAGAAATGGCAAAGGTGCTTCCAGATATTGATGTACTTATCGAAGTACTCGATGCGCGCATCCCCTGGAGCAGCGAAAACCCGATGCTCGCAGAACTTCGAGGCAAGAAACCAAGCTTACGTGTGCTGTGCAAATCCGATCTTGCAGACGCCGACTTAACCGATATCTGGATCAGTAATTTGTCGGAACAAGACAAAACCGAAGCACTAGCTGTCAGTACAGAACACCCCGACACTTATAAAGATATCCCGAAAAGGCTAAGAACCCTGATGCCGCCAGATCCACAACGCATCAAACCTCGAGTTGCGATGGTTGTCGGGATTCCTAACGTCGGTAAATCCACATTGATCAACCAACTGGCTGGACGCGTGGTGGCCAAAACCGGCAATGAACCCGCCATCACCAAACGCCAGCAGCCAATACAACTCGGTGAGGGATGGATACTGCGAGATACTCCAGGTGTGCTATGGCCGAAAGTTGATAACGTGGCCAGTGGCTACCGTCTCGCCGCGACCGGTGCCATACGTGATACAGCAATGGACAGTGGCGAAGTAGCCACCATCCTTCTCGATTTTATTCGTATTCAGTATGGCGAACGCTTGAAATCTCGATTCTCCGATGAACTTAGTTTGACCGACAGCGTTGAGACGTTAGAGCAAATAGGCCAATTGCGAGGCTGTCTCGGCGCTGGTGGACTTGTTGACTTTGATCGCACAGGTCGACTGCTATTACAAGAATTTCGCAGTGGTTTACTGGGAGGCATTACCCTCGAGACTCCCGACATGCGCGATCAGGAAATCATAGAGACCCAAGAACGTCTTGTAAAAGAAGAAGAGAAACGAGACGCAAAAAAGCAATCGCGACGCGCGAAGTACAAGAAGAAATAAAATATGAGTACTACTCGATTACCAATAACGATCTATCTGCTGTCGCTATGCAACGCCTTCATGTATGTGTGTGCATCTTTGTTGATAACGGTGTCTGCACTGATCGGTTTTGAATTAGCACCGAACAAGAACCTCGCCACCCTGCCCATGGCCATACAGTTCTTCGCCATCATGTGCAGCACAATCCCCGCTTCCTACACCATGAGCAGAATCGGCCGCAAAAGGGGTTTTCTGTTGGCGGGCGGTATTGGTCTTGTCGGCGCCTGCCTTGCGTTGTGGGGCATATTCAATCAAGCGTTTGTCGCCTTTTGTATGGCTACGTTTTGCTTTGGCACCTTTACCGCCTTCGCCAATTACTACCGATTCACAGCAGCAGAAGTGGTCGATGAGTCGTTCAAAGCGCGCGCCATATCCATGGTTATGGCGGGCGGTGTTATTGCGGCATTTATTGGTCCTAATCTCGCAAACTGGAGTAGCGGTCTGTTCAGTGAGCGCTTTGCCGGTCCTTTCGCAGCACTCATACTCGTTTACATACTGTCAATGATAACGATATCGTTTGCAGAGTTGCCAGGACCAATCGTGCGTAACGTAAAATCGTCCGGTCGGTCAATAGGCACGATCGTCGCGCAACCGGTGTTTATCGTTGCCGTTATCTGTCAGATGCTGGGCTACGGCACAATGAACCTTGTCATGGGCACAACCCCACTGGCAATGGCGGTGCATGACTATGGCATGGGTGCAACAGCAATGGTTATTCAATGGCATGTTGCAGCGATGTTTGCACCCTCTTTCATTACTGGCAATCTGATATCACGCATCGGAATAATTCCGGTACTCGCCACTGGTGTGGTGTTTGGTGCTGTGTGCATCTTGATCAACCTCAATGGTGAAACACAAGCGCACTTTGTAACTGCTCTAATCCTGCTCGGTTTCAGCTGGAATTTTTTGTATGTCGGCGGCACCACTCTGATAACCGAAACCTATCGACCTGAAGAAAAGACGCGCGCGCAGGGTTTAAACGATTTTCTGGTATTCACTACCGTGACGATCACATCATTGTGTGCAGGTGGCTTGCATCACAGCTTTGGCTGGAAGGTAGTCAATCTGTCAGCAGCACCATTAATGCTCGTCACGGCTATAGCCGTTATTTGGCTAGCGTTGTATCGACGCAAATTACCTGTCGCTGCCACATTGTGAAATGGCGCAAAACGGTACCAGAGCAAACATCTGACAGTGGCGCTGCATAATTTGCGGGAGTGGCCGCATTTTTTCCAGCCGCGCACAGACCACTGACTCAGAAAAAACTACTGAAGCCGATAGTCTGCTTATAAAGGCACCGATACGAGTGTCGATGAGACTTAGTTATGTACCTCTCCAAGAGCACAATCAGCGGCCTGCTGTTGGTCTTGACCAGCATAAGCGGCTGCACAACGATGAACACGAATGACGGCGAACGCGATGAAGCTCTCGTTCGATGGTCCCAGTGTGTTGATAAGCGAACACAGGACTACACAGGCACACCCGGTAGAACAATGGACTACGTGTCTTCCAGCTGCGATGGCCACAAGCGTGACGTAATCGCAACCTACCCCAGACACCTGGAGCGCCGAGTCGACAGCATTCTGCTGGAAAAAACCCGAGCGAAAACGCTGAGCCACATGGTAGAGACCTCCTACCGTGAATTTAGCGGCCCACAAGCGTCCGAAGGCATCGAGACAGGCAGCAGCGAACTGTGACATAGTGCTGTGGTCATACTTGAACCACAGACTATTAAGGACACGTTCCCTGATGAAAAAAACCGTTTTGGCTGCCGTCGTAGTCGGATCCCTGGGCTCCATCGTTGCAGCCCATACTTACGCACAAGATGCACCCACCACTGACAAAGACAAGCTGAGCTACGGCCTCGGCATGATGGTCGGTGAGCGAGTGCTGAAAAACTACGGCGACATCGATTACGACCAGCTGATAAAGGGCATGATGGCCCAGCATCAAGGTGAAGAGACTGCCTTGACGATGGAAGAAGCACAACAGGCTTTGCAAACCCATCAAGAAGCCCAAGCTACCCAAGCTGCATCGGCTGCACAGGAAGCTGGAAAAGCGTATCTGGAAACTAACAAAGCCAAAGAAGGCGTCATGGTTACCGACAGTGGTTTGCAGTATGAAGTGATGAGTGACGCAGACGGAGCCAAGCCTGGTCTTGATGACACCGTATCAGTTCATTATGTTGGTACCTTAATTGACGGTACCGAATTCGATAGCTCCATCGCACGTGGCGAACCTGCATCCTTCCCGCTTAAAGGTGTAATCCCCGGCTGGACAGAAGGTCTTCAATTGATGCCTGTTGGTAGCAAGTACCGTTTCGTCATTCCGTCGCAGTTGGCCTATGGCGATCGAGGAGCAGGACAGTCAATTGGTCCAGGTGAAACTCTGGTTTTTGAAGTTGAGTTGCTGGAAATTAAATAAGACTACTGATTTGAATTACCGGCACGTATCGCTTGTTGCTTACGTGCCGGTAGTATCTTCATTGATCTGACTGTTCGATCCACTCTTCCGCAAGATACTCAGCCACGCCAATTTCATCGGCTGACATACTCTCCGCAACCATTCGCAAGTGCTTTTCCATCAGTGGTTCTCCACTTGCTACTGCGATTTTCAACCACTTGTAGGCTTGCATTACACTCTTCGGTGCATCAGCGCCCTGAAAATACATGATAGCCAGATCGTGTTGCGCGAGCACATGCCCTCTCTCTGCAGCGGCAGTATATAAACCTAGCGCCTGCTCTTTATCAGAGGGAGTACCCCATCCGTTGTCGCTAAGAATCGCCAACCGATAAAGCGCATCTGTAAAGAACTGAGCAGCAGATTTCTCGTACCAGAACACAGCCTTGGCGTCATCTTGCTCGACACCTCGCCCATACTCATACATCACACCCAGTTCATATTGAGACGCTGCTGAACCGCTGGAAGCAGAATCGTACAGAGCCTGGTGGATCAATGGAATATCTGCACTAGCGTCATCCGCACTAGCAGCGAGTGAGAAAGCCGTACAAACAAAAAAACACATTCCTACAACAACAGTTCGGATGATCACCTGCCCATGGCACACAATTGGTTTCATAGAGATACTCCGATGATGCGTTTCAGCCCTGCCAGCCTGAGAATTTGGATTGCCTTTTGGCTAATAGGTTCCTTTTGAGTAGTCTCCGAATGCCCAGTGCTTGGCACCTGGGTTTCTCGGACCAGACCAACCAAGCGACAGCAATTCTGCGGCTAGCAATCGATTAAAAATACCATGCCCAACAAACAACACCGACTGATTCTCGTGAGCTAATTCTTCTAGTTGTAGAGCGGCCCTTTTTGCTCTTTGTTTAGTATCTACTCGACTCTCAGCATTCTTCGCGTATCCGAGATACCACATAAAACGAAACAACACAGCCCAATACCTTGGACGAAGCTTGATGCTTTTCCATTCAGCGTATGGCATTCCAGCCTCATCAAATAAGTTATCACTGAATAATGTCTGATCATTCAGTAGTAATTCGGCTGACTGAATCGATCGGGCGAGGCCGCTACTCACAATAACTCTACAACTATTTGCACAATCCAGACTTTGCGATGACGGCATAGTCGTTCTGGAAACACCTGATTGGTTATAGTGATTTATCCAGGTTGTAAATTCACACGCAGAAATGGGTGAGTCAAATAATGTCTCTGATCTACCATGCCTGAGTATCGATATTTTCACTGCCGAGAATTCTTTTATTTTCTTTTTTTTTGAGTCGCTGTTAGTTTCGCTCGCACTCAAATAGTTTTCACAGCCTGCCAGATGTCCCGAACAATTTGCTGAGCAGATGTCGATCTTGCCATAGCGGCACTCTGACCTGCCCACGCCTGCATACCGTCTAGCTGGTTCTCCTTCGCAGCTGCTGCCCGCATGGCTTGGGTAAGTCCACGTTGAACTGGATATGGCGCGGGCTCCGGTGAGTCTGCACGCTCCATAGCTACAGCATAGCGAGTGGCAATACTACGTCCAGCACGACCGGAAAAAGCTTTAGTCACTATGGTGTCTTCTGGACGCGCGTGGCTAATCGCATCGGACCACGTAGGCGCAATAGTTGATTCAGAGGCTCGCAAAAATCCCGTACCGATTTGTACTGCTGATGCACCGAGCATCAGTGCAGCTGCCATTGTGCGTCCATCCGCTATTCCGCCAGCCGCAATAATGGGCAAACTTACCGAATCGGCGATAGCGGGAACCAAAGACAGCAAGCCAACTCCATTTCGCATAGCTTCGTCGGGTGTAAATGCACCTGAGTGCCCACCTCCTTCATAGCTTTTTGCCACCACAGCATCGGCACCTGCGGCCTCGGCTTCTACGGCTTCAGTGACTGTTGTTACGTTGGCAAACCATTTTATGCCTTCGGATTTCATTTGTTCTACATACTGAGCATTAAACAAACCCATGATTGACGAGATTGCATTAGGCGCAATATCCAAAAGTGCACCACACTGAGCTTCAAAATTCGGTGGCGCATCGTCAGCTGCCGTTGTACTAACCTCAGGCCCCCATTCACCCAGAAAAGTACGCAGCTCCGCCTCATGGCCCGAGTCTCTGGTAGGCGCCGCATCTGGGATCCATAGGTTCAATTGAAATGGTCTGTCTGTCTCAGCTCGAAAATCAGCTGCCCATTTATGTATTGCATCAGGCTGCATTAACAAGGCACCGCAAGCACCCATTCCACCACCTTTTGCAACCGCCACCGACAGACCCACCGGACAGGCTCCGGCCATAGGGCCAAGTAAAACAGGAACATCAATTCCGATAGAAGCTGCGAAATTCTCCGCGCGCTTGATGAATGAGTTCTGCATTAGAAAAGTATGATATGGCGCGAGTTCAGAAACCGCTTCGTTTCAATCCCTTTTGAATCTCATAAATTGAAATCGGCACGTCTGGTTGCGGTTGAGGTATACGAATGGGTATGTCTTTCAGGCGCGGACTTATTGTCGGTTCACCACAAAGCATACGCGTATTGTAGTCTTCAATGCCATCCCATTTAGTGAGTGAACCAACTATTGGAAAGGCATCAGCTGCCATCATCTCATAGAACAATATTCTCCGTGAGCGAGCAGAAGTATTTTCCGCCGAACCATGAGCAATCCGTCCATGGTGAATTGAAACCGACCCAGCAGGACCCTTAAGCTCTACAGCATCATCGGGGTTTAATCCAACCTCATCAGGAAGAAAAGCTCCCGCGAATACACCGTCCACGTGATGATCATAAACAGGCCCCTTGTGAGTTTCGGGGTAAACCATAAGCGGTCCATTTTCACTTTGCATATCATCGATAATCACACCAATAGCAAGAATGTCATCGTTGGTATGTGGGTAAAAGGCATAGTCTTGATGCCATTCAATGGCTGCGCCGTTTTCAGCAGACTTCATATTGAGCTTTGTTGTATGCAATCGAAGATCAGGTCCAATTAGATCTCGTGCTGGAGCAAGAATATGGTCCGAGTACATCAGTTTATTCATCACATCACTTATCGTGTGTGGCAATCTGATGCGACGCACTCGTGGCTGTTCCGAGGTGTGCCCCTCCTCTAATTCCAATCGATCATTCGACTTCGTCAACTCGCGAGATTCATCTTCGAATCTGACAATCTCTGCACGTATACTGTCGATAACGTCTTCGGGTAAATGACGCTCTAGAACCAGATAGCCTTTGTCACGATAAGTCTCAATCTGCGATTCAGTTAGTACTTCTGGCATATCTCCAATCCTCCAACCAAGGCACTTCCGATATTTTCCGAGTTAAATCAGCAATCCTGAAAAGACTAATTACGGCCAATTACAAACAAGATTAATATTGCAAAAAGCAATCTATGATAAGAATCATGGCAATCGGATGCAAGAAATATTTCATCAAGTTTTGACAAACGCCAAAGGCACCTGCTTAAACGTTTGGATGTGTATAAATCAAGAGAGAAATATACAATTATCGGCTCTCAATATCACGTCATACCTATCCCGTCTGTAGCGCGAACTACTATACCTGCCGGATCAAATTCTTCCAGGCATTGAACGTTTACGCCAAAGAAATCAGGCGTGACTCGTTTTCTATGAAAAGGATAGATTCCACACACCTTGCAGAA
>CAZQOI010000016.1:0-38457 GCA_964594905.1 uncultured Granulosicoccaceae bacterium
TAAAAATAAAGCTACCGCGACGGCGGTGCCAGTCTTACTGAAATATCGCATGCGTATCCTCCCAATGGATTGTTATGCATTACTGTTTTTACCACTGTCTTTCTGAACTTCGAATTACTGCAATACAACTTACTGATACTAAATAAAACCAATACTAAAAAACAAAACTGAAAAGCCGACGCTTAAAGACAAAACTTAACAAACTCAAGGCTAGACAATCAAGAACACCAAAATGGCGTACACAACTGACACGCCCAATGCTTTCCACAAGTCTGGCCCGATAAAACCCAACCAGCCAAGATGAATAAATGCGCTCCCTAACAACGACAAGAACAATCTATCCCCCCGAGTCGTTTCAAACCGGAGAATGCCAACACGTGGACCACCACCGGGGCGAAAAATCTCCCACACGCACATGGCCAGTAACAGACACAAAATCGTAATAAAGAAAATGGCCGTGGGTTTGGTCCACGCCATCCAGGCCAATGACACATCATCGTTAGCGCTGACATACCAGAACGCAGCAACCACAAGAACCAGAACAATAAACGCAATAATTGCAGTGGCGCGAACCGCGCCTGAGCTTCGTTTTGGCGGCATGACGCCGTTTGTCTGTTCACTATCAGGCATTGCATTCGTGTTGGCAGTATTCATACGGGCTCTCCTACACCCGACCCAGGGCAAAGCCCTTGGCAATGTAGTTACGCACAAAGTAGATGACCAATGCACCCGGAATTATGGTTAGGACTCCAGCTGCCGCCAACACCCCCCAATCCAGCCCCGATGCCGACACGGTTCGGGTCATGGTTGCGGTTATCGGTTTAGCTGCTGTCGCCGTGAGCGTGCGTGCTAGCAACAACTCCACCCAACTGAACATAAAACAGAAGAAGGCGGCTACACCGATCCCTGAGCCGATCAACGGCATGAAGATACGCACAAAGAAGCGAGGGAAAGAGTAACCATCAATATAGGCAGTCTCATCGATCTCGCGTGGCACACCGGACATAAAGCCTTCCAGAATCCAGACCGCCAACGGGACATTGAACAAACAATGTGCAAGCGCGACAGCAAAGTGCGTATCAAACAAACCAAAGGCTGAATACAATTGAAAAAACGGCAAGGCAAACACCGCAGGTGGCGCCATGCGATTGGTCAGCAACCAGAAAAACATATGCTTGTCGCCCAAAAATCGATAACGACTGAAGGCATAGGCTGCGGGTAAGGCAACACTCACCGAGATCACCATATTGATCAATACATAGATGATCGAGTTGATATAACCGTTGTACCAAGACGGGTCAGTCAGAATAACTCGGTAGTTATGCAGCGTCGGGTTATCGGGAAAAAAAGTAAACGTTGAGAGTATTTCCTGATTGGTCTTGAAGCTCATATTGATGAGCCAGTAAATCGGCAACATCAAAAAAATGATGTAGAGCGTCGGTGCCCA
Organism: uncultured Granulosicoccaceae bacterium; assembly: GCA_964594905.1. GTDB lineage: Bacteria > Pseudomonadota > Gammaproteobacteria > Granulosicoccales > Granulosicoccaceae > Granulosicoccus. The sequence continues at coordinate 1,448 of CAZQOI010000016.1, forward strand.
CCCTCTTAAAGGACTCTTCTTTACATTGCTCACGTCAGCCGACTCCCTTATCTTGCGCATCGCCGCCGGAGTTCGTCATGATGGTGTAGAACACCCAGGACAACAGCAGAATGATCAGGAAGTAGACAATGGACATGGCCGCCGCAGGACCCAAATCGAATTGACCAATAGCCATCTTGACCAGATCAATGGACAGGAAGGTTGTTGAATTGCCCGGACCACCACCCGTCAGTACAAAAGGCTCGGTGTAAATCATGAAGCTATCCATAAAGCGTAGCAAGACAGCTATTAATAGAACTCGCTTCATCTTTGGCAGCTGGATAAAACGGAAGACTTTCCAGCGCGAGGCACCATCTATGCGGGCAGCTTGATAATAGGCTTCAGGAATGGCCACCAAACCCGAGTAGCACAGCAGCACGACCAAACTGGTCCAGTGCCAAACATCCATAATGATGATCGTTACCCAGGCATCAAACGGCTTGGTTGCATAGTTATAAGGGATACCAAGCTTTGCCAACGTCGCCCCCATAAGACCGATGTCGGCGCGACCAAAGACCTGCCAGATCGTACCCACCACATTCCAAGGTATAAGCAGTGGCAAGGCCATCAATATCAAACACACTGGCACCCAGAAACCCTTCTTCGGCATCGACAGAGCAATCGCTATACCGAGCGGGATTTCAATAGCCAGTATGATTCCCGAGAACATAAGATTGCGCAGTAGCGCATCGTGAAAACGGCTGGAACTCAATACTTCTTCATACCATTCGGTACCCGCCCAGAAGAACTGGTTGTTTCCAAAGGTATCTTGCACGGAGTAGTTGACCACGGTCATCAACGGGATGATGGCGCTGATGGCGACCAGTACGAAGACCGGTAGCACGAAAAACCACGCGCGGTTGTCGAATGGTTTATCCATCAGGCGCTCGCCCTCACCAGATGTGAATCCTCGTACACATTGATACGACTAAGATCGAATACAGCCTGTGCTTCACTCGGCACACTTTCACCTTCATCAATCACTGCATCGATGGCCTCACCATTGACCGTGCCTCTGACGATCTTGTGACGGCCCACATTTTCAACAACCCGGATATCGAACGGCATGCTGGCATCGCCTGCCGTTTCACGACGCTCAAGCTTGATGAATTCCGGACGAATGCCGACTTCAACCTTACCGCTCAAAGCTGGATAACTGTGCCGCAACGACAAAGACTTACCGGCAACGGACACCGAGTTGCCATCAACCTTGCCCGGTAATATGTTCATCCCTGGTGAACCAATGAAATAACCAACAAAAGTATGCGCAGGCTCATCAAAGAGCTCTTCCGGTGTGCCAATCTGCACAACCTCCCCTTCATACATGACCACAACCTTGTCGGCGAATGTCAGTGCTTCGGTCTGGTCGTGAGTGACATAAATCATGGTGTGGTTGAACTGCTCATGCAACTCTTTGAGTTTGGTGCGCAGCTGCCACTTCATGTGTGGATCGATGACGGTTAGTGGCTCATCGAACAGAATGGCATTGACGTCATACCGGACCAGGCCACGACCCAAGGAAATCTTCTGTTTTTCATCGGCAGTCAAACCATGCGCACGACGCTTGGCTTTGTCTGTCAATTCCAGTGTGTCGAGCATCTTTGAGACACGCTCTTTGACTTCGTTTTTAGCAACACCGCGATTTAATAACGGGAAGGCCAAATTATCAGCCACTGACATCGTGTCGTAGATAACGGGGAACTGAAAGACCTGGGCAATATTGCGTTCTTCTGGAGACAGGTCAGTCACGTCCTTGCCATCAAACTGTATCTTGCCACGCGAAGGTACCAGCAACCCTGAAATAATATTCAACAAGGTTGTCTTGCCGCAGCCCGAAGGACCAAGCAATGCATACGCACCGCCATCTTCCCATTCGTAGTCGATTTGCTTTAACGCAAAATCTGCATCGGATTTAGGTTTCGCGAGATACGAGTGCGCCAGGCTATCAAGTGTGATTGCGGCCATGATTCAAGCAGCCTCAGCAACACTGGCAGGTGCTTGAGCAAGCTTGCCGTTGGTTTCAAACAAATAGAAGCTGCTTGGATCGAGATGCACGGTTATTGTGTCGCCACTGTGCAATCTATGCACTCCATGAGTCAACACAACCCATTTTTCACCACCTACATCAATATGGATATAGGTTTCTGATCCTGTGATTTCACTCGTACCAATGACGCCTTCCACCGATACTGTGTGTTTAATCGAGGGCGACAGAGACAGGTGATGTGCGCGCACGCCCAAGGTGTATTGACCATCAGCGATTGATTCAACGCGAGACAAGCCTTTACCGTTAAAACTCATGGCTTGGTTCTGGATCGTGACCGCACCAATGTTCAATGGTGGATCCGCAAAGGTTTGTGCCGTACGCAAATCGGCTGGACGATTGTAGACATCGATGGTGTTACCAAACTGTGTCACCGTTCCTTCGTGCAAGGTGGCGGTACGACCACCGAGCAACAAAGCTTCATGTGGTTCAGTTGTGGCATAAACAAAGATGGCACCGGTTTCAGCAAACAGTCGCGGCAACTCGACGCGTAATTCTTCACGCAATTTGTAATCAAGGTTAGCCAATGGTTCATCAAGTAGTACCAGCTCAGCACCTTTTACAAGGGCGCGTGCCAAAGCGGTTCGTTGCTGCTGACCCCCAGATAAATTCAATGGTGTACGGTCAAGGAATTCGGTGAGTTTCAAAAGCTCAGCTGCTTCGCTGACTTTCTTTTTAATCGTTGCTTTGTCAACGCCTTCAATACGCAACGGTGAAGCAATATTTTCGTAGACCGTCAGCGCCGGATAATTGATGAATTGCTGATACACCATGGCGACATTTCTGCGCCGTACCGATACGCCAACCACAGACTCGCCATCTACACGGATATCACCTGACGTCGGGCGATCCAGACCTGCCATTAAACGCATCAAGGTCGTTTTGCCAGACAGAGTCGGTCCAAGCAAAACATTCAACGAACCCCGCTCGAGAGCAAGGTTTACATCGCTTATGTGTTTACTGGTACCAACTGTCTTGCTGACACCGTTGAGCTCAAGCATTGGATCTTTGGGCAGTCGAAATTTATCTGACTGACCCTAATACCCCGAAAATCGAAAGTCAATCGAAACTAAAACCGTGGGGGTTGTTGGCCCGTTGGAAAAAACCAAATTCACTCACCGCTCGGTTTCGATTGTCCGAATATCGAAACTCGACAACAGGCTACGAAACTTCGCATCCGGACATTTATCTGTGACAAACGAATGTGTTTGCGAGACATGTCCAATACGAACCGGCGCAGTTCGCTCATGTTTGGAACTATCCGCCACCAAAATGACATGACGGGCATTGGACATGATGGCCTGCGATACCTTGACTTCACGATAGTCAAAGTCCAGCAAAGCCCCCGTTTCATCGATGGCGGAAGCACCGATCACGGCAAAATCCACCTTGAATTGATTGATAAAGTCCACCGCAGCTTCACCCACGATACCCCCATCGGAGGAACGCACCTCACCTGACGCAATAATCACCTTGTTGTCAGCGTAAGGTCGTATCAACGTGGCAACATTAATGTTGTTAGTGATTACTAACAAGCGCTGGTGCTGCAATAGCGCCTGCGCTACCGCTTCGGTGGTGGTGCCAATATTGACGAACAGTGAAGCATCGTCAGGAATAATCGCCGCTACTGCCCGACCAATGGCCTCCTTACGTTCCCGCGCGAGCATGCGCCGAGCCTCATAGCTCATGTTTTCAACGCTGGAGGCCAATCGTGCACCACCATGCGTGCGCATCAGCACACGCGAATCACACAGACGATTCAGATCTTTGCGGATGGTCTGTGGTGTCACGTCAAACTGGGTCAGTAGCTCATCGACGCTGACCTGACCGTTTTCTCTGGCAATATCGAGGATCGCGAGCCTGCGTTCTTCAGACATATAAACAGTTTCGTTTTGCCTTTTTTTACTATAAACGAAAGTTAAAACGAAACAATGTTACGTTTTTCGAACGCAGCAGTACAATGCATCAAAAAAGGGCCCCGGAACATCATGAGCACTCCGCTTCTCCTCAGTATCGATCAAGGCACCACAAGCTCCCGCGCGATGTTGTTTGAAAAAGACGGCAGCACATTTGCGGTGGCGCAAAAGGAATTCACCCAGTTCTATCCGCAATCGGGTTGGGTTGAGCATGATCCGGAGGAAATCTGGGAGACGACGCTTAGCGTCTGCCGCGAAGCACTGGCAGTAGCTGACAAGGCTTCGCGCACGGTTGCCGCCGTTGGTATCACTAATCAACGCGAAACCACCCTGATCTGGGATCGAAAAACTGGCAAGCCCATCCATAAGGCGATTGTCTGGCAGGACCGGCGTACCGCGGAGACCTGTCGCGCGCTTAACGCTGCTGGCCATGCTGATGTGGTGACGAAAAAAACAGGCCTGTTGCTAGACCCATACTTCTCAGGCACTAAGGTCGCGTGGATTCTTGACAATGTTGACGGTGCGCGTGCGCGAGCCGAACGAGGTGAACTTGCATTCGGCACGGTAGATACCTTTTTGATCTGGCGTTTAACAGGCGGCAAGATGCACGTGACCGATACCAGTAACGCGTGCAGAACTTTGTTGTTTGATATCCATAAAAATGCCTGGGACAAAGAACTCTGCGACATCATCAATGTACCGATGGAATTACTACCGGAAGTAAAAGATTGCGCAGCCGATTTCGGTACTACAGATAAATCAGTGTTAGGTGCAAACTTAGCGATCGCAGGTGTTGCCGGTGATCAACATGCCGCCTCGATAGGTCAAGTCTGCTTTAGTGAAGGTATGGTCAAGAGTACCTATGGCACAGGCTGCTTCATGATGCTTAACACCGGTGACAAGCCGATACCCTCAAAGAATCGTTTACTGACAACCGTTGCTTATCGACTTGAAGGTAAAACCAGCTACGCAATCGAAGGCTCGATCTTTGTCGCTGGTGCTGCAGTTCAGTGGCTACGCGATGGACTCGGACTTATCAAATCAGCAGGTGAAACTGAAGACCTGGTACAAAGCATTGAAGACAATCAAGGCGTTTACCTTGTCCCGGCGTTTACTGGCCTCGGTGCTCCTCACTGGGATGCGGATGCGCGTGGCGCATTGTACGGTTTGACTCGTGACACCGGCCCAGCCGCATTCGCACGAGCCGCGCTTGAGTCAGTTTGTTTCCAGACAATGGACCTATTGGATGCAGTGCGCTCTGATGGCGCAGGTATAAGTGGTGTTCGGGTCGATGGCGGCATGGTCAACAATAATTGGCTAACACAAACGCTTGCCGATGTGCTCGATGTGAAAGTGTCACGACCCAAACAAACCGAGACAACCGCATTAGGTGCAGCTTATCTCGCTGGATTACAAAGTGGCGTTTACTCATCACTTGATGATCTAACGCAGAACTGGCAATTGGATCGTTCTTTCACTCCTGCAATCGACAAAGATAAACGCAGCAGCATGATTGCTGGTTGGAGCGATGCCATCGCTCGTACGCGTTCGGATTATAAAAACCAGTAGCGCGTATCAATTCCAATTCGAAACCTCAGAGTCAGACGATGAGCTCGATTCAATCGCGAATGGGTTTGCGCGAGTGGCTGATGCTGTTTGCGCTGTCTGTGCTGTGGGGTGGATCTTTCTTTTTTGTTGGCGTTGCGGTTAAAGAGCTGCAACCTTTGGTTATCGTTCTGTGCCGTGTTGGACTTGCCGCACTAGTGCTATGGGCGTTTATAGCTTTACGTGGTATATCCATTCCTCGCAGTAGAGAAATCTGGTTCGCCTTTCTAGGCATGGGTCTATTGAACAACGCCATTCCCTTTTTCTTGATTGTTTGGGGTCAGCAAAGTATTGCCTCTGGTCTCGCTTCGATTCTCAATGCAACAACACCGATTTTCACGGTTGTTATTGCGCATTTTTTTCTCGCTGACGAGCGTATTTCTATTCGAAAACTCCTCGGTATTCTTGTGGCCATCGCTGGTGTTGTGATTCTGATGTCACCATCGATCAGCGATGGAGAGACATCCAGCTTATTCGGCAAACTGGCTATATTAGGCGCAACATTAAGCTACGGATTTGCCAGTGTGTTTGGGCGGCGATTCAAACGCTTAGGTGTATCGCCTCTAATGAGTTCAGCCGGTCAGCTAACCGGGTCCACCGCTTTGTTATTACCACTGACACTCTTTATACACTCGCCGCTTGATGCGTCCTTGCCGAGTGCGACTACTTCACTGGCGGTGATTCTTCTAGCAGTTGCCTGCACAGCACTAGCCTACCAACTGTTTTTCAGTATTCTCTCTAGCGCGGGCGCAACCAATATCGCACTAGTCACCTTATTGGTTCCGGTGACAGCCGTGATACTGGGCGTGTTACTGCTGGGCGAAAGACTACAGTCGAGCGACTTTTTCGGTATGGCAGGCATAGCGCTTGGGCTGATAATTCTCGATGGACGACTGTTTACGCGTCGCCAATAGCGCAAACGCACCCTTTCCTTCCTGCCTTACTCGAAAAACAGTCTTACTTGAAATGGTATCGGTAGCGTACACCCAAGGTTGTTGCATCACCCTGATTTGGTATAAGTGATTGAGTGTCGTGGGTGAATGAAAAACTGAGTTCATCACCACCGAGCACTCGAATACCTGCACCTGCATCGAATTGAAACGCCATACGGTTAGCAGGCCAAACCTGACCGACACTCGCGTTCATGTAATAACGCGGTGATGTAGCCTGTGGATACTCACCCCTCAAGCCACCACGCGAAAGGGATGCGTTAAGCGACAAACTAGACGACTCCGACAACAAGACCGAATCAAATTGCGTTGTTGGTGATAACTGTAGATCCTCGGGCAATTCATCTACGCGGTCGTACTGTGAACCGGCCGCCCGAACACTGGTTGCCCAAAGGTTACTACCAAAGGATCCACGAATACCAAGCTCAGCCTCAGCACCAAGTCCGCGTGCAACTCGGCTTTTTGCCACTCGCGTTGAAATTTCTTTTGCATCTGCTTGTACACGCAGGAATTCACGCGCACTTAGATTCTTGTCGAGACTGACGCTGGCTCTACTCTGCTTACCGCCTATCGCCAATTCAGATGAATTAGTCACAGGTTCATTATAAGAAATCTCAGCAGCCAGCTCACTACTGCCCGTATCGCTTCTTCGATAAAAGCGACCATTTGCATAGCTGATTTCATACTCTTCAGTACTGACGATACCAGCAGTTAATTCTGTTCCACTCTTGCTATTGCCTACCAACATGGATACTGACACGTCTTGCTCGACATCAATGCCGGTAAGATCAAATCGTGTCGAATCAAGTTCTCTTTGTTTTAGAGCCATCGCGAATCCAAGATTGCGCCCGGCAAGCGTATGCCTGACTTTGACATTACGTTCCACAATACCGAGATCAAGAAGGCTTCGATTCATCACACCCGCAGACGCATAGCTTGGACGCAATGCGCGCAATGATATGTACTGTGATTCGGCAATAGCACGATCACTCGGCGAGATACTCTGCGCCAAAATTTCTTCAGCCAAGGAGTAGGCTTCGCTTTCCCGACCAAGCTGACGTAGTGCCAAAACCTGATTACCCACTGAAATCCGCCCAGGCTCATCAATTATGGCTGCAAGCTTCTGATCGTCTTTTTCGTATAAGGCGATAGCCACGTTCTGCCATAAAGGTGCTGTCATGCGCTCTTCATGCAATTTGGCCATGATCAGCCGCGCATGTTCCTGGCGTTGGGTTGCCATCAACCATGAAATAGCCATATCCTCTCGCCAGAATTTTTCTGTTGATGTATCAGGCTTTTCGGCCAACAACTGAGTCACCCAGGCTTCGGTCGCATCAGCACCGCTGTATCGGCTAACCAACTGCGCATACTGGTTTAACAGAGTTTCATGGTCTTCATCAGCGCCTTCTACAAGCAGAGGTCGGAGTTGTTGTACGGTATAGCGTCGAACCTTGGCAGCATGTGTACTTCGACCAGCGTGTTCCAATGCATCTGCGTAAGTGAGCAGCATTGAGTAATCGGTGTCGATAGTTTCGATCTGCCGATCGAACCAACTCAGGCTGGTAGTCGCAGCACCGATTTGCATATAGCCGACAGCAAAGGATGCCCAAAGGCCAGGTTGCTTATCTGCAAAATCCTTGTACTGGTTGATGTGATCGTAAATACGTCTCTCATCATCAATACCAATATACATCCACATCAAACCATCAATAGACGCAACTTGTTGCGGATCAATCTCGAGAGCTTGTCTGTAAGCTCTTTCAGCGTTCGTAGCATCTTGTTGTTTCAGATGGGAAGAAGCGAGTGTTGACCAGTATCCAGGTTTTTGTCGGAGCTCTCGAGTCTGATCGTTATCGACCATAAATGGTTCGAGATCTTCTTGATCACCATAACGGAGTGCAAGGTCCATCGCGAAAACAGCGAGATCAGGATCCCCAGTTTCTCGCCAAAGCTCAACACTCTTGTCATAAGCTTCATCATTGCGACCAAGCTCGGACAACAGCATAACAACACGTCGGCCCTGAAATGCACTTTGCCCTTTGTTCTCTACTGATGCCAATAGCGGTTGCGCCATCATAGTCAACCACGGCTTGTTATAGCGCCAACCGATTTCAGACATAATTAGAATCTGATAATCCGAAGCAATTGATAGCCCACCACTGTTCTTTAAGTTTTCCGCAATAAGCGCTGCAGCCGCATAGTGTTGAGTGCGCCAGTTAAGCTCCATACGCTGCAAGGTCTCTTCAACAGAGCGACCATAGTTCTCTACATATCGATCCCAAACAGCCAGTGCCTTATCGTAATTAACATGATGATGATGTAAAGCTGCAAGCGTGCGGTAATAGAAAGGCTGTTCACCGTGTATTTTTATGATGTCCTCAATTGCCTCAGCAGCTTTGTGTGGCTGACCTTGCAATTCATATAGCTTTACCAAGCGCAATACATCCGCCTCGCTAGGCTCATGCAATACAGTCAAACGACGAACAGAATAAGCCGCCTGGCCATGTAAGCGAGTAAGCTCTGCGACCCGCGCATGCTCGCTCAGCGACGAACGATCCGATTGATTTTCCGCAAGCCACTGCCAATGCTCAGCGGCTTCATTAGGATTACCCGACCACTCGGCAACTCGAGCCGCTTGTACACGCTTATCGGAATCCTCTGGACTAGCAATACTGGCTCGGCGGGTCCACTGCTGCGCCAGTGCTAGGTCACCACTGGCCAATGCCAACTCAATCTGCAATGCAATAGCCGTTTGGTTATCAGGGTATCGTTCTAGCAACTCAGCATTCCAGGCAATAGCTTGTTCGTTATCACCTAACTGACGCGCCTGTGCGATGGCTGTTGCCGCGACCGATGCATCTTCAGGAAATTCCTGCATGCGTATTTTAAGATTACCCAATGCTTTCGATGTATCACCCGCACCCATGAGCAAGGCCTGAACACGATCCTGGAGCAACACTTTTTCATCGCCAGTCTTGAGTTGTGCCAGCGTACTGAGAAACACTGCTGATTCAGCAGGCTTGTTTGCAGCTTCTGCCCAACGAGATGCTTCTTCTAACCATTTTTCGCGATTAGCTTCATCTCGGTCTGCCAATTGCGCATAAACACGGTAAGCCTCTTCAGGTCGTTCAGCTTGCAAAAGCACTGTGGCGAAACTTGTCAACGATTCTGTGTCGTTCGGCATATCAGACATCACTTCATCGATGTACACCTGTCGACTGACACGGTCATCAAGCTGCGTCAGCTCCCTAATCAGGGCGGTGTGTAGAGGAAGCTTTTCATCCGGGGTCTGACCATAAGCCAGCCCTTCCCTTGCACAAACTACGGCCGACGGATGCTCTTGTATTGCTGACAAACTTGCCGTACACGCCAAGTGATAGTTTCGCGAATCCTGTGGAGACTCGGCAAGGCTACGCGCTAGCTCAGCATATAGCTTGGTGATGTTATCAACCTGTCCTATCGAGACGTTCATATCCAAAGCGGCAGCTACAGAGTCAGTTGATTGCAGCTTCGGCTGGGCAAGCAATTTGTCGGTCAAAGACAACACACTCGTTAAAGTGCTTGCACGATCCGTTGGGGTTTGTGCATTATTATATTGTTCCGACGCAATGGCGAAATCGATTTCAAACCGACGACTATCGCCCAGGTTGATCTGGGGTGCATTGTCCAATAGCTCTTTAGCCTTGACCAATTCGCCATTGCTGATCAGTCCATCAACTGCCACACGCACTTCGTCAACATTAAAGTCACCAGTGCGTTGACGTGCTCGAAGGTAGGCGAGGTGAAGATCGTCTATGTCGTTCGTACTGGCATCGTTATCAGCTTGTTCGACACTAAAGGTGTCAACAGCAGGCTTGAGTAACACAAACGCCAAAATGAAAAGGCCAATTATAACGGCCAACGAAAGCGGTGAAACTAATCGCTCACGCCTGACAGTTGAGGAAGGCATCGCCGGTATCCTTGGTCGTGAACGTGAAAAGTAAAGTTTGATTACGGGTGCGTTTGCCCCGTATGGTTTTAGAGCCGGCCTTGACGGTACAAAGACCTATCGCAGTGCCACCCATTTCAACTTCAACCGGCACCGTGGCAGAGACTCTGAAACGCAGGCCTTGAAGCCCTTGCTCCCAGGCAAGCACACGTCCATTGCTTGCAGCAAGATAGGTATCACGCGGGGGCGTTGTGTGCGTTTTAAAGGTAACAGTATCAGCGCCATCGGTATGTATATAGATACCGTCATGCAAAGCCTTGGCACCAGCAATGTGCTCGCTGCTGTCTAAATCCGGCCAACTGTCTTCTCGTAAAATGCGCAGGCTCTGAATATCGCCAAGGCGACTGAGTTTCCAACTGCCATCGAGATAACGAGCAACACCAGTTCGTCTGTAGTCTGCAACCTTTGCGATATAGTCGCTTGATTTGATCGGATTGATATCTTGTTTAGTTGACCAATCATAGATTTCTGACAATGACTGTATAGCCGCCTGCTTGGTGCCAGCATAAAAATGATAATAGACACTTATTGGTTTTATACGACGCGGTTTGTCGGTCATCTCCATGGTTTCGATAACTCGGCGAAAGCCGTCGTAAGGCCCAAGCCACTCGTTTGTATAAACATTTTCGTTCATGATGGGCGCGTAAACCTGTGTGTAACTACCCACGGTTCGAGCCATCGGTGAAACCTGCGTGATTGTTGGGTAGGCTTTGCTGATTGTCGTTAAGCCACCATTCATATTGAGCAGACCTGCAGCTTCAACAGCCGCAAGAGTTTCCTCTCCAGGCTTGGCATCACCCGTCCACAGAAATACTTCTGTCTTTTTATTAGCTGGCGCGAGCTCACGGTCGATATAGTCGACTGAGCCTGATACTTCTCGTTCAGGATTAAAACGATAGTTATCTATCGGTAAGTTGTACTTTCCAGAACTGGTAGTAAGGCGTATCAAATTCCAGCGAAACGGATGACTGTAACTATGCGATGCGATTTCAACCTGTGGCAGTGCAAAGATCTTTCTTGCGGTATCAACCATCAGCTGCCGACGATCATCATAAGCAGGCAAACCAACCATCTCACCCTCTACGATCGAAACGGTATGTGGCAATGGATATTTTGTTAAAAACTGATCGTGTATAACTTCTGCACCTAATCGGCGCTTGCCAGCAATCTCGGTAAATGAGGGCAAAGCATCACCATCAATATGTGCGAGCCACAAGCGTTTTCCCGCTTGCGTCGTGACGTCTGGCATGGGTAAATCTTCAAGACGCAAGGCTTGCTTCAAAAAAGCAAACGGATCGAGTATCCAGTAGATTGTGTCATCTGGATGGAAGTCGACAAGCCCTGGATCCATCGCATAACCACCCCAACTGCCTGTTACCACAATGTCAGCTTCTATACCGTTCTTGTCTTTGATCGAATAATGAGAGGTATTGTCAGGATCTTTACTAATCGCTGATATGCCTAAGCCACCAGAACGACGTGTCAGATCAGCTTCAAAACCAATCATGTCGTCACGCTTAGTGACACTTACACTAGGTAAATCGACCGTAGGAGTTAAAGCAACGCCCAGCTTTGCGGCAATTTCACTATCAAAGTCAACTAAGGGCGCGCCAAAAAATGCAATTGGCAGGTCATTATTCAGTTGCGTTTTTATCCAATTCTGCAATTCACTTTGCGCATAAGGTGCACTTGCCCAAGCGGCAACCCCTTTGTAACGCCCCGTGAGAATGCCTGTAGGTAGTTCTTCTTTAGCAACATCAAGATAAACGGGTACATAGCCGAAGTACTCAAGTGGTGTTGCTATGAATCTGTGTACCTCTGAGTCTTCAATCGCTCCATTCTGCCGGCTGTCGAACAGGAGCAGAATCTCGCGTGGCTTAACTTCCATGCTACCGACACCAACATAATCAAACCCAGGTGTAGAGATCCATGGAGTAAAGCCTTCAGTGGCTATTTTCGAGGCCACAGAGATTGCTTCATCACGTTTATTCGGTGGCAAATAGTCAATGACGATCACATCAAGATCATGTACATCCTTAGCTTTATCTAGTTGCCCCTTAAGCCATGCTCTATCATCCGCTGGCACTTCCCGGTAGCGCTGCTCTGCGTTATTCCAAGAGGCGTACAGTGATTCTGCAGCTACTGATTCAAGATGCACGGCGATATCATCCAGCACTTCAAATCCGCGATTGGATATCAAACGCATTGCCGGGTATTGGGTTGCCAGCTTTTCGATAAATCGAGTCAAAGCAACTTGCTGCTGTTCTCGATCGGCTGTTGTTTTAGCCGCGATCTGATAGCTGTCCATGGTGTCGAGAAAAAGCCCACGGTAACCAGCATCTTGAAGCTGACCTACACGATCAAGTAGAAATGATTGCCAACCATCGTCATTCATATTCATGACCATGCTGTTCCAATCAGCATTCTTGGTCAGGATCCAACCTGGATTCAGTTGTTTTGCATAGTCACGAGTCGGACCCACTTCACCAACACTTAAATAGGCATACGGCACAGCACCTGAATCACTTAGCTCTGCAAGAGTTTCAGCAGACACATTGTCTGGCTCAAGCACTAGACGATCAAATTGGGATAATTGCTTTACCGGTGGATTTGCACCGTAATAGATAGCGACAGCATTTCCACGCAGAATTTGATTACCCGCATAGCTCGAACCAGGCAAAGAATTGGTTCCAGAAAGAGCATCTGAACGAACCGCGGTGATTACACCAGGCGACAGCACATCGTTATCGTTTGTTGCAACAAGCTCATTAGGCATGGCCGCAGCTGGAGCGGTTCTACTGATATCCAATTGATCAAACAGACGATCGATAGTGCGTTGCGCCACTTTATGCAGACTATCAGCACCCCGACCAGAGACCGTTTGCGTATCGTGCCAGATAAAATTGTCGCTATGCCGATCAAAAAGCTCAAGACTTAAACTAACCTCCGGACCGCGAGCGGTGGCGTTGCCAACACCCCACTGATGGACAATACCTGACACCACATAACGTGCAGATGCAGCATTTACAACCTCAACAACCCCAGGGGTACTGGCTATATTTTTTACACCCCGTTGGCGAAGCGCAGTTTCGATAAGTTCTTCTGCACTGTCACTTGCTGTGGCATTGTCTGATTTATTGACAAGGGACTCGACTGCCCAGATTTCAGCGGCTGACAAACTTTGTTCAAGTCGATTGCCACCATTCATGCTGCAGGCAACAAAAAATATTGCAAGCGCGAGTACTAACAGCGATTTGTTTTTAGTCACTCGAAGCATGATTCACCCTTCGCTGTAAGCGCCGCTAGGGCGTGGACGCATAAAGGTATGAAATTCAATATGGTCCATTTCTCGAGCCAACATCAAAACACCCACCAGCGCAGATATTGTCATGGACAATCCAAAACCATAGCCGTAGTACTCTGGGCCGAGTTGAATCGTAATAAACGAGAAAACTGTGTTCGTCACAAGCAGTACAAAACAAAGAATACAAGCGTCACGAAGCTTATCGAGATAAAACAGCACATTCAGTATGGCAAGCATTAACACTTGCGCAGCTACGCCAACCAGATCGATATAATAGAGATGCACATAGGCACTTGAAATACCCAAAGATGAAATAATCGTGGGACCCATCAAGTACAGGATCATCACCGTAACGCCTTGAACCTTGATGATTTGAAATAGCCCTTCGCGAACAGCCGTCACCATTTCATTACCTAGTTTTTCTATTTCTTGCAGGCTTGCGTTACCACGAACAGCGCTGAAAAAACCTTCATAGGCTTCGGCAAAATCAGTCTCGATGCGCAGAAGAAACACAGCCATACCCGGAATAATGCTCAAATAAGCAAGAAAAATCGGTAAGTCATAGATTAAGGAAGCTCTAAGCGGACCAATAACCGCTTCTGATGTTTCAGGCACCATCCAGAAGATAATCTTGTCGGCCCAGATACCAAGGTTGTAGAAAAATCCGACAAGGATCAGTATGGGAAATATCTGCCCTCGTTTGAGGAAATCCATACGCACACCTTTGGTCACTGGATACTCAGGCATAACGACACCAAGCATCGTGAACAACAACAAGCCATGACCCAGCAGCAACCCAGTCAACAAACCGTTAAGACCCATTGACATCAGCAGCAATGAGAACACGACAGTCGCCGAGTACCCAACTCCAAAAGACACCAGGATAAGTTTGAATCGTTTAAGTCCCGCAACAAATATGACAACGATCCAGATGTTGCTCAAGGTTACGAAATTACTGAGCATCAGTATTTCATAAGCCATGCTTTCATGAAAAACCAATAGCGCCAGCAATATGCCAATGGAGCCACTGACAATCGTTGTCAGTAAAATCGCACCAAAAAGATTAGGGTTAACATACTCATCCTTACCTTCAAATAAACGATCTGCTACAAAGCGCGTAAATACCAACTGCAGCAAACCTGTCAGGATAAGCGAAGCGCCCATCATCCAGGTCACAGACGTAGTAAACGTTCTAACATCCACGCCAGATGCACTTTGGGACAAGGCCACAAGGCCAATTAGCATTACACCAAGAATCGATAGCACCCATGGACCAGCACTGATAAGACCGGCAAAGCCGTAGGCTTTCACAGTGCCAGTGAAGGTATCGTCATCCAGATACTTGCGTAGTTCAAATCCGATGCCAGCCATGATCAGATCGCCTGTTGCTTGGACAAGGGTGTGTTCATTTCAAGCTGGTACATATCGCGATACCGCTCAATCATGGTCACCTCATCGTAATAAGTTTCAACCCTTTGAATCGCAGCAGCACTGGCTGCACTCCACTTGTCTTTGTCTTGCAATAACTCGATCGCGGCACTGGCAAAAGCTGCAGGGTCCGCAATTGGCACAACAGCACCAGCAGATCCCATAGCCTCGTCTTCTTCACCAGAGCCGTATATAAGCTCTGAGCAACTGCCTACATCTGTGGTCACCGCAGGTAAGCCAGCCGCAAAACCTTCAAGTACTGCGAGAGGTTGCCCTTCCGACACAGATGTCAGCACTGAAAGGCCAATACCTCGAAAGACTTCTTCTGGAGTCTGAAAACCAAGAAAGCTGATTGACTCTTCAAGCTCCATGCTTGCAACCAATTGTTTACATTCTTCTGTGTAAGCCGGGTCTTCATCTTGCGGACCTATCAACCAACCTTTGGCGTCGGGAATTTCACTACAAATAATGCGCATCGCACGTACAAAATTCTTGATGTCCTTTATCGGAACAACTCGACCAATCAAAGCCAACACAGGTGGCACTGGTTCAGATGGGTCACGACGACATTGACTAAAACGATTGACGTCTACCCCGTTAGGAATGATAGAAAGCTTATGCTCAGCCGCACCATCAGCGATTTGCCGAACACGATTACCCTCATAAAGAGAAAAAACCTGAGATGCGCCCACGTAAGACATGCGACCCAAGGAACGAAAAAAGCGTATCCAGACATCCCGTAAATAACTCATGTTGTCATTCAAGCCAACATTGAACGGGTCCAGGTCCTTTGGTATCCAATCCACCTGAGCAAGATCCAACTCACGTTCCTTGGTGTAGATTCCGTGCTCGGAGATTACATAGGGACGACTATTTCTCTGACTCAACATCGAGCCAAGAAAACCCGCATAACCGGTAGATACGGAGTGATATACGAACGGTACCGGCGCGTTACGTACAATTTCGCCCAGCACAAACAAGGGCGCGTGCATGCTACGCACAGTCCAGAAATAGTGGTTGAAATCAAGGCCCTCTGGTGCAGTCGCGTACTTTTCGCGTATCACTTCCCAGGACATCTCACTGGTCTTCATTTCTTCTTCACTGATCATTTGCTTACCCGCAAGAAGTTCAGTAAAGCCTTGCGTCACAGCCAGTGAACTCTGACGAACTACACCATCTTCCTTTTGCGCGCGGGCATCTTCTCGAAGTTCGTCATGAAGTTTGCTGTTCTTTTCGTACTTTTTTCGATTCTTTCGTGCACGCTTCCAGAACGACGGTTTTTCAAAATTCTCTTCCTCTTCATCAAGCAGAAAGTGAACTTCAATGTGGACTACATTGTCCGGAATGGCATAAGCAGGTTCAACATGGGTACTGGCTGATGCGCCAAGATAGATCAAAGAAAACCTTAGCTCAGGCATGCCTTCGATTATCTGTTTTACCCATGTCGATACGCCACCACGAACGTAGGGGTATGTCCCTTCAAGTAGCAGGCAAACGTCGGCTTCAGCCTCAGGGTTGTATATTGGTGATTCGTTCACGCCCAATACTCCGCAACATGCCTCAGTGGCGGGTATCGTAGAAAGGCTTTATCTACTGATCTCAACAGCACAGACGTGCTCTTGAAATCACGATTAATAAAAGCGGCTTCCGCCAAATAAGGCGTGACCTTTTCAACAGGCATACCAAGTTTTCGCGCCTGTAGAAACGAAGCTATTGCGCGCTTAGCATCACCTTGGGCAAGTTTGGCTCGACCAAGAGTGAAATGAGCGTTTCTATTAGAGGGCATAACTTCAACCGCTTTAGACGCGGCGCCTGCAGCTTTGGCTAGTAACTGCTTGCGAGCAACCGGTTCATCATTTTCAAGGGTCAATAGCTCCCAATAGTTACTGGCAATCTGTAACCAGGCATTCGATTTATCAGCGCCCTGAGCCGTTTTGGTTTGCTGTTCCAGTTGCTGAATCTCACGGTTAAGTCCAGTCACTTTTTTGTCCAGTGTTTTGTATGCCGTCAAGCGGATACGCTCATCGTGATGACGCAGGGCTCGCTTTAATGTGGCCACCGCAAGTGATGCCCGCATATTTCCAGCGGCTAGTACTTTTCGATGCAAGTCATCCTCATCCGCCGAATACAACAGATGCTCTGCAAATCCACGACGGTCAGTTGATTGAGCATCCCGACCAATGGGCGTCGTAAATGGCAGCTGGGCATTTCTCGTCACTTGCCAGTAAACAGGCTCACGATGACGCTCATCGGCAAAGTGAATACCAAGGATCAAGGCAGCTCCCATTCCAACCAGACCAACAAACGGAATCAGCAGTGATACCGTCAGGCTAAGAAAAAAGAATGACCCTGCTCTGGCACCGCTCAGCGACGATGACATCACGGCAATTCCCGCAGCTCCCAGCATCGAGGCGAACACATGCCCAAGCGTCAGGGCAGCAGGCGCCCATACAGAATCAACTCCAATGAGGACGAAAAACGCCAGGAACAACTCGAGGATGGCGGCAATCAATACATACGCCAACGCCCTTACGTTACGCTGCGCCTTCATATCCGTCTTCGCTATTGTTGGCTTCAGCAGCTGCGGCTTCTTGAGCTTCGAATGCAGCCATGTCCAGATCACCGTATTCTCGGATAAAATCAATACAACTCTTGCGTGTGTCGCCTGCTTGCAGTTGCATCGCAGCGGAGTCAACCATAATTTCCGTTAATGGAAAGCCGTAGGATTTTTGTACAAGTTTCGATGCACGCTGAACGTAAGATTCGCATTGTTCATCGGTTAGCAATGGCAGCAAGATAGCAACAGCACTGTTATCGGTGCGTGTCATGGGTAACCATGAGCTATCAAGTCCACGGATGTTTTGACTCAAGAAGCGAGCAACCGACACGGAAGCTTCACTATCATCAAGTTGAATACATAGCAGCGACGATTGAACATTGTGCTGTGTCGAAAATCGCAAGGCCGTATCAAGCTCTGATAAAAACCAGGCTGTCTTCGAATGACTTTGACCTCTTAAGCGAGTTAAAAGATTACCAACGTAACCACCCAACAGCGCAAGAATATTCAAGTTCTCTTGCTGGAAGGCCATGAAATGCATATCCCGGATAACGAGTACTCCGTGCAGGTGATCATTTAAATCAACGATAGGAACGACAGCGAGCAAACTTGATTGACTACCGTCTTTCGCGAGTGAATCCAGCTTGACGCTGACCAATTCATGGGTCTCGATGGCAATTCGCAACAAAGGATCGATTTCTGGCAATTCGCCCATTTCACCGTGTGTTGCAATCGGCTTGGTGTCGATACGCTTTTCATCTTTCATCGAGTACAAACCAGCTACCTGTACCGAGCAAAACTGCGCAAAAATAGCCATAAGCTCATTGCCGGCGACCATGCCTTCCTGACTGGAAGCAAGCATGGGTTTCAATTGCTGCAGCGCTTCTCGCAAACTCAGGCGTTGACTTGCAAGATATTCCTCTAGCTGACCATGTGACACCTTGAGAATGTGGTAATCCGTTGAGAATTGCTTCAGGCGATGCCTGAGATATTCGTTCTCAGCGCCTTTTTGCGCTGATTTTTTGCGCCATTGTGATGCTGCATCACCAACCACAACACTCATCACTGCAGTTCCAACACACAATGACAATACCGGTGTGATACCGGTGGCATAGGCGGATGTCGCAAGAAATATAAATGTCAGGGACGCCAACGCACTACACAGGAATCCCCATGTGCTTCCATAACGGGCTGCAAATAACAAAGGACCTGCAACTACCCAGGGGAAACCGGAATTGATTCCTAGTGGATCCGCGGAAAACAACAGTCGACCAAGCAAAGGCAGAAATGCCGCAAACAAGACGAGTTCGACAAGTCGCGTCTTATTGTTTTGCGCATATCTAAGTTGGCGAAAGACTCCGCCGGTGCTCAACGACTTACGTCGAACGCTTTTATGAAGCATATTCATAATGAAAATTGCCAGTACTAATTACCGAAGGCGGAATTCTTTGAGTAGGCCATCTACCACCTTGGCTCCAATACTCGACAAGCTTGCATAACCCCAACCTGTGCGCGCACCGCTGGCTTGCCACACAATGTCATTGGTATGAAAGTCGATCAACTTCAAACTCAAACCAGCTGCTGGTTCTTTATCCGGGCCGCTCTTGTAATGCCACTCATGGACAGTACCGGTCAGGCCATAACGAGCTCCTGAAGTACGGGCCCAACTGATTGCGTCATCCAGTTGAGTACCATCATCCAGTAGAGCAACAAGCGTTGACGCAGTTTTTGGCTGATAAAGAGCCAGGTCACCAATCCCACGTGAACGCAACTCAGTTTCCACGAGCGTTTGCACCAACTCACCGGCCTGAGGAGTTACCGATAAATTCTTTATTGGCAGAATGACCCAACTATCACTTTGGTCCAACGCGACCGGGCCAGTAGATGTCAGGGAGCTGCACGCGCTAAGCAAAGTGCAACACAAGCCAGTTACAACGAGAGCTTTACGAATTGTGGACGTGAACATGGATGCTCCAAAAATCACCAGGCGACGCGCCTTGCGGCAGACGTCAAGAATCTTGGGAACGGCGAAGCAATCGTTAAGCCACGGCTTGCCAGAGTCGGACAGGGTTCACAGTTAATCCCTGAAAACGTGAATCAGTCGCCACTCAATTAACAGCATCAGACACCTTGCAAGGCATACCAACCGGGTGGGCATCCTTGGATCAAAAAATCGCCTGAGCGACGACATTAATGGCGGAAGGCAATTTAAAAATCCGTATTGTAAGAATCTGGGGCTCAAAAGCCCCGAAACCCGCTACTTTGGCCGGTTACACCTGCGTCGAGACAACGAACGATCAGCTCCGTTCAGGTTCTGATCAGTATTGGGCCGCTATCATGTAGAGATGCCCATACAAGAAAACCAGCCCGGAGCTGCAATATGAAAGAGCTGACTCATCAATCAATGTCCAAAAACGCAGAACTTCCCCATCCTCGCACCGAGGTGTACAGAGGCGCTCGGTCGCGCACCGGCATGGTCGCCACGGCAATTATCGCACTCGCCATGATCACAGGCTGCGCGGCAACCACCCGCACCATTGACCCTGAAAGTGAAGTTCACTATGACGCTCGATACGACTTCAGCGATAAGAAAGAGATTGTCGATGAGCTGACAAGTAGTCTGCTGAGCTCACCCGCCGTTCGCACCGAACCGACCAAGCCGATACTCATCGTTTATGGTGTTGCGAATGAGACCTCCGAACATATCAATACCGGGGGTATCACCGATGACATTCGCCTTGCACTGATTCAGTCTGGCCAGTATCGCTTTATCAGCCGAAAGCAAAGGACAAACCTGCTTGAAGAAACCGATTATCAATACGCTGGATTTGTGCCCCCAGAACAAAGAGTGAGTCAAGGCAGGCAGTTGGGCGCCGACTTCATCTTGGCTGGCACCTTACGCTCAATAGAAAAACAGCAACCCCGTCAATGGCGACTGAATAAGCGTGAACTTGTTTACTACAGCATGAACCTCGAAATGACCAACATCGAGACTGGCGAGATAATTTGGGCCGACAACGTTGAGATCGCACGTGAATCTTCCAAACCGATAATACGTTGGTAAAGCTTCACTAAAACGTAAAGTTATTTGAAGCGATGTCAGCCATGCAAGGATCTGCTAAAGCCATGCGCATAGGATTGGTTTTTCTGCTGATTCTGTTTTTGCAGGCCTGTGCAACAGCGGGACCCATTACAGTCGCTCGCGATCAGTTCCGTCATGGAGACGCTGACGCAGCATTGCAAACATTAGCTGAAGCTGACGTCGGTAAAAGAGACGAATTACTGCTCTATCTTGATCGCGGCATGATCGCACAGGCTGCAGGACGCTATCGCGAAAGCGTGGATTCACTGTTGCGAGCAGCGGAAATCGTCGACAAGCAAGACTTTATCAGTATCTCGGAACAAACAGCGGCGGTTATCGTAAACGACTGGGTTCGCACCTACTCAGGTGAATACAGCGAACGACTCTGGATTCATACGTTTCAGATGATCAACTTTCTGATGCTTGGTGATCCAGAGGCCGCCGCTGTAGAAGCAAGACGTGCAGTTGCAGTAATGGATAGATTCGAAAACGTGTTGTCTACTGATGTATTTACCCGGGTCCTTACTGCTATGAGCTTTGAAGCTGCCGGGCAATTTGACAGCGCATCGGTCGAGTACCGAAAGTTGAATGATGAACTTGGTGAATTCAATCTTAAACCACTGGTTGAGAATCGTGACAACAATGGCGAACTCGCGATTATCGTGGCCGGTGGCTTGGTACCAAAGAAGGCTTCTGGCAATCTTTATCTAGGCGATGGAATAAACATATCCTTCCCTTTCTATCCCGAAATCCCTCGCTCATATTCACACTTGGATGTGAATGTTACCGCTGCTAGTTCGAACAAGCTTAAGTCTGACACGCTGACACGTGATGTAAAAAAAACATATAAGAACTTGGCCGACACCCAAGATATCAGCGTAAGCCTGGGCGACATTTCCAGACGAGCTCTTGATGCGCGTGGCAAATCTATCGGTACACGTCAGGCATTGAGAGTTGCCGCCAAGAAAAGTATTAGCAAAGCAATCTTTGATGAGAACGAAGCACTCGGGATCGCAGCACAGGTTTTTTTCTTTTTGACAGAACAAGCCGATACACGCGGCTGGGACACCTTGCCTGCTGCAATAAAACTGATTCGAATACCATTGCCACCCGGTGAACATGATCTCGGTATCGATATAGAGTCCACAGGGCTTTACCGCTCTGGCGCTGAACGCTTCGAGCTCGATGCTGTAGGCATCCAGCCTGGACAACGGACTTTTCGCCTTATTCGGCTTGGTTACACAAATCCGAAAATAGGTACCGTCCAAAACTGAGCCCCAAAAAACCGTACTGAGAAAACTGGACGGAGAAATTTGTGCTAGTCTCGAATCTCCAACCGCAACGCAAAGGAGGTGATCAAATGTCTAGTGTTTTGATTTTCTGGCAGGTCAGCTCTGAGTTCTCTGCACAATAGCGACTAAGCTCCCAATTGTGTAAAACTCAAGCAAGGGCTGACACTGTTCAGCCAAAGCACGGGGCCACCCCACAGGGGTGGCCTTTTTTATGGGTGCTTACTTAGGCCCAGCTTGCAACGATGATCAGCCTGAGTGAACCGATGTACTAAAAACACCCGGCAACGACACTTCAAGAATGCTGAGATCATCACTAAATCCACAAAGATGATGTCGCTCGTTTGGTGGCAAAGTAAACGCATCACCTGCAACTAATTGCTGATCTTGAATGGTCACTGAACCTGCCAACACATAGTTGAATAAGATATCTGCTTCGTGACTTGAATAAATTTTATCTTGCGTACTATTTGGATTAATGACTTGTACACAAGCCGCACCATCAGTCGCGCGCCGAACACCCGTTTCACGAGCCAGGAAACCCGGTAAGCGATGTTCACTAAACTTCGCATCATCAACACGGTGATGACAAAAACGTTGACCATCAAAGAGTCGCAATCGATCAATTGTTGAATTCGGCAATGTCATATCGTGATCGATGGTCGTGATGTGCTCTGCCGGCACACCTATTTCAATCACTTCAAGACCATCGGATGCTTCCAACACACGATGACGTATCTCGGGAGGCTGAGTTACGCAATCACCAGCGCGCAGGAAGAACTCATCACCTTGATCTTCATAAACAAGTTTGACCCAGCCTGTTACACAATAGATTAACTGAAAACCAACCGTGTGATAGTGCACCATATCTGGAACAGGGCCGCCATCCGGAATACGAATGTGCGAGGCAATGATGCTTCCGCCTAGCCTGCTAGGGATAAGATCACGATAATGCATACCAGCACGGCCTATGACCCAAGGTGCACTGCCTTTTAAGGTGCGCACTTCAAACTGATGCTGTGTTGACGGAATCTCAAGCGGTGTGGTGTCGCTTTCCCAAATCAATGTGGTGCCACCGGGTGATTGCCGTGGCAACGATGCACCTATTTCGTCTGAAGTCTTGATCACCAACACTGAGTGCGATGGTTTGCTCTCTCGAACAAGCCGTATTCGCAGACCAAAGCCGCTGATTTCTGCGACTCGCGGGTCGTCGGCAGGGTAGATAAGATCGAGCACAAAGCCAAGCTGGTCCGTGAAAAAGCTAAGTTCGCGACCAAGATCTTCGCAATGGATGACACATAAGGCGGTGTCCGGATTAATTGAATTCGGCGAATAACGACTCATAGCCAGAGTATACTCTGCTTATCTCAGACACTCTGTATGCACAACACCGTGAATCAGGCCAGCGCCAAGAAAAAACCAAGCCCACTTATAGACATACTCGTCAGTATTCTTATCCCATCAATCATCCTGATGAAAATGAGTGGTGAGGATAGACTGGGCCCTACCACCGCATTGATTGTCGCACTGGCGTTTCCAATCTGTTATGGACTTTATGACTTAATCGTTAACGGTAATCGTAATGTGATGGCAGTGCTTGGGGTCGTTAGCGTACTTCTCACTGGTGGTATTGGACTATTGAAAATCGATGCACAATGGCTAGCAGTTAAAGAGGCAGCCATACCCTTGTGCATAGGCATAGGCGTTATAGTTGCCAATAAACTTGGCTACCCTCTGGTGCGTAAACTTCTGTTTAACCCAGAGATCATGAATACTGATCTTATACAGACGACCCTCGATAAAAAAAATAATCGCAGTCTGTTTGAAAATCGTTTGAACCAGGCAAATTATTTTCTGGCGGGTACTTTCTTTTTCAGCGCCATCATGAACTATGGCCTGGCCAAAGCTATCGTGAAAAGTGAAAGCGGCTCATCGGCTTTCAATGAAGAGCTTGGGCGTATGAGCTTACTGAGCTATCCAGTTATCGTTGCGCCATCAATGATCATGATGCTGGCAATTTTCTGGTTTATCTGGCGTACTGTCAGCAATCTTACCGGCCTTTCTCTTGAAGAGATCATGGTCAGCTCAGATTCTGAAAAAGATTCTCAATCTGAAAGCTGATCCATAAAAGTATTTATCAAAGAGATCCGACTGGCGATTAACACCAGCCGGAATGCTCATCAAAAAAACCCTTAAACCTTCCCTCAAACTTTAAGAGTCAGTTATTTTTCTGGAATATTTAGCGCCAGAAACAACGGTGCGTTTTCACGTCGTATCAATACCGGTATAGGGTCACCCTCTGGTGCATCCTTGATTATGCTGGACAAAGATGCGACTGATTCAACTGGCCGACGGTTGATGGATTCAATCACGTCCCCCTTGCGAATACCTGACAATGCCGCAGCGCCCTCAGGATCGATTTCGGACACGATTACGCCTTTGCCAATACCAAGTTCAATACGCATTTCTTCTGGTATCTCGGCAACAACAATACCCAGTCGTGATTCGTCAATCGGATCAGTAGGCTCAATGGCACTGACTTGTCGATCACCCTCGAGCGGTTCGATAGTCACTTCAAGCGTGGTTCTTTTGCCGTCACGAAGTACTTCCAGGTCAACTGTTTCACCCGGTGGAACAGAACCAACAAGTGGTGGTAACGCACTGGAAAACGGAACACCCTTGTTGTTGAATTCAAGAATGATATCGCCACTCTGTACACCACCTTTATCAGCTGGACTATTACCACTGACCTGTGCAACCAATGCGCCTTCAGGTTTATCGAGACCAAAAGACTCTGCCAAGGCTTGACTGATATCTTGAATGGTTACGCCAAGCCAACCACGAGTTGCATAACCCTTGACTTTAAGTTGCTCAGCAATCGACATCGCAACATTGATAGGAATTGCAAAGGATAAACCTTGATAACCACCAGAGCGAGAATAGATCTGTGAGTTAACACCAACAACTTGTCCATCAGTGTTGAACAGTGGACCACCGGAATTGCCTGGGTTGACCGCAACATCAGTTTGAATAAATGGTACATAAGTATCGTCAGGCAAACTTCTGGCGAGTGCCGACACAATCCCCTGAGTCGCTGTATGTTCAAACCCAAACGGTGAACCGATGGCAAGCACCCATTCTCCAACAGTTAAATCATCTGAATCACCAATTTTTACTACTGGCAAATTCTTGGCATCAAGTTTAAGCAAAGCAATATCGCTCGCCGCATCGCTTCCTACTAAAGTTGCAGAAAACTCTCGGCGATCTTGCAAACCAACACTTATTTCAGTTGCGCCGTTAACAACGTGAGCATTAGTGACAACATAGCCATCATTTGAAATGATGAACCCGCTACCAAAACCTTGGCCGCGACGTGGTTGTGTTTCGGGATTTTGCGGAAACTGCTCGAAAAAACGACGAAATTGTTCCGGTAGCTGCTCAGGATCGAAACCTCCACCGCCGCTACGCACAGGAACTTGAGATTCTGAAATAACCGAGATCTTGACAACTGCGTCACCTTCTTCTTGAACCAGTGCGCTGAAATTGGGCAGTGAATCGGCCCAGGATTTCGTAACAGCAAGAAAAGGAAGTAAAAGCAACCAAAAAAGAGGCTTTCGATATATTCTGTTCAATGAAAATAAACGTGTCTTGTGTGACGTGGGCTGTTTACCGAACTTTGATCTGGTTGGCAGTTCCAAGCCTTGGGTGGTACTCATGGTGTGTTGCTCCGTAGTATTCACGTTAATAGGTTTCCTGAAGAATCGACACGTACGACCGATTCAAGGCGCTCGATGTTGCATTACACAAGTGTTACCAATGCACGCCGAACGCTTTGCAAAAAACATGGGGGTTAAATGCGAATTTTACTAGTCGAAGATGATACCGAAGCGGCTATTTATCTCGTCAAAGGGCTGACGGAATCAGGCCACAGCGTCGAACACGCAGCAGATGGTGACAAGGGTTTACAGTTGGCTGTAGCCAATGCGTATGACTCTATGATCATCGATCGCATGTTGCCTAAAAGAGATGGGCTATCGATCATCGAAGAACTGCGACGTATGGGCAACATGACACCCGTGCTAATTCTCAGCGCACTGGATGATGTTGACGAACGCGTCACTGGACTGAAGGCGGGTGGTGATGACTATCTCACCAAGCCATATCAATTAAGTGAACTCACTGCGCGATTGCAAGCGCTGACTCGTCGTGCACAATCAGGCGTTCAAGGAACGGTGTTACATGTTGGTGACCTGACCCTTGATTTGATTAAACACAAGGTCACCCGCTCCGGACGCAGCATTAATTTGCAACCGCGAGAATTCAGACTGCTTGAGTATCTTATGCAGCACACCGGACAAGTCGTGACCAGAAGCATGCTGCTTGAGAATGTTTGGGACTACCACTTTGATCCACAAACCAATGTAATTGATGTGCAGATCAGTCGTCTGCGCAGCAAGATTGACAAGGACTTCGATACGCCGCTTCTACACACCGTTCGCGGAGCGGGCTACAAGTTGCAGCAAGTCGCGAGCAGCGTCGAAGCCTCCTGAACCATTGGCACCTTAGCCTTGGAATAAAAAATAAGAGGCCCCAGTACATCACCCTTAGGTGGCCGTACTGTGGGCCTCTTGTAGTTTAAGCTGTGGACTTGAGATTCGTATTCGAACGCCGAGAGAGGCTACACTTGAGAGATGAGCTCGGTCATTCATCACAACGATCAACCGACACCTGACTATTCAGGTACTGAACGTCGGCATAAGATCGTCCCTGTGTCCTACGAACGACGAGGAGTGATTCGGAGCTTTGATCGCAGGCGGCTGTTCCGCACCTCAGCATTTCGCCTGGCGCTGATCTACGCGACCTTGTTCAGTGCCTTGTCAGCAGCGACTCTTGGCTTTATTTACTGGTCAACGCGTGACCAGATCGAATCTCAGGTCGATGCCCGTTTACGCCTCGAAACCGACTATCTGATTAATCTCTACAAGTCGGGCGCACTCCCTGAGCTACTGGAAGCGATTCAGCGTCGAAACCAGATCGATACCTATGGCAGGTTTTACTACCTCGCAAATAGTGAAGCTGGCAGCAATACAGGGGATGCACAATCAGACGAAGACTTACCGATAAGACTCAAGTCAGTCCGCTCTCATACCACTCGCAATATGGGCGATGTCGCGGATCTACCGCCAGGCAGCCCACGTGCATTCAATCCGGTTCGGGTAGCCGAAACGCAATTATCTAATGGCCTGAAGCTCACTATCGGTCACGAAATCAGCGATGAAAAAGCATTGCTCGATCACACCTTTGCATTAGTCGCCGGTGCGACCCTACTGACGCTGCTGTTTTCCTTAATAGGCGGTGTGTGGATCGGCACTAGCGTACTCAGACGTATCGATTCGGTTAGCCGAACTGCGTCCGAAATCATGAGTGGTGACTTGTCGCAGCGCTTATCAGTCACAGCACGCGACGACGAATTTGACGAGATCGCAACCAAGCTGAACCAGATGCTTAACAAAATTGAGGATCTGATGAAGAGCATGCAACAAGTCACCAACAATGTTGCGCATGATTTACGTAGCCCACTGACACGTTTGCGTAACCGGCTCGAAGTTACCTTGCTTGAAGAGCGTGACGCGGAAAACTATCGCGAAGTAATGGACGAAGCAATCGGTGATGCTGATAGTTTGATCCAAACCTTCAACGCCATGCTTAGCATCGCACGACTCGAAGCTGGTATCGATTCATCGCAATGGACAGAGACTCGAATAGGAGACCTGGCCAACGAACTCTGTGAACTGTACGAAGCCGTGGCCGAGGAAGAAGAGAGTCTTGATTTTGTGGCTGATATTCAGGACAACCCGACCTTTCACTGCAACCGCCACTTAATTGGGCAGGCGATTACCAATCTACTCGACAACGCCATCAAGTACACAACGCATCCAGGTGTCGTATCACTCAGTGTTAAAGGCAACGATGAGCTGTTCACCATCACTGTCAGCGACAATGGCCCAGGCATTCCTGCCGAAGAACGTGAACGTGTATTCGAACGATTTGTCCGGCTTGAAAATGAACGGAATTCTCCAGGCAATGGACTCGGCTTAAGTCTGGTACAAGCCGTTGTGCGTCTGCACTCAGCTACGCTCAAATTGGAAGACAACAATCCGGGCTTACGAGTGGTGATAACTCTCAAACGCAAGCTAAGCCACAAAACTAAGCCACAAAGTTAGCTACAAAAATTGGCTAATTATTTTCTCGGGTCTCACGCTCAAGTACAAGCTCACCGTTAACGGTGACACGCCAAGCCCAATAGGTAGACGACCCAGATACCGTCGGAGCCATATCAATCTGCATGGGCAAACCGCGTTCCATATCGGCGAATATGGCAACTTCGCTCAGCTGAATTCGTATTCCCCGCTTACGTGTTGCATTAGCCAACCACAGAAAATGCTGACCATTAGAGCCTGATTTAATTTCAGACAGCCCACTGAAGCTGCCTTGCACTGCAACAGATTCAGCGAGAATTGGAGCAGCTTCGGTTTGCGCTGACTCGCCACTATAGAAGTAGTACAACCCAGCTAACAACATCAACACTGGCAAAGCGGTAAGTATGGAATGAATTGGATTTCTCTTACCCGGTAGGTAATCACCAGGCGTTACTTCAACTTCCGGCATATGAAAGCGTTTGGCACTTGACCCTGTCGGTGTTGATTTGAATTTTTTATCGGATATACGTACAACAGCGCTCGGGTCTTCAAGTTTTGCCAAGGCAGCTTCATCGCGTTTACGAGCATCATCATTCAAGGACATACGCTTACTCAATGTTCTGCACCTGCTCACGCATCTGTTCGATCAATACTTTTATCTCAACGCTGGCACCTGTTGTATCACTATCGTTAGACTTGGAACCGAGTGTATTGGCCTCTCGATTAAACTCCTGCATCAAAAAATCCAGACGCCGTCCAACTGGCTCCTTGCGTTTGAGCACCTTGCCCAATTCAGCAATATGATTTTCAAGCCGATCCAGTTCCTCATCAACGTCGAGTCGCTGCGCAACGTAAATCATTTCCTGCTCAGCCCTTCCTGCATCATGTTCGATATCCAGCTCAGCAAGCTTCGCTAACAGACGTTCTTTTTGCCGAGCGAGCACACTTGGCCGGATCTTTCGCACCTGCACAAGCTCATTGGATATTGCAGATGCACGGTCGGACAAAAGGCTTGCTGTCAGTTCGCCCTCACGCTCACGTGTCGCGAGAAAATCCTGCAGCGCCGTGTCGAAAGCATCCAGCGTATTATTACGAAGGGTTTCGGCGCTTCCCGCTGGCTGCGTCAATACGCCCGGCCATTGCAATAACCGCAAAGGATCAATAGCCGCCGGCACGTCAGTGAGTCTGGCAGCCGCAGTCGCCGCAGTCGCGACGTTGCTAAGCAGCGCTTCATTCAGATGCAAGCCTGCAGCATCTGTTGACGAGGCTCGCAGCCGCAAACTCGCTTCGACCTTGCCGCGATGAACTACATTGCCCAGACGCTTGCGCACTTCAGCTTCAATAACGCGTAATTCTTCTGGTAAGCGAACCGATACATCCAGATAACGATGGTTTACCGAGCGTAATTCCCAGCTAAGTACACCAAATTCTGAATCAGCCTCGTATCGACCGAAGGCGGTCATGCTACGTAGCATTAGGAATTCTCCTCTAGCCTTGCGACAGCAAGGGGGTATACTCTGCCGCCCAAACCTGAACCACCTATACAGACATGCGACCCAGCGGCAGAGCGAACGATGAACTTCGTGCCATCAAGATTACGCGACGATACACCAAGCACGCAGCTGGCTCGACGCTGATCGAGATGGGCGACACAAAGGTCCTGTGCACGGCATCCGTCGACAACCGAACCCCACCTTGGCTAAAGGGTACAGGAAGTGGTTGGGTGACGGCCGAGTACGGCATGTTACCGGGATCGACGCATTCACGGGTTCGACGCGAGGCAGCAGCTGGCAAACAATCCGGACGTACGCAGGAGATACAACGTCTGATCGGAAGGTCGTTACGCGCGGCAATAGATCTTGACGCCTTGGGCGAACGCACAGTCACCGTTGATTGTGATGTCTTGCAAGCGGATGGCGGAACACGTACCGCATCCATTACAGGCGCCTTTGTCGCTTTAAGTGATGCCATGCAACAGTTATTGGACGAAGACAAAATCAAACGCAATCCATTGCACGGTATGATCGCCGCAATATCGGTAGGAATTTTTGAAGGCCAAGCAGTGTTGGATCTTGACTACGCAGAGGATTCAAGTGCCGAGACCGATATGAATATCGTCATGAACGAAGCTGGCGGTTTTATCGAAATTCAAGGCACCGCAGAAGGCCACGCGTTTCGAGACGATGAACTTGAGCAAATGTTGTCACTGGGACGAGGTGGTATCAAGGACCTTATTGCGGCGCAAACCGCTGCCTTGAAAAACGCTTAGGGGGCTGGCTTGAACGTCGACACCAATTCAGCAAACACGTCTATCGTGTTCGCAAGTGGCAACGCAGGCAAGATCAAGGAACTGAACGATCTGCTTGCCCCAATTGGTGCGTCGGTTGTTGCTCAAGGTGAGTTTGGCATCGAATCAGTGGAAGAAACGGCCACCACATTTGTTGAAAATGCACTGCTTAAAGCACGTCACGCCTGTATCGAATCCGCACTTCCTGCAATCGCTGATGATTCAGGCCTTGAAGTTGACGTACTTAAAGGCGCTCCCGGTTTGTACTCAGCTCGCCATGCGGAACGTCATGGTCGTGGCAGTGGTGACGTCGCGAACTATGAATTTCTGCTTGAGCAACTGGCCGATGTTGACGATGCAAACCGTACTGCACGCTTTCGTAGTGTTGTCGTGTATCTCCGACATCCCGAGGATCCATCACCATTGATTACCGAGGCGACTTGGGAGGGGCATATACTGCGTGTAGCAGAAGTCGATGGTGGCTTTGGTTATGATCCTGTGTTTTGCAACCACGACACTAACACCGCTGCGTCGACTCTTGCCAAAAGCGACAAGAACCGTCTTAGTCATCGCGGTAAGGCGGTAGCAAAAATGCTTGAGCGATTGAAAACGATTTATAGCGCCTAGTTCTTCGAAGCTTTCATCGACAGTTAATTTGCAAGGATAGAACGCACAAGACCACAGCATGGCAACAACTTCGCGATCATTCACAGAGTTACCGCCACTTGGCTTGTACGTGCACTTACCTTGGTGTGAAAAGAAGTGCCCCTATTGCGACTTCAATTCACATGAACACAAAGGTGAGATTCCTGAAGATGCCTACATCGATGCGCTGCTTGATGATCTAGCTGGCGAGATACCAGATGTCTGGGGGCGCTCTGTTTCAAGTGTCTTTATAGGCGGTGGAACACCAAGCCTATTCAGCAGTCAAGCCATAGACAAACTCATGTCGGGTATCCGGGCGCTTACTGGGCTTGCACCAACAGCTGAAGTGACGCTGGAAGCAAACCCCGGAAGCTTTGAACAAGCACGATTCAGCGCCTATCGCGAAGCAGGTATCAATCGCTTGTCCATTGGCATACAAAGCTTTAATGATACCTCGTTGGAAAAACTCGGGCGTGTCCATTGTGCATCTGAAGCTGCAGCTGCAGTGGGTATAGCAAAGCAAGCCGGTTTTAACGAAATCAATCTCGATATCATGTTTGCTTTGCCCGGCCAATCAACTGATGCAGCACTTAAGGACGTGCAACAAGCGATTGAATTCGAGCCTTCACATATATCGTGTTACGAACTGACACTGGAACCGAACACACTATTCGCCAAGTACCCACCCGCACTACCAGATGAAGATGCCAAGTGCGATATGCAAGATTCCATCGTCGAATTATTATCCACGCATGGATACGAGCGCTATGAAGTATCCGCCTATGCGCGCAGCGGTAGTCGCAGTCAGCACAACCTTAATTATTGGCAGTTTGGTGACTACCTGGGCATTGGTGCTGGCGCTCATGGCAAGATCAGTTTTGCAAATGACGGCAGAATAGTTCGCCGCTGGAAACACAAGCACCCGAACCGTTATCTTGATGCCACGTCGAGCGCCGATCGTATCGGCGGCGAAACGGAGATCTCGTTTTCAGACACCGGGCTGGAATTCATGATGAATGCCCTGCGACTTGTAGACGGATTTCCATTGCCGCTATTTCATAAGCACACAGGTGTCGCCATAGATCCATGGCATGCGGCAATAGACTCCGCGATAAAAAAAGGATGGTTAGCGCAGCAGGGTTTGCAATTGCATCCCACTGAGTTGGGATTGAACTGGCTAAATGAGATGTTGCAGCTTTTCCTACCCGTCGATGAATCTGAATTGAATCCGTCAGATGTTCATCGCTACCCGATAATCAAACTTAACCCTCTGCCGAATTCGGATTAATGCGGTGTTTGTTGTAACAGCTTCATTAGTTGTCGCTGTGCCGCAGTGGGGTTGTCCAACTCAGCACCTCCTGGACTAGCACTACCCAGGTTTGGCAACTGACCCGCGATACCGGGCATGCCACCAATCTCTCGAAGATCATCCGAACTAGTGTCCGTGTCCCGCACGAACCCGCTGGTATCTGATCCAGGGGCCGTTTCAGACACGGTGCGCCGTACCGGCGCGATGACATTGACATTTGGGTCCACGGTCACTGAGCGCGCTGACACCCCGACCGGCGCGGTCTGACTGAAGTGGGTAACCCCGTCGGCATCCTGCCAGGTGAAAACCTCGGACTTCTCACCAGCTTCGCCCTCTGCCGAATCAGAACGCATAGACGCCACTGCAGCCCCCACCTCCCGCTTCGCACCATCCAAAGTACCGTTCAAGGCACCCAAAAACCGGGATGCGCCCGAGTCTGCGACACCTTTCCATAGTGCGCCCGGGTCGCCGCCTCGCAGGTAATGACCGTAACTGAGGACACCTAGAACCAGTAGAAGTGGCACTGTGGCCTTGAAGAGCAGCTTGCCAACAATTCGCCAAAGCATGGGCGGACCCGTAGGAAACCTTCGTGGATATAAGCGAAACTAGCGGCGAAACAGACCACTGCTTGACGCCGAGGCTTGCAATTTGTCGAGTACGGCCCTAGTATCCCTTTCCTATTTTTTTGTCCCGGGAAACCCGGAGAGAACCATGAAACCGGAAATACACCCAGAGTACAAACAGATCACCGTCACCTGCAGCTGCGGTAATACCTTCGAAACAGGCTCCACCGCTGGACGCGACCTCAGTATCGAAGTCTGCTCCGCCTGCCACCCTTTCTACACCGGTAAGCAGAAAGTCATGGATACCGCTGGCCAGGTCGACAAGTTCCGTAGACGCTACGGCGCCAAATAAGGCGCATGGCGGCACACGGATCGTGCCTTCACGTTCGACATCAGAGGGCGCCAATAGTGGCGCCTTTTTCGTGTCATCTTTCTCTTTTCGTCTTTTCCGCCCCTACATTGCTGGCGTAGCTGTTCTTACTCTGTGGCTGGCTATTTGGTCGCCTAGTCAAGCAGTAGATGCCCGCGAATCACTATTAGCTGAGTGCATTGCGGACAGAGCTTCAGAACGCGCTACCGTCGCCAGAGTGACCGACGGCGACACACTCGTGCTCGAAGGTGGACAGCGCGTGCGGATAATTGGCATCAATACTTTGGAGCTCAATTCATCTTCGCGATCCTCAAGGGCACGTGCACGTATGGCCACCGAAACCTTGCAAGAACTAATTGGAAACCAACCCATTACCTTGATCGAAGGTCCCGAAAGCCATGATCAACATGGGCGCCGCCTGGCACATGTGCTTAACTACAAACGCCAGAATGTTGGGTCTGAGTTAATTCGACGTGGGCACGCCACGGCAGTTGCTGTTTCCGAAAATACACTCTGCGCCAAGCATCATTTTGAACTCGAAGCAGATGCCCGCGCCGAAGAATTGGGAATTTGGGACACGCCATCGGACTGGTTTGTCGATCAGCGGGCACTCAAGCGCCAGGACCGCGGATTCAAACTGATGACAACCAAGCTAGTAGCCATCTATTCTGGAAGCAATGGACCGACGCTACGATTCAGCAATGGTGTCAGCGCGACGCTTGGCAATCACTGGCCAGGCGAGACACCTGACGCCAAACACATCGGAAAGCGCGTAGAGATACGCGGCTGGGTAGGCGGCCAGAACAACAAACCGAAACTTACCCTGCACCATCCACTCAATATACGCATACTGCTCGATTAACTGCATACTACTAACATGCTCGTTCTGCTCGATTCCAGTATCTATATTTTTCGCGGTTGGCAAAGCATGCCGTTATCGGTCACAGACCGGTTCGGCAAGCCTGCCAATGCGGTTATGGGATTTGCAAACACCTTGGCAGATGTTTTAGAGCATGCCCAGCCCTCGCATATGGTGTGCGCCTTTGATGAATGTTTCCGCAAAGGCATCCGCAATACGATCTATCCGCAGTACAAGGCTGATCGTCCACCAGCACCGGCTGAGCTCGCCCCACAGTTTGATTTGTGCAAACAAGTTTCCACAGCCATGGGCATCTTTGCTCAAGGCAGCTCACGGGTAGAGGCAGACGATATTATCGGGCAGTTTGCAGAACTCGCAAACGCTGTGTCCATGCCAGTCACGATAGTCACTGGTGACAAGGACCTGGCCCAGTTCATCACACCACGCGACACCTATTGGAATTTAGGCAAGCAATTACGCATGAGTTTTGATGACCTGATCAAACGATTCAAGATACGTCCCGATCAAATTCCTGACTGGCTTGCCTTGGCTGGCGACAAGAGTGACAACATCCCAGGCGTGCCAGGTGTCGGACCGACAACCGCTGCAAGGTTATTGGTCAAATGGGAGTCGATTGAAAAGTTATTGGATAACCTTGGTGATGTCGCGATGATGGGTTTCCGCGGAGCGCCGCGCGTTAGTAGATTGCTCTACGAACATAAGGAAGATATTTTTCTTGCCCGCAAATTAACCGGTTTAATTTACGACGAAAGAATATCAAGCTCGCTTGAAGATCTGCAGCGCGAGCCAGTGACTCGCGAGCTCATTGCTGAGCGATTATTTACCATAGGCTTCACCGAGAAAAACGCGGCGTCTTTGGCCGCCAGGGTAGCGAGACCAAAAGTAACGTGACTAGAGGCGCAGCACCCTTGCCACGTTTATTGCTGTTCAACAAACCTTTCAATGTCTTGTGTCAGTTCACTGATCAGGATAGTCGCGACACGCTCGCCAACTATATTGACGCACCTGGTTACTACGCGGCGGGACGACTTGACCGGGATAGCGAAGGTCTTTTGCTATTAACCAATGACGGAAAATTACAACAACGAATCAGTCACCCTCGTTACAAGCTTGAGAAAACTTATCTGGTACAAGTGGATGGGGACATTGAAGCATCCGCTCTTGAGCAGTTAAAAAATGGCGTGACATTGAAAGATGGAAACGCGCAAGCCAGCTTCGCAAAAAAGCTTGAGCCACCTGCATGGCTATGGCCTCGTGATCCACCTGTGCGATTTCGTAAAGCGATCCCTACCAGCTGGATAGAGATAGGTATCACAGAAGGACGCAATCGACAGATTAGGCGTATGACGGCCGCTGCCGGCTACCCCACATTACGGCTGGTTCGCACGCATATCGGTCAGTTTGAACTCAAGGGCCTACAGCCTGGCGAATCACGCTATGTGGATGCCGGCACTACGCTCGATCAGGCCACAGAATAATCTGTTAGATACAGAAGTCGTCAGGTCGCACTGATACACTAGGTGGATGCTGTCTACGTTTTTTCATAGTAAAAAATCCAAGCCACGAGTGCGTCCGCCAGCTTTATGCTGGACGGCCATCTTCGCCGTGCTGGTTTTTACGTCAGCAACTGCGGAAACTCGTTTATCGATCGGTCATGCTGAGAACCAGCTTGTAACGTCTGCCTATGGAATTACATCGCAGACGATAACCATAACGTCAGACACAACTTCGTCGATAAAAAACCCGAGTGATCAAAGCGAAATCACATTTACTACCGCAAACAACAACTGGCATCTTGCATTACAAGAGAGCGAATTACTTGGCAACACAGCGACCTTACAACGAGCCTTAAATAATATTCCGCGTTTTCTTAAAGGCACAGTTAAAGGCAGCAATGGCTCATGGGTTCGTCTGACCCAAACCAATGTTGATGGCTTGTTAAGCTATGACGGGTTCATTGAACGCGATAAGCAACTCTATCGGCTGCACAGATCAGCTGAAAGTACAACATCAGACTCACAAAATTCTGGTAACGGACACTATCAACTAACACAGCTCGGAAATCGTGAAGTTCTGTTTAAAGACAGGTTGCAGCCACGCGCAAACATTGCACAAGCGGTAACACGGGCAGCACACATCGGCATAGCAATAGACAGTCGCTTCAACGAATACCACGATGGTCGTGGCCTCGCCCAGGCCTTGACGATCATTAACGGTGTTGATGGCTTGTATCAAGCTCAGTTCGGACTCGCACTGATTGTTGACAACATCCGTGAGTACAACGACCCAAGCAACGATCCAATCCGAGAGCAAAACGGCAGCGTTAGCGAACTGCTTGCATCTTTCCGCTCAATCAGACTTGCCGATGCCGAGCTACCTCGTAATCTTGCTCTGGTGCATCTATTCAGTGGCCATCAAGATCCGATGCAAGTTATTGGACTTGGCTGGATCGATACCGCCTGCCGTAATGATGGTTATGACGTCAGCATGTCCACACCCTTTCCATTCGACATGCTGCTCACCGCTCATGAGATTGCTCACAACCTTGGTGCAA
>CAZQOI010000016.1:38557-44769 GCA_964594905.1 uncultured Granulosicoccaceae bacterium
GGTACGGAATTTTCTTCTTGTAGCTTACGCCGCGTCTTACCTACGCTAGAGAAGAGCTGTTTTTTCGAAAATATCGATATCAATGTTTCGCTAACATCCAGTCTTCTTGACGCACCTCTTGAACGTCGCGTCGCGGTACTGATCAACAATCCGGATCTGACTCGTACAGCAAGCGGAATACGCTCGATAACGTCTTTTCCATCCAATACACTACTCAGTGGTGCGCCAGCTGGCTGCACAGTTGTCGATACGGACCTCTTATGCAGTCACGGTTCAATCGATGCTGGTGGGCAAGACTTCGTATCAGTGCTTGCCGTACTCGAAAATTTCGACAATCAACAAGTCGTTACACAATTGATTACTGAGAATTTTGTGGATGCCAACGATCTGGACAATCGGGCTGCGCTCAATATTCTGCAAGCTGCCAGCTCTGCTGTCGCGAGATTGCCGTCAAACGATGCCAGCGGTAGTGATGCCAGCAGTGGCGGGAGCGCTGGTGGAAGTTTCGGTGGTTGGTTGCTATCCGTTTTTTGCATCATATTGATTGCACGGACACAGCGACAAAATTTGTTTAAAGCCTGCAACTCAACAGCCGCGTAATTCAGCTATCGCCTGAGTCTTATAGCGTTCGGCTAAACGAGTATTCGGCGATACACTCAAGTGCATCACGATACGGTGAAGGCGTAATGGCTTGTAGTGAGTCGATAGCCGCTACTGCGCTAGCACTAGCACGAACCATTGAGAGCTCTAGTGCTCCCGTCTCGTTAATAACTACCAAGACATCATCCAGAGCGTTTATATCCGCGTTTCGAATCGCATCAGAAACCAACTGTCGCTGCTTGTCATTACCATCGCGCATCGCATAGATCAGGGGTAAGGTTGTCTTGCCTTCTGCCAAGTCATCACCCACGTTTTTTCCGATAGCGTCACTGTCGCTTTGATAATCAAGAACATCATCAGCGATTTGAAACGCTGTGCCCAGGTGCATCCCATAGTCAGCTAAGGCTTTGCGACATTCGCCACTGACATCCGCCAACACTCCACCAAGTTCGGTAGCGGCTTGAAATAAACGTGCTGTCTTGGCTTGAATGACTTCGATATAGCGAGCCTCAGTTAAATCAGGTTCGCGCACGTTCATCAACTGCATGACCTCACCTTCGGCAATGCGATTGGTTGTCGAAGCGAGAATACTCATGACCTCCATGCTCTGCACATCAATCATCATCTCGAAAGAGCGCGAATAGAGAAAATCCCCAACCAAGACCGCAGCTTCGTTACCCCAAATGGCATTAGCTGTATCCGCACCACGACGTAGGTCCGAGGCATCAACCACATCATCATGCAGCAAGGTGGCTGTGTGAATAAATTCAATGATCGCCGCGACCGTAACCGGATGCTGATTGTTCGGCGTTTGGCCCATGAGTGCAGCCGCCTTGTTGGCAAGTAGCACCAATTGAGGGCGAAGTCGTTTACCGCCACTGGCAATAATGTAGTTGGACAGCTGATTTATGAGGGCCACATCCGAGCTGAGACTCGTACGGATCAGAGTGTCGACGGCTGCCATGCCGTCTGAAATTAAGGCACTCGCCTCAGTAATTGTCATGGCGCCGGGTTGGGCGAGAGTCGCAGATTCTGTCACGGCAGTTAATCAGGTGTTTCTTGAATTCATTACCATTGTTTTACAGGTTTTCAACGAAATAGTTTCACTCCAACAGTGAATTTGACGTAAATGAGCTATTCCAGCCGGGCCATGACTCAATTTGCCCAGATGATTGACTCTGTGATGGTCGGGCGCTATGCTAGTGGGCTTTTCGCGGCAAAGAGCCGTGTTTGGTGGTGCCTTCCTGTTTCGAGGGCCTGCCTCGACTTTTCAGGAACGTAGCAATGTACGCGGTAGTCAAGACCGGTGGAAAGCAGTATCGGGTCAGCGAAGGTGATCGACTCAAAGTTGAATCCCTGATGGCCGAATCCGGAGACGAGGTTCAATTGGCTGAGGTCTTGCTCGTAGGTTCGGGTGATTCTGTAACTGTTGGTGAGCCTACAGTCGCCAATGCATCAGTTCAAGCCAAGGTCATCGCTCATGGACGTGGCGACAAGGTAAAAATCATCAAATTTCGTCGACGTAAGCACCACCGCAAGCAAGCAGGTCACCGTCAAAATTACACAGAGCTCGAGATCACCGGCATTAACGCCGATATCGCCGGGTAATTACACTTGGGTTGATTCACCTCAGGCGTAGATAGTACGAGCAACAGAACAAGGTAGAAATAGTCATGGCACACAAAAAAGCAGGCGGTAGTACTCGCAACGGTCGCGATTCGGAATCCAAACGTCTTGGCGTCAAGAAGTTCGGTGGCGAAGAAGTGCTGGCCGGCAATATCATTGTGCGCCAGCGCGGTACGCGCTTCCATGCTGGTGTTAATGCAGGCGTTGGCAAAGACCACACTATTTTCGCCAAATCAGATGGCGTCGTGTCGTTCAGCACCCGTGGTGCCAACAATCGCAAGTTCGTCGATATCGTCCCTGCTGCTGCAAATTAAGCTTTATTTGATCCGCTGACAGGTTCTGTCACCCAGATAAACTCGGGACAGCGCCCCATTTAATCGCTTGTCGTGCTTACTTAGCCGCCGATATAGCGGTATGACAACACTCGACTATTCGCGTCTTTCATGTTTGAGACCAACAGTCTCACGCCGTCGCTTGTAATTGCGATTTCTAAGAATGCTCGGCAGACGCTTTGACATTGGCAAGCGACCGCCATTTTCTACATAATCTACTAGCGAGTCCATTAGCTCGCGCTGGTAGGAAGTCGCCGAATCCCCGAGTTGGGTGCGTGCGACGAGCAGTATGGCCTTGGCAGCCCCTATGGCATCAACCCCTGAGGGCACGCTGAGCATCCAGGCGAGAAATACAGCATCGCTACGGGTCTGTTCACCAGACTCATGTGACTCTGCAGTAGATCGCAAAGCCTCTCGCAAAGCGCCATGGTGGTCACAAAGCGGGAACAAAGCGAGCTTATGGGTGTTGTTATTAACAGTCATTCAGACAGTGTTACACCTCGAATTCCGCTAAACTTTGCCGCGTTCCGCAGTTCCCGGATCGTGCCACCCTGAACGGTCTCTTATCGTGAAATTTGTAGATGAAGCTCGCATCAATGTCATCGCTGGCGACGGCGGTAATGGATGCATGAGCTTCCGCCGTGAGAAGTACATCCCACGTGGTGGCCCAGATGGCGGCGACGGCGGCGACGGTGGTAGCGTGTATCTGGAAGCCACAGACAATCTCAATACCCTGGCGGACTTTCGTCACCAACGCACCTATATGGCCAAACGTGGCGAAAACGGCAGCGGACGAAATTGCTCGGGCGCCGGTGGCGATGACATCATCGTCCTGGTTCCGGTTGGCACCATCGCCAGAGACCGGCAAAACGGGCAGCTGGTGGCTGATTTAAAGGAGGCCGGAGAGCGACTACTGGTTGCCAAGGGTGGTTGGCACGGACTCGGTAACGCACGCTACAAAAGTTCAACCAATCAAGCGCCGCGCAAAACAACCGACGGTACCAAGGGCGAGCGTCGTGAATTGAAATTAGAGCTTCGTGTACTTGCTGACGTTGGCCTCTTGGGTTTGCCCAATGCTGGTAAATCAACACTGATTCGTCAGCTTTCTTCGGCTCGTCCTAAAGTCGCTGACTACCCATTCACAACATTGCATCCTAACCTCGGTGTTGTCAGCATCGAAGCACATCGTAGTTTTGTCATGGCTGACATCCCGGGTTTGATCGAAGGCGCTGCAGAGGGTCACGGTCTGGGTGTACGTTTTTTAAAGCATTTGAGTCGCACACGTTTGTTGTTGCACTTGATAGACATCGCACCCATAGACCAATCAGATCCTGTTGCGGGTGCCCTAAGCATCGTTGCTGAATTGAAAAAACACAGCGAGACCTTGTACGACAAGGAACGCTGGTTAGTGCTTAACAAATCAGATCTATTACCAGCTGATGAAGTCGATGCACATTGCGATGCCATCGTTGAAGCACTTGAAGGTAAGCTCGAATGGACTGGTCCGGTTTACCGCGTATCCGCTGTGAGTGGTGCAGGTACAGAACAACTTGCGGCAAACATAATGTCGCGACTTGAACTACTGCGTGAAGAAGCTGAAGAGGCCTCTCGAAAAGAAGCGCTAAAAGCGGAGCGTGAAGCGGCAGCTCGTGTTGCCACCCAGAATCGATCTGATGACCAAGACTCAAGCGATGCCTGAGGTCATGTTACGGACACGCCTGCGTAGCGCAAAGCGTTGGGTAATAAAAGTAGGTTCATCGTTGTTGACCGATGATGGCGCTGGTTTAGATCACCACATCATCGATCAATGGACCACGCAGATAGCTGCGTTGATGGACGACAATCGAGAGATCATCCTCGTTTCAAGCGGCTCGATTGCAGAAGGCATAGCCCGGTTAGGCTTGAGTCAACGACCAACTGCTATCCACGAACTGCAAGCTGCTGCTGCTGTTGGTCAGATGGGTTTGATTCGCGCTTATGAAACCGGCTTCGAACGTTATAACAAACTGACTGCACAGATTTTACTGACCCACGAGGATCTTGCCAATCGTCAACGGTATCTTAATGCTCGGGCAACGCTTTCAACACTATTCAAACATGGCGTCTTGCCTATCGTGAATGAAAACGACACGGTAACCACTGACGAGATTCGCCTTGGCGACAATGACACCTTGGGCGCGCAGGTGGCCAACCTGATTGACGCAGATGTGTTGGTACTGCTCACTGATCAACAAGGTTTGTTCAGCGCCGATCCGCGCAGCAATCCGCATGCAACCTTGCTTGAAAGAGCTAACGCAAGTGATCCATCTGTGCTGAATCTGGCGGGGCCAAGTGGTACGACGCTCGGTAGCGGTGGTATGCGTACCAAAATTCTCGCGGCAGAACGCGCGGCCCAAACGGGAACAACCACGGTCATTGCCGATGGCAGGGAACCCGATGTCTTGAAGAAACTGGCCGAAGGCGTTGCGCTAGGTACGATGCTTACAAGCGATAGAAAACCAAGAGATGCTCGCAAGCGCTGGCTCGCCGATCAATTGCGCGCAAAAGGCACTTTGACGCTAGATGATGGGGCTTGTCGCATGCTTACAGACAAAGGGTCAAGCCTGCTTGCCGTCGGTGTAACAGCGTGCAAGGGTGAATTCCTGCGTGGTGATCTTGTCGCCTGTGTTGACCAACGCGGCGAGGAGATAGCGCGGGGCTTAAGCAATTACAGCATCGCGGACACCCGCCGTTTACTCGGCAAATCGAGTGAGAAGATCGAGGAAATTCTGGGGTTTTCCGGTGAACCAGAACTGATTCACCGGGATAACATGATTATCGTGCGCTGATGAAAGATTCTGCCTCGAACTTAAAGAGCGCGAACCTGACTGTTGAAACGGCTCTTGTAACGAGCGGCCTTGTTCTTGTGGATCAAGCCCTTACGAGCCATGTGATCAAGAACAGGTACAGCGTCCTTGAGCGCTGCTTCAGCGACAGATTTGTCACCTTCGGCAATTGCGGTGAACACACGCTTGACCTTGGTACGCATCATCGAACGCTGGCTGGCATTGCGCTGACGGCTTTTCTCGGCTTGACGAACTCGCTTACGCGCTTGTGCGGTATTGGCCACGGACTATCCTCTAACTTCTCTATGTTTGCTGATCAGATTTCTGATCAAGTTCACTTACTTCGCCACTACTGGGCTGCTGACTCATCATCAGCTGACAACAGGATGCCGTCAATGAAGTCGTCATTTCAGGCAGCCCACAATTATGGGCTGCTGCTTCCGCTGAGTCAATGCTGGGGGAGCCGTGTCTAGCCAGAACCTTGTCCGCAGCGGCAGTATTGTGGGCATCATGACACTGTTGTCGCGGGTTCTCGGATTTATTCGCGATCAGGTGCTGGCCATCGTATTCGGCGCAGGTGCTACCACCGACGTCTTTCTCGTCGCTTTCAAGATTCCGAATTTTCTACGCCGATTATTCGCCGAGGGCGCTTTTGCGCAGGCTTTCGTCCCGGTATTCACAGAATATCGCGAGACAAAAAGCCGTGAGGCCCTGCTGGACTTGGCCGCACATGTGTCAGGCACGCTAACACTTATCCTGCTGATCATCAGCACTCTCGGCGTGATGCTGAGCCCGTTGCTAATCATGCTGTTCGCCCCCGGATTCATTG